>CAMDDX010000289.1 GCA_945893075.1 Planctomyces sp. SH-PL62 | reverse complement strand
ATCGCACGAGCGGTCATCGTCTTGCCGGTGCCGCTCTCGCCCAGGACCAAGACAGTCGTGCGAGTGTCGGCGACGCTTTCGATCAAGTCGTACATCTTCAGCATCTTGTAGTCGCGGCCAATTAAACTCCCCATGCCGAACTTTTGGTTGAGCTGGGCTTTGAGCGTCTTGTTCTCTTCAACCAGCTTGCGTTGGCCGAGTGCTCGTTGCACGGAGAAGTTCAACTCGTCGTCGATGACTGGCTTGGTCAGATAATCGAAGGCTCCCATGCGGATCGCTTCGACGGCCGATTCAATCGTGCCGTAGCCGGTGATAAGGATCACCGACGTGTCCGGGCAATGCTCGGCCGACCATTCGAGCAGCTCAAAGCCGTCGCGGTCGCCGAGGTTCACGTCGCAGAAGACGACCTCGAATGGGAACTCGCCCATGCGGTCCATCGCGTCTTTGCAGGAGGACGCGGTCTCGGTGCGGTGGCCCAGACTGCGGAGATAGTCGGCCATCGCTTCGAGAATGTGCTTGTCGTCATCGACGACCAACAAGGAGCCTTGGTTTGTCTTCATGGGTGTGGAATCTCTGTGAGGTTGCGTCGGCGTAGAACGACTCTCTGAGTCGTTCGTGTTTTCCAACCGCGATACGGCGGGAACACGGACGACTCGGAGAGTCATCCTACGGGGCGACAGTCTGTGGAAACGGCCAGATAGAAAACTCTTTGGGCCGGCGACTGCGGGGGAGCAATCGCCGATTCCAAAACGTGACGCGCCGCATTGAGCCAAGCTCACGCGACCACACGAGGGGAGATGCGTTCGGCCGTTATCTCCATCCACACGACCGTCGTTGGGGAGGCAACCTCGCCACCCTGACGATGTTTTCCATCCGCTTGGGGAAGCGGACAGAATCAAATTCACGTCGGCATGATGCCGAGAGGACACAGGCAACATAGGTCATAGTTTCGCATTGGCAACAAATTCCTGACGCCTGTTGCAGAGTGGAAACTGGCTGCCCCAGCGGAATCCTCGCGGTTCCGTTGATTTTCCGTGGGATCGGCTCGACAGTGATGCTCCGCTGCGACACGAGGTGGAGCCTTTCGGAAACGAACGAGAACATTCATGCCGACGATTGCCATTCGCCCCGCCACACCCGCTGACGAAGAGATCGTCGTCGAGTTCAACTGCCGACTCGCGACGGAATCCGAAAACAAACAGCTCGACCGGCCGACGGTGCAACTCGGAGTCCGAGCGATCCTCGGCAATCCCCAGCACGGCCGCTATTTCCTGGCGAGTGTCGGCGATCAGATCGTCGGCCAGATGATGCACACGTGGGAGTGGAGCGACTGGCGCAACGGCGAGATCTGGTGGCTGCAAAGCGTCTACGTCCATCCCGACTTCCGCCGGCAAGGAGTCTTCCGCTCGCTGATCCAACACCTGCAAGCCGAAGCCGCCGCGTCGCCGAACGTCGTCGGCTTGCGGTTGTACGTCGAAGAACACAACACCTCCGCGCAGGCGACGTATGAACGGCTCGGCCTGAAGATCGCGGGCTATGTCGTGATGGAAGCTCTCAAGACCAACTACTGAATTTGAACGCGGGGTCGGGTCTACGATTTTTCGGAATTGGCCAAATTCAGTTTTGCCGAAGTCGCAGCGTCCTGTTGGCCAATTCCGAAAAATCGTAGACCCGACCCCTCAGGAACACGCCATGTCATCCCCCAACGAACAACGACTCTGGGTCCACAAGCACACGCGGCGCGAGTTTCGCGAGCGGATGCAATCCGGCGAACTCAAGGCGTGCATCATTCCGGTCGCGGCGACCGAGCAGCATCTCGAACATCTCGCGATGGAGCATGACTGGCGAAGCGTCTGCCATGTCTCGCAACTGATTGCGGACAAGCTCGCCCCGCAGGTCGTGATCGCGCCGGCCATGAATATCGGGATCAGCGAACATCACATGCGGCACATCGGCACGCTGACGGCTCTACCCGGCGGTTGGCTGAGCGTGTTGTTCGACGCGATTCGCTCGATGCACAGCGCTGGGTTTCGGAACATCCTGGTGCTCAACGGGCACGGCGGAAACGTCGCCCCGTGCAACGGCATGTGGGGACAGTTCCTGCAACGGTTCGAGTGCAACGTCCAATTTCATTCGTACTGGGACTTCTTGTCGAAGGAGATCGCCGAGCGGCATCTCAAGACGAAACGTTTTCCGGGACATGCTCAAGAATTCGAAACCGCGTTTGCATTGGCGGCGTTTCCAGAAAACGTGCGTCAAGAGGCGATGCTCGATCAAGCGGACAAGGAACCGCTGGAAGCGACCGCCGAGACCGGACGTGTCTTGATCGACGCGATCGTTGAGGCGGTCTCGCAACATCTGCAAGATATGGTCGACGGGCGCAATGTGATCGCGATTCCGCCGTTTCATCCGTGAGCCGCGCGAAGGGGTCGGGAGTCTTTTTCAGGCCGCCTCGACGCTTTCTCTAATCATCGCGACTTCCAGGCGGCCTGAAAAAGACTCCCGACCCCGTGGCTCCAACATGACATCGCCCACTGACACACGTCGCGAAATCAATCCCGCCAATGAGGAGCCGTCGTCGCTGGAGTGCGACACATCGCACTTGCCGCCGTTGCCGTGTGGTTGGACCGTGCGCGAGTACGCATTCGACGACCATACGCTGAAACTCACTGTGCCGGATCGCCCTGATGCGTTGCTGGATGGCCCAGAGGTGAAGGCCGCCAGCGACCGCGACGACTACATGCCGTACTGGGCGTATCTTTGGCCGGCGGCGATTTACATGTCGCAGGCGGTGTTGAAGGGGGATTGGCCGGAGGGGACTCGCGTGCTGGAACTCGGCTGCGGAGTCGGACTCGTCGGCGTGGCGGCTCGGACGAAAGGGTGCCGAGTCACGATGACCGACTACGAACCGACCTCGGTCGTGGTTGCTCAGCACAACGCTCGGCTGAATGGATTCGACGATGTCGAGACGAGCGAGCTCGACTGGCGCACGCCACCGAACACGACATACCCGGTGATCCTCGGCTGCGATCTGCTGTACGAGCAACGCAATCTGGTCCCGATCCTCGATCTCTTGGAGATCATGCTGGAACCGGGCGGCCTCTGCTGGCTGGCCGACGGCGGCCGAAACGCCGCCCATCCGTTTTGGTATCTCGCGCGCGAACGAGGCTATGCCGTGACGATGCGCGATCACGAAGGCCACGAGATCATGACACCGGGGCTGCACTACCAGCTTTTTGAACTGCGGCGACCGGCCCGCACTTGACCCGTTCCTCCAGCCAGTCCGCTACGCGGTTCATCACGTCGAGCCAATCCGGTTCGTTATGCAGCTCGTGGTAATGCTCGGGGAACCATTTCAGCTCTTTGTCGGTACACGGCACTTTCTCCAGCCACGGCCGAGCGACGTGCGGATCGACGATGCGATCTGCTCCACCTTGGGCAACCAGGACCGGCATGTTCAACGAACCGACTTCTTCCCAAACGTCGTTCAAGGCGGCTTTCATCTGAAAGAACCAGCCACAGGTCACGCTGCGATGAATCAGCGGGTCCGCTTGCCGTGCCATCAGAGCCACTTCGTCGCGTGTTGTGTCCTTGGAATCGACACGGGTTTCGAAACGCACCGATGGCACCAAGAACGAAACCAGTTTGCCCCACGCAATGACCAACGGATTGACATGCACCTTCAGCCGCAGCAGCGGAGCCATCAGCACCAGTGCGGAGACTTTCTCTGGCCGAGTCTCCGCAAAGCGAGCCGAGATCAAGCTGCCGAAGCTGTGCCCCAGCAACACCGTGCGAGCCGGGTCCAGCTTGTGGTACTGCCAGACAGCGTCGAGGTCGCGGAGGTAATCTTCAAATCGGCGAACATGCATCGGGTTGCCGCCGGAATGCCCATGCCCGCGATTGTCGCCGACGAGGACCGTCCAGCCGCGATCGGCAAACAGTCGTGCCACATGGTCGTAGCGACGGCCATGCTCGCTGGCCCCGTGAACGATCACCAACGCGCGGCCATCGGCACACGGATCGAGCGGCTCGAACCGCCGCGAGATCAACTCGACGCCGTCATGGGCTCGGATCACATGTTCGACGGGTGGCATGGCAGTGCCCTCTCGGTCATCAACGCATTCTTGTAGAACGGACAATCCTGTCCGTTCCCAGTCGGACAGGATTGTCCGACCTACTTCGCCGCAACCTACTTTTCGGCGAGGCAGCGTTCCACTGCTTGCCGTAGGTCGTTCCCTTTCAGATCGACTTGCGCGATCCGGCCATCTCGTCCCACCAAGAAGAGGGACGGGATCGTGCGGACTCGATACTTCTCCCTGGCTTGTCGAACTTGTTCGGCCTCGCAGACCAATTTCCACGGCAGCTTGGCCCGTGCTTGGAACGCTTCAACGATTTCCGGTGAGTCGTCCAAGCTGATGCCGAGGACTTCAAATCCCTCTTCGTGTTTTTCGGCATACAACTGCTTCAACTTCGGAAACTCTGCCAGACATGGCGGACAATTCGTGGCCCAGAAGTCGATCAGGAGCACTTTCCCTTTCATGGCCGCGATGCTGGCCGGCTGACCGCCGAGGTCTGTCAGGCTGAGTTCGGCCGCATCCGTGCCGACCAACTCCAGCTTCCGCAGTCGATTCACACAAAACTCACCGACCTGCGCGTTCAAGCCGAAGCGATTCGAGAGAGTTTCATAGATGCTCCTGGCCGTCGCGTGGTTGTTCGCCAAGCCAGCCTGTCCGACGAGTTCCACGGCGAGATCCAAATGCTCGTTCCCCGCTCCCAACCGAGCGAACTGCAACGAGTCCTGAAATGCGGTGGCCGCCTCTTTGAGTTTTCCCGACTTGGCCAAGCCGACGCACAACACCGTCTTTGCGCCGGTCTTCACGGTCGATGAGGCCATCCGGCTTTGCAAGCATCGCTCCGCCAGAGGCAGCGCGTCGGCTTCCAGGCCGAAACGCCGAGCCGTCTCGAAGCTCCAACCGAACGCTTCGTCGAGGTCGGCGGCCTCGGGATTCTGCTCGGTGTAGCTGGCCGCGTCTCGCAGCAGGTCTTTTTGCCGAGCGACGATGACATCTTGAAAAGTCTTCTTACCCTTCGGACTCGAATCCTCCGACTGCACCTGGGCACCTGCGAAAGCCGACACGAGCAATGCCAGGAAAGCGACCAACGATCGGGGAATTCGGTAAAGCAGCGACATACGATTCTCCTCCAGTGTTTTCATCATTTTGTGAACCATGATTTTGCCAACCTCCGTCTTTAGATAGCGAATGCCCCGCCCCGAAACCACCGTCGGCGGTGGCATAATCGGACCTCGCTTGCGTCCGCAACTTCCGAATCAGACGGTTTTTTGGCCGTTGCTCAGGTTCTGTCGAATGTTTACCTTTGCCCGCCGGTTTAGTCCGTCGGATCGCAGTCCTCAAGGAGCGGTCCGGTCAAGCAGTTTCGAATCGAAGGAATCCTGCCGTGTCTCAAGCCAATCAGCCTCAGCCATCCGGTGACGAACCTCCCCATAAGTTTTCGCTCAAAGAGGTTCCGGCCTGGGGAGTGAGCCTGGGTTTGCACTCGCTGATCTTCCTCTTTTTCGGCCTCTACACGTTTCCGATCGTCCGCGAAACCTTCGCCGAACTGGTCGTGAGCGAAGTCGAAGAACTTCAGGAACCGGAATTCAAGTTTGATGTCGCCGCGACGGACCAAGTCGGCAACGGCGGCACGGGCGATACGCTCAGTCCGTCGCTGGCCGCGGCGGGAGCAGTCAGTGCCTCGCCACAGATGGAAACGTCCAAGCGGCTGCAAGAAGAATTGGTGAAGGTCAATCTCACGCCGACGGCAACGATCGGCGATGTCGCGACCGACTCGCTGGGTAAGACGGTCGAAGTCCGCGGCGGTACGGACAACCTTTCGGGCGAGTTTGGCGGAAAAGGGACCGGCGGCGGCTCGGGAGGCACGGCTGGGACCATCGACCGGCTGACGTTTGAGATCATGGCCTCGCTGAAGGAAAAGAAGACGCTGGTCGTCTGGCTGTTCGACGAATCGACGTCGATGAAAGTTCGTCGTGAAGCGGTCGCCGAACGCTTCGAGAACATCTACAAGCAACTCGGATTGATGGACGTCGAGACCAAGAACGGTATTCTGAAATCGGCGATTGTCAGCTTCGGCAAGGATTTTCATTTCATCTCGAAAGATGCGACCGACGACATTCCGCAACTCGTGAAGCTCGTCAAAGAGAACATCCCGAACGATGAGAGCGGCAAAGAAAACGTCTTCACCGCTGTCGAAAAGACGGTGGCGAAGTACCGCGACTACCGCAGCCGCGAGCATCGCAACTGCCTACTGGTGATCGTCACCGACGAGCGTGGCGACGACTTTGGCGTCAACGGCGAAAAGCTCGATCAAGTCATTCAGGCGACGTCCGCTGCTGGCTTCAAAGTGTACTGCGTGGGGAACGCCGCCCCGTTTGGACAAGAGAAGGGCTACGTGCGTTGGACCTATGACGATGGCGATTCCGAAGAGCTGCCAGTCGATCAAGGCCCGGAGACCGTCGCTCCCGAACATGTCAATCTGCCGTTCTGGGGCGTGGCCGGCGGTGATCTGGTCCGCATGACGGCTGGCCTTGGTCCGTATGCCCTCACGCGGCTCTGTGCCGAAACTCAGGGGGTGTACCTCATCGTCGAGGACACCAGCCGCGGCGTTCGCTTTGACCCCGCAGTCATGCGGAACTACCTGCCCGATTACCGGCCGATCAAGTTTTACACGAAAGACTTGCAAGCCAATCGCGCCAAGACTGTGCTGGTCGATGCTGCTCGCAAAACGCTGGGCGAGCGAACGCCGACCCCCGAAGTCATCTTCCGAGCCGATACCGACGCGGCTCTGCGAACGGAACTTAATGACGCTCAGAAACCGCTGGCCGTGCTGGACTACAAGCTCAATGAAATCGTGACGCTGCTCGAACAAGGCGAGAAAGACCGCACGAAGATCAAAGAGCCGCGCTGGCAAGCCGCCTACGACACCGCCTACGGCCGAGCACTCGCCATGCGCGTTCGCTCGTTCGGCTACAACATGACGCTCGCCCAGATGAAGGCCAATCCCAAGACCTTCGACAAGAAGGGGGACAACACTTGGGAGCTGGTCGCCTCCGACGAAATCACGTCGGGTGTGCAAGTCAAGAAGATGGCCGCGAAGGCTCAGGAGTATCTCGAACGAGTCGTCAATCAGCACCAAGGGACGCCGTGGGCGAAGCTCGCCGAACGAGAACTCAGCAAGCCGATGGGCTGGTCCTGGAAGCCGATCAGCAAGGATTACGCCGCCATCGAACGCGCAATGGCGCAAGCCAAACGCGGCCCGGTCTTCGCCGATGAGAACGAAAAGAAGAAGGCCGAAGAGAAGAAGAAAAAGATGGCCGCGCGAGCGAAGCCAAATCTGTAGTGTTGCAACGCCAGAATCGCCGATCTGTCTCGTCAGAACGGAAGGCCATCATCGGGGAACTCATAAGGAATCTCCGGGTCGGGCGGCGTGAGAAAGTTTTTCAGCTTTGCAAATAAGGCCCCGCATTTGGGGTCGAGGTCTGAGCGCTCCGCGGCGACGGCGTCGAGCGTTTCGGCAAAGTGATCGAGCACCGGTTCGATCAATGCCGCGGACAGTTCGGCGTCTGCCCCGATCAAGACTTCCCGAAGGTTGCCGAAGTCGCGGTTGAGTTGATCAATAAGCGGTTGAGAAGCGATGGCGTCAAAAGTTTTGTTGCCCTTTGGCGGTTCGCGAAGATCTGTGATGATTTCGGCAAGGTGACCGCCGATGCCGAACAAGCGAATGCCGAGCGGCACGTCAGGTGTGTCGGCGATGGAAAAACTACTCGACCAGACGGACCCTTCTGGGTGCGTTCCCTCAATTGGATAGTCGACACCCAACCGACGGCGCTCGGCGTCGCGAGCGTCGCACTTGCGGCTAAACTCGTCGTAGTCCCGTTGCTCGGCTTCCCATTCTTCGCGAGTGCGACGGTAGATATCGAATGCGAACTCTCCCCAATCCATACCGCTGCCATCGAGATGCCAAAACTTCGGGCCGGGCATGTCGGCCAGCATTTGGCAGCAGGGGCAATCGGGATCGACCATCGCTTCATGCCCGGACATCCCTTCCGGGAGTCGTTGCCGCTCGCGGTCGATGATCGAACGAGGCGTGCGGAAGTGGCATTCGGGGTCGGGCGTAATGAACCATTCCTCACGGACCTGCTCCAGTCGCGGGACTTCGGCCGTCAAAAAATCTCCTAGCGCGAGCGACTCCGGCCGCTGTGAAGCCTTCGGCGATTGAGCCAACTCGGTCAGCCGTTCCCAACACGACCACAGCAACTCGCGGACGAGGTCGTAGTACTTGACCAACTCATGCGTGCCGAAGCCACCGAATTGGAAAGCGTGCGACGTCGTGTCCAAACCGCGCGGGCAGAAATCCAGTTGCGACCATTGCTCGCAACGAGAATCCAAGTCGCGTGAAATGTGATCGTGCTGCGCGAGCATGATCTCACGCGGAATCTCGCCGCGCAAGTCGGCACGCGGAGTCATCAGCCACGCGACATGAATGTCTTTCAGAGCATCGTAGTAGAGGCTCGCATAACGCTCCTGTCCCGGCCGCGTGGACGGCGCGAGTTCTTCCAGAGTCATCGTCTCCGGGTCGCGCATGCTGAGCGAACCGTCCCCACTGGGCGATGTGGAATTCGTTTGATCTTGCCGGACGCGATGCGGCCAACGAATCGCTCGCTCCTTCTCGTCTGCGATCCATCTTGCGCGAGTCGCCTGCGCGAGTTCCTCGCGGCGGCCGAACGCAGCGAAGCATTCGGCCGCGAGGAATTCCACGAGCGGCCGGCCGAACAAGACGGCCCGCGCATCGAGCGGCGGATGGGCCGCACGTTCGCGCCGCCGCTCCTCCGCCAGATGTCGCCAACGATCGACGTCGTGCGTCACTCGCCACTCGTCGGCCAATTGATAACGGATTTGAGCGTTGGTGCCGCACGCACCGTCGTGATACCGAACCGTCCCCTTGCGGCCGGGAGATGAGTACGACGATTCGACGACCACCAACCGCGCCGCCAAGTCGATCACGACTAAGCCAGCATCATACGGTTCGTCGTCCAGGCATCCCCAAAAACAGCGAAACCAGCGGCCATCATCGCCCGGATTCATGAACCGCTCGATCGCGACCTCCAGTTCCTCAATCGTGACCGGATCGGCACTCAGCGCGGCCACGGCCCGATCCGCACAGCTCCCATGCCAATGGGACGAGACCTCACGGCACGCATCTCGCAAGATGAATTTCACTTCGCTCATGTCACTGGCTCCTGACGTGGACAAAGGATGGTCACGGGTTTTCTGGCGGCGTCTGAAGCGGCTTATCCAGTTCCAATAAAAGGTTCTCGGCCTCACCTTTCAGAATCGGAAGTTTGTCCTCGATGACGAGCCTCAAGATATCAACCTGAATGATGTCGTAAGCATGGACCAGGATGTTTCGGAATCCGACGATCCGCTGTCGCTCGCTAATCCGCTCGGCGACGTCGGGGCTGGACTTCGCAAGCTGCACGATGGCTTCGCCAATGATTTCCAAAGCCCGTTCGACCGCGTAACGAAAGCCTAAGTCCGTCGCGAGGTCGTCCAGATTCCGACCGACCACGAACGACTGCAAGAACCCGATGGCGTCGAGGATGTCACGCAGGTACTTGAGGGGCGGGTGAGACACACGGCCAGCGCGTATCAAAGTTGTTGACCTGTGAGGACTTCCGCGAGGAAGTCGTCGTTCCAGCCGGCGATTTGCATCTTGCCTCGCAGACTTTCTTTGAGCGGATGATGCTTGAGTCGCGTGATGGCAAAGCGTCGTAGCCAACTC
>CAMDDX010000288.1 GCA_945893075.1 Planctomyces sp. SH-PL62 | reverse complement strand
GGCTTTTCCATCGTAACTTGCGTGTTGGGCGGGACGCTCTTGGTGATCGCGCAGCTTGAGCCGATCACTGAGTTCTTGCCCACGACCGTCTCGCCGCCGAGCACTGTGCCGTTCGCGTAAATCACGACCCCTTCTTCGATGGTCGGGTGTCGCTTCGCGCCGCGGATGATGTTGCCGTCGGCGTCCTTGGGAAAGCTTAGCGCGCCCAACGTCACGCCCTGATAAAGCTTCACGTTGCGTTCGATGACGGTGGTCTCGCCGATGACGACTCCGGTGCCGTGGTCGATGAAGAACGACGGGCCGATTTGCGCTCCCGGATGAATGTCGATGCCGGTGCGGCTGTGCGACCACTCGGACATGATTCGCGGGATGAACGGCACTTGCAGGCGGTACAACTCGTGAGCGATCCGATGGACGGTGATCGCTTCGAGGCCGGGATAGCAGAAGATGATCTCGTCGAGCGTCTTGGCAGCGGGATCACCGTCGAACGCGGCTTGCACATCGGCGGCCAACATGCGCCGCATCTCTGGCAGCGTTTCGAGAAACGCGAACGTTCGTACCTGGGCTGGCATCAGAAAGTCGATCGCGGAACCATCCGCATCGACGGGTGGGCTGACGCGCGATTCATGCTCGAGCGCACGTGCAATTTGCTCAGCCAGCGAGTCGTAGATGCCGTCGATGAGATCACCGGTGTGGTACACGACGTTGCCCAGGTGCAAGTTCTGGCGACGGCGATATCCGGGATACAGCACCTCGGTCAAATCAAACAGGATCTGAATGATCGCTTCGCGGCTGGGCAACGCGGAATGGCCGAGGTGATTGATCGAACCGATTTGCTGGTACGTCGCGACGATCTGATTGGTCAGTTCGGGCAGACGTGACTTGAACGAGACATTGCTGGACATGGTACGGCTCCTGCGAACGGGCTGGCTGCTGCGAGACAACGTCTTTGGCAGAGACAGCGGAGCGTCTGACAACAAACCCGGAACGAACAGACCTGGTTCGAACAAACGAAGTGCGGCGTTCACGGCAGACACCTGCGGCGGATTCTAGGGGGAGTGCCACGGGGTCGGGAGTCTTTTTCTCGTGCCCCGAACGGAGTTCAATCACGCAGGCAGAATCAGCGGGAGCACGAGAAAAAGACTCCCGACCCCATCGCGAGGATCGGCCGCATGACCCGCACGCGATGAGCGATTCCGAACTTCGGCATGTCCGGCAAAGCTGCGAAACTTTGCCGGGCCACTGGTCGTGACCCGATTCATCGGGTCTTGGGGGGACCGCATGAATGCGGTCACTACGAGCGCGACTACCGCTGGTTGCGGAGTTGCTCAAGCTGCTGCGGCGTCAGGGCACCGTTGATGGTGGGCAGAGCGGCGGTTCCCGTCGCAAACGGGTTGCTGACATTCGCCGAGCGTGAGGCGGACGGCAGGTTGTTCGTCGCCGGGGCGACGCCGGTTCGCGGTGCCGAGTACGGCTGTTGAGCGGCCGTCTGCTGGATGCCGAGTAAGTCATTCGCACTGATCCGCTGCTCGGTGACTTGGGTCGCGTTCATTTTCGTGTTGGACGGCAAGGCTCCTGCGGGAGCCGCCATCTCCGGGCGTTGCTGGCTGCTGGTGCCGACGAGCAAGTTCTTCGTTTCTTTCTCGATGCGAATCTCGTTCAGCCAATACTGAGCTTGTTCGAGCGTCGGCTTTTTGACGGTGGCTTGAATGAAATGCTGCTCGGCCAATTCGAGCTTGCCTTGATCGTGCAGGATCAGTCCCAGGTTGTATTCCGCTTCGGCCTCGCCGACGGAATTGACGAAGTGTGGCTTCGCGGCGGCTAGATCGCCGTATCGGGCGGTCGCGACAGCCAGATGGAAGCGGATCGTGTTGTCGGTGGGCGCGATTTGCAGCCCCTGCTTCAACACGTCAATCGCCTGCGGCCATTTTTCTTGAGCGGCGTAGAACTGCCCCAAGGCATCCAGCACCAGCGGATCGTTGGGCGAATTCTTGAGTGCCTTGCGAAAGCCTTGCTCGGCCTCCGTCAAGCGGCCGGCGAGTTGATCCATACGGGCCAAGCCGAGCAACGCATCGACCGATTGCGGTTCGTCATGCAGAACTCGCTGATAGCGTTCGCGAGCCTCGGTCATGTTGCCGAGCTGCTCTTGCCATTTGGCATACGCCAGGTCGAGCTTCGACGGATCTTTGAGATTCTTGCGAGGACCATTGTCTCGCTTGGCAAATGACGGCCAACGGCTGCCGGAAGACGCGCAGCCGGTCAGCAGCGAGGCCAGCAAGATCACAGCGGTGAAGCGAGTCATTGACATGCCACACCTCCGTGTGCAGCGAACGTAAATCCGCGCAGGGTTGTTTGAGGAAGATAGGTCGTTTGGTGGAAGGTCGCGTCAGACTTCGCAGAAGAAGCGGGACGAGGCTTCCTCCATCAGCTTCTGCGAAAGCACATATCGCTGATTTCGGAATCGGCAGATCGACTGGGCAATCTCTAACAAATCTCGCGGATCTGACGATCGCGGGGTTCGCTTCTGAGAATAGTGGTTGGCGAAGAGGTACTGGACCGCGCGCTCATCGAACGGCAGATTCCGCTGCTCGCACGCGAGCTGGAAGATTTTCGTGAACATCTCGCGGTCGGGCGGCCCGATCCGAATCTTGTGGCGGATGCGGCGTAAGAAGGCTTCGTCGACCAATTCACCAGGGTCGAGGTTCGTGCTGAAGATGATCAGCAGCTCGAACGGCACCGAGAATTTTTTGCCGGTCGCCAGCGTGAGATAGTCGATCCGTTCCTCCAGCGGCACGATCCACCGGTTGAGCAATTCCTTGGGACTGACAATCTGCCGGCCAAAGTCGTCGATCAGAAACACGCCGCCGTTGGCCTTCATCTGCACCGGAGCCTGATAGAGGTTGCTGACTTTGTTGTAGCGCAGGTCAAGTTGGTCGAGCGTCAGTTCGCCGCCGGTGATCACGACGGGCCGCCGCACGCGCCGCCAACGCAGATCGACGGTGGATTCCAGCTTCTGCCGCTGATCGCCGGCGGCCTCGTGAATGCCCGACGTTTCCTGGTCATAGTTGTCCGTGACGAGGTGCAGCGTCGGGTCGAAGATCGTGATGATCGAGTTCTCGGTGGTGATCGCGTACGGGACGTAGATGTCGCCACTGTATTTGTTGAGGAACCGGCCCAGCCCGCGGGCCACCGTCGACTTGCCGTTACCCGGCGGTCCATAAATAAAAATCGAACGTCCGCTGCACACGGCCGGCCCGACTTCATCGAGCAATCCCGGCCCGATAATCATCCCCTGAAAGGCTTCCATCAGCCGTTCCGCATTGCAGGTGATGCCGGCCACCGCTTGCAGACGGCACTGCGCGATATACGACTCCAGCGGCACGGGCGCGGGGCCGACGTAACGGCATTGCTCGAACGCTTCACGAGCACGCGTGCGGCCCATTTCGGTCAGGTTGAAGCGATACGAGGCGCGGCCAATGAACTCACCACCGGCCGAGACTTCGATGCACTTTTCGTCCTTGAGGAACCGCAAGCTTTCGTCGATCAGGTTGTACGGCAGCCGCGCGTTCTTCGCGATTTCCACGCCGAGCAGATTCCCGTGCAGATAAATCTGTTTGAGGATCAGATCGCAAACTTGCGTCCGCCCCAACCCGCTGTCCTTGAGTGACAGAGGCGCTTTCGGCGCATGAGCGGCCACACTCGAATCGGTCTTCACTCCCAGCGTCGCCAACTGCGGATCGGCCAATAGACTGCGAGTTTCCTCGGACAACTCGGCAAATAAATCGGAGAACAATTCCTTGTGAGCTCCCGTCGGCACCACGTGGCCCGGGAAATCCAATGTTGCCAAACCTGAAGTCGATTCACCGTCCATGTCTGCTGCTCACCGTAGCCTGACTCACCGAGTCGGGAACCTTGCCGCAGAGTTCCCGACTCGGAGAGTCAGGCTACGGCGGTTTGAAGTCGTTTCGTTGTTTGACCGCGAAACGCTGTCTACGTTCCTTGCCCGCTCGCTTGCGACGCTCCGATGTTGTTGGTGCCGATCGGCGGCGTGATCCGTGGAGTGACGATCGTGTCGCGCTCCTTGCGGCGGATCTGGTCCACCTCTTCCGCAGGACGTCCCAGCGGACTGGTCACGCGGATCAGAACCGGTGGAGCTTGATCGGCTCCGACCAACAGCGTCGCCTCGTTTGTCACGGAGGCCAGCCGAGACTGGCTCGTCGCATTGTCGACGCCCGCCTGTACGAAGGCATAACGATGCCGAGCCGGCGCGTTCTCCAGAATCCAACGCAACTGCATCCGTCCGGACTCGTTCAATAGATGCGACTCGTCAAAGTGATAGTCGTAGAGCGTCGTCATCGTCACCCAGCCGTTGCTGGTCTGAGCCGCCGAAATGGCCCGCACGTAATCGCGATCCTGGCATTGGTACGGGTACGGCCAGTAATGCTCGGCGTGATAGAGATGGCTCGGCAGATTCGCCGGCCCTCTGGAGCGCGGGAACGGAGGCCACAGCTTCCCATGCTTTTCGACTTGCCGCGCTCCGATCGGCTCCCACGCACGCTCGGCATAGTACGCATCCTTCTCCGCGCGCCGCTGCGTCATCTTCGGCGGATGCTTCTCGCTCCACGGCCACGGAATAATTCCGGCCGGAACTGCCGCAGGCACCAACGTCCCACAAACGACCGCACCGCACAGCGACCATCGCCGCCAAGAACCTTCCATGGCTCGTCCCCCCAATACACGACATGGCACTCGAACCGAGTGTCTCATTCGTCGTTATCGGCTTTCGACCCGAACGGTCATAACGAGAAAACCGATTGAGGAAACGCTGCCAGTACTGAGCCACGACTAAGAACAGGAGTTGAGCACATCAGCCGCAGGGCGCTAGCCCCGGTTTGTCTCGTTTGAACCGGGGCTAGCGCCCTGCGGCTGATGGATTCAGCAATGCCGCCGCCCCTTGAGCCTGCAATTCCTCGGCAACCGCACGGCCCAGTGCGATCGCGTCTGCGTCCGAGGCCACTGCCGCGAGTCGCTCAGACTCGAATCGCTGCACGCCATCCAGGCTCAACACGACTGCCGTCAATCGCAGCGACGTTCCCTCAGGCCGAGTCCACACGCCCAGCGGCGCATGACATCCGGCTCGCAGCGTCGCAAGCACGGTGCGTTCAGCCAACACCGCGAACAACGTTGGTTGGTCGGTCAGTCGCGCCAGCACTTCGCGTGTGGACTCGTCGTCGCTGCGGCACTCGATCCCTAGCGCACCTTGACCGACCGCCGGCAGCATCAACGGCGGTTGCAGCCGTGTACTGATTCGTCCCGCCAACTCCAATCGAGTCAGCCCTGCTTCCGCCAACACGAGCGCATCAAACTGTCCCTCATCGAGCTTCCGCAACCGCGTCTCGACATTCCCGCGTGCCTCGACGAATTGCAGGTCCGGCCGCTGATGCAGCAATTGCGCTCGCCGCCGCGGACTCCCGGAACCAACCCGCGCACCGTTCGGCAGACAGCCGAGAGCCGAAAGCCGAAAAACGTGATTCTCTTTTTCTCCGGTCTCGATTTTCCTAGGCAGAACCAAAGCATCAAACATCGCCCCGCGCGGCGGCACTGCGGCGAGCTTCAATCCGGCCACGGCCTCCGTCGGCAAGTCCTTCAAACTATGCACCGCAACGTCCGCTCGGCCGTCGAGCAGCGAAGCTTGAATCTCGCGAGTGAAAACACCCACGCCGCTGCCGCCTCCCAACTGAGTCAACGGCTCGACCTTGTCGCGGTCGCCAATCGTCGAGAGCGGCACAATCTCGACGACTCGATCCGGCGCGGCGAACTTCAGCAACTCGCGGACATGCTCGGCTTGCCACAGCGCCAGCCGGCTGGCTCGTGTGGCGATGCGAATGGGAGCGGAACTCATTTCGTGCCTCTCGTAGGTCAGGCTTTCCAGCCTGACTCGAACGCTTCTATCGACATCATTCCGCCATCGGCTTCCGGCCGAAAGCCGTTGGCCGTGAGCCGACAGCCGTGATACCGTTTTTTCTGACTCATTGATTGGCGTCCGGGGTCGGGTGTTCGGTTTTTCGGAATTGGCGGGAGGCAGCGTCATTTGCAATCCAAGCCCTCTTCCCGCCAATTCCGAAAAACCGAACACCCGACCCCTGATTGATTGCGGCTCTGAGTGAATCCACTCAGTGATTGAACACAAACTCGGAACTGTTGAGCAACGTCCATAGCAAGTCTTGCAACCCCTCGGCGCGAGAGGGCGCATCGCGGAGCAGTTCGTCGATCGTCGTGAGTTCATCGGGACGCGGGCGGCGCGACAGCGTAGCCAGATACAGATCTTCGAGGACTTCCGACTCTGACTTGTTGGCTTTCAGCAGTGTCGCGAGTCGGCCGCTGTCGCTGATGACTTTTTGGTGGAGCGTCGTGCTGTTGACCAGGTGCAGTGCCTGCGACAAGTCGGGGTTCCCGCCGCGAGCACAATCGCAGGCGTTGTTCCGCAGTGGCCGGCCGAAGGTCATCAGAAACGCCGAGACGAATGACGGATCAGCCAACGAAATCGCGCGTGTGCCCAGCGGCTGTCCATCGAACGCTTCGGGAACGCCGGTGACTTGCGAGACCGCATCGAGCAGCACCTCGGCGGTCAATCGTCGCGGGACGCGATGCGTGCAGAGTTGCCCATCGGGATCGCGGCTGGGCTGAAGCTCGCTGGCGAGCTGATACACGCGCGAGTTGCAGATGACTCGGAGCAGGTGCTTCGCATCGAATTTGTGTTCGGTCAATTCGCGAGCCAACCGATCCAACACGGCGGGCATCGCGGCGGGATTCGTCGCACGCAGATCATCGACCGGATCGACCAAACCGCGTCCGAACAGAGCGGCCCAAGAGCGGTTCGCCAAGTTGCGAGCGAAGTACGGGTTGTCCGCACGAGTCATCCAGTTGGCCAACCAGATGCGCGGGTCTGCGGTCGAATCCGTGGTTGGCAGCGGTTCGTGAAACGCTTTGGGGGCGACCGCGATCGCCAGCGTGCGATTAGGATTCGGCTTTGCCGCGACGCGCAGGCTGCGCGGACCACCGAAGCGCGCGCCATACGCACCGGAGTCCTTCGATTCCAGCCGCGTGAAGAACGCGGCCAAGCCCCAATAGTCGTCCTGAGTCCAAACCTCTTGCGGGTGATGATGGCAGCGAGTGCATTGCATCCGCACGCCGAGAAAAACTTGAGCGGTCGTCTCGGCCAGATCTTCGACTTTCTCGTCGATGAAGAAGTAGCCGACCGCTCCGTTCGCGTAGAGGTTCCCCTGCGCGGTCAGCAATTCGCGAGTCATCACATCGAGCGGCTTGTTGTCTCGGAGCGACTGCTTCAGCCAACCGGTGAAGCTCGCTAAACCCTTGTCGCCGAGGTAGCGGCGATGTGACCGCAGCAGATCGCCCCAGCGCATCGCCCAGTAATCGACATACTCCGGCCGCGCGAGCAACAGGTCGATCCACTTCGCTCGCTTGTCGGCGGACGTGTCGGCCAAGAAGGCTCGCAATTCTTCGGGAGTCGGCAGTGTGCCGATCAGGTCGAGACCGACTCGCCGCAAGAATTCTTCGTCGCTTGCCAACGGAGCGGGCCGCACACGCATCCGCTGCCACTCGGCGAGGACTAATTCGTCAATGAAATTCGCCGGTGAGAATTCCATCGCGACCGGCTCGGCCGAGAACGGCACGGCGACGCTGACGGTGGCACTCTGTCCGAGATACCGCACCATGACCGCCGTCTTCCCCGCTCGCTGAGCCGTCACGCGGCCGGTCCGACTGACCTCGGCGATGTGACTCTCTCGAACATCGAAGAGTGCCCACGCGGTCACGTCGCGCGTCTCGCCGTCCGCGAAGATGGCTTGCACCGTCAGCGTCTGCGACTGGTTCGGCAGCAGCGTGACATCGCTCGGCTGAGCGGTGAGTTTGATGCCGGTCAATTCGCCGTCGCGAGGTCCGGGCATCCCGGCGAGTTGCCAGTCGCGAAGGATCGCAAAGACTTCGGAGTCGCGCGATATCCGTCGGCCTCCGCCGTGCGGGATCTCTCCGACCGGTTTCCTCAGCAACAAACTCGACTCCGGAGCGGTTGGCACGACGCGCCGGCTACGACTGGCTTTGCTCAACACTTCGTGGTCGAAGTCTGGATCAAAACCCAACAGCGAGAGCCGGAATCCACCGCGTCCTTGAAACGATCCGTGACACGCACCAGCGTTGCAGCCGGCTTTCGTCAGAGCCGGAGAAACATCACGCACGAAGCTGATCGGTCGAACTTGCGCGGGACTGCTCGCGAGTCGCGCTGAGATCGGATCGGGCGGCTCGGCACCGATCGCGGCCTGTGTGGCAATCAATGCCAGTAACAAATACGCAGCCAACGTAGCCGCGTTCGCCAGAACGCGGGTCTTTGCCACGCTCGCCCGCACTCTGGCGAGTGCGGCTACGGTCTTGGTTCGGATTTCACTTCGCATCCACTGAATCCTTGGCTTGCGAGACTTGCCGAAATTCACCCGTCTTGGCTCGAAAGAGATACACGGTTCGATCCGGGAATTCGGCGACGATTTTTTGCAGCGGCCAG
This sequence comes from Planctomyces sp. SH-PL62, assembly GCA_945893075.1. Lineage (GTDB taxonomy): Bacteria > Planctomycetota > Planctomycetia > Planctomycetales > Planctomycetaceae > SXKJ01. The sequence continues at coordinate 1,436 of CAMDDX010000288.1, read as the reverse complement.
TCGGGGACAGGATAACGACCTCGCAGCACCTCTGCCGAGAGGCTGGGTTCATTCACAACGTAGTCGATGTGCCGATCCGCTGGGTCCGCTTCAATCAACACCAGCGCGGGACGTTGACGGACTTCGCGACGCAACAGTTCGTCGAACGCTTGATACTTCAGCCGCGAGAACGCGATCTGCTCGACACCGGCTTGCAGCTTCGACGGATACCAGAACGGAGCGAAGTCGATCAGATTGACCACGACCGCCGACGCGATGAGCAGCGCCCACCACAGCGGCATTCGAGGCCGCTCCGCCGCCAGCCACGCACGTGACAACGTGTCAGTCGCCGACGCGAGCAACAGGCACCACAACGGCCCGGTCTCGAAGACGTAGTGCCAGTGAAAGATCCCGTCGAACCAATACGGCACATGCACCGCGAACAGCGACACGATCGACGCGAAGATCAACCACCAGCCAAGGGGTCGGGAGTCTTTTTCGAGGCGGCCATTCGACGTTGTTTCCGCAACCGACGCCTCTAGGCCGCCTCGAAAAAGACTCCCGACCCCGTAGACGACGAAGACAATCAACGCCGCCAACAACGGCACGAGGCCGACCGTCCATTGCCAGGACGCGAGCAATCGGTTCTGCGCGTTCTCGGCCGCCAGCGCGGGAGTCAGATTGATCGCCCAACGGTCGTAGTGGTCGAGCACGCGGGGGCCGAGATGCTGCTCGCCCCGCACGACGTTGTTGAACCCGTAGACGTGCCGAGGCGTGTAGATGTCGTTGAAGACTTGATACGGCGAGGTTATCACGCTGCCGGTGATCGCGCGGTTGTGAATTCCAAGCACGACAAAGCCAACGATCAACGGCAAGGCCATCGCAAGCAACGGCCGCCACACTAACCCGACGCGCCAGCGAGGGACGAGTAACCCCTGACCCTCGCTCGCGCGTCGGGCTAGTATCGCGACAAACACGATCCCAAACGGCAGCGCGAATCCCGCCGCTGTCATCGGGCGGCAAAGCATCGCCCAACTCAGCCCGATGCCGGCCAACGCCGCGTCACAAACAAAGCCGCGTCGCAGCCAACGCAGGAACGACCACGCGAAGAAGACCAATCCCAGCAGCGTCGGATGATGAGCGAGCACCAAATTGCCGAACAGTGCCATCCCCGGAGACAGCGCGGTCAGCATTCCGGCGACGAATCCGGTGCCGTTGTTCGAGAGCTCGCGGCCAATGCCAAAGACCAGCACTGCCGTCGCCGCCCCGGCCAGCCAATGTCCAAGGATCGGCCAGCCCAGCCACAACCACGGCGCGACGAACAATCCCGTCGCGGGGAAGTAACGGCTCGCGAATTGGCCTTCGTTGACGACGTGCATCTGATCGAACAACCGCGCCGCGGTCGGATGACTTGGAGACGACAATCGGCCCGCGAGATACGTCTGAGTTTGGAACAA
>CAMDDX010000287.1 GCA_945893075.1 Planctomyces sp. SH-PL62 | reverse complement strand
CTATTTGGTGACGGTCAAATTCGGCAGCGCTTCGCGGAGAGTGGCCAGACCTGCGTCCGTCACGGACGACGTGCTCAGATACAGTCTTCGCAGTTTTTTCAGCTTCTTGAAGTGCTCAAGTCCTGCGTCCGTAATCTGGCTCTTCTGCAGATCCAATTCCTCCAGACTTTCCAGGTCGGCGAGGTGAGCTATGCCAGCATCGGTGATCTTCCCTTTGCCCAAGCCGATCCACAGCGAACTGAGTTGCTTCATATCGGCCAGGTGTGCCAAGCCTGCGTCCGTGATGACATTTTGCTGCATCGAGATGCGGTGGAGTTTCGGCAATTTGGACAGGGCCTTCAGCGCGGCGTCTCCGGTTTGGCTGTTGCTGAGATGGATGGACTCCAAGTTTTCCAACTCGGCGAGATGGTGTGCCCCGGCGTCCGTGATCGCCGTCGCATCCCAAATGAAAAACGATGTCAGCCCTTTGAGGTCCGCCAGGCACGCCAGCGACTCGTCGGTCGCCTGTCCCTTGTGGAGATAGAGTCGTTTGAGACGAGGAAAGGCGGGAGCGATTCGCAACGCTTCGTCCGATCCCGTGTAGGCGTTGTCGTAACGCTTACCGGCTCCATCGTCGTAGACCATGTTGATTTCTACGACATGGCATTCCTTGTCGAGCCGATACCAACCACCCAAGTCGCGAATGGTCTCGGCGCAGTCCCACTCCGAGGCGATCGGGAAAGGGAGTTTCACGGGATCGCGCACAGGACGCGGAGGCGGCGGTGGATTCTTGGACTCTTTTTCGAGAAGACGAAACGTGACCGGGACTGTCCCATCGGTTTCGTCGACGTTGATTCCGCGCTCGTACATCTCCTTCGACCACGTCCGCTGCCAGACCTCAGGTGAAAGCACATACGGAAAGTTGCGCCCCGCAGGGACACGCAGACGAAAGCGGCCGTCGTCATCGACCGGACACGATTCGATACTTGCGCCGCTCCGTGGTCGGGATGGGCCGCTCAGACCGACCCGCAGACGCTCACCAGTTTTGGGATCATGGCTCACCGGTTCGCGCCGCCATGTCAGGACGCGGCCTTCGAGCCAGCTTCCCTCGACAAGTTTCAGTTCGTCCGCCGGGCTGATCTTACCGTCCACAACGGAGATCGAATTCAGAGCCGCACAGGTCCGGTCGTCGGCGCTGGCCCAGACGTTGTAGGCCAGCGGCGGCAGTTCTGAGAATTGATATTCGCCATTCGCATCGGTTCGCGTTTCAAAGGAGGCACGCTCCTCCTTACGACCGCTCAAGCTTTGCTTCGTGGCCTGAATCGTGACGAGCACTTTGGCCGCTGGCTTGCCGGTGACGGCGTCAAGAACTCGCCCCCGCAGACCGCCCAATGAGAGAGCGTCAGGTTTCGCCGTCGCTGGCGAGTCAGCAGCCTTTTTTGAGGCTGGCTCCTCTTCGCCACCACTGACGAAATCGCCGCGCATGGCTGCTGAAAGGAGAGTCGTCGCCAGGGCAGCGGCGACGACGAAGAACGTCGATCGAACAAACAGGCGAGTGCTCATTTGCGTTCGTTTCCTCGAGAGATGTCGGCAGCATGTGCCGCGATGCTGTCACCGTCAAGCACTCAAAAACCGGTGCCTGACCCCTCGCCGATGGTTCGCCGCACGCGGTCACAGACCTCTTTGAGATTTTCACGGAAGCCACTGCCGCTCGCGGATCGCTCAAACGATCCGCGACAGCTCGTGGACCAGAATTTTGCGGATCAGGTTCAGCTTGCGTTCGACCGTGCGTGTGGTGCGTTCGCATTTGGCAGCGATCTCGTCATTGGTAAAGCCTTCGAGTTTCCAGGTCGCCAGGCGTGTGAGTTCTTCGCTGTCCAACGCCCGCATCCAGCGGTCGTATTGCTCGGCCACTTCGGCGGCGAATTCCGGAGTCGGTTCGCGGCTGATGAGCTCATCCACGGCGGAACGGTCGGCGTCGGCGAAAGATTCGAGGGCGCGGAAGTTCCCGCCACGCTTTAGTCGATTCTGGTCCCGTTGCAGATGCAGCAGCTTGTGAATCGTGATGCTGACCAGCAGACGCCACAGTCCCTGCCGGTCGGTCAGTTCGGGAAAGCGTTGATTCTCGACGCCGCGACAGAAACTGGCAAAGGCGCTCAACGCGACATCTTCGGCGTCGGCGACTCGGCGATCATTGGTGCGCATTCGGTCTTGAGCCACTCGCACCAAACGCTCGAAGAACACGTCCCAAAGCCGCTGTGCCGCGAGATCATGGCCGGCCTCCAGCCGTCTCAGCCACTCCGTGACTTCCGTGACTGCGGCATCGCTTGAGAGCATCACGGATTCCTTAACAGGTTTTGATCGGAGGCCATTCGACTGCGATTGGATTATTGTGATTCGCGAATTCCGACGCGACGTCCGCAACCGTGTCGTTCCACAAAATTGCTGCCGCCTGTCGGGATTTGAGTTTGCTTGGGCATTCCCTGTCGGAGCGATCGCAGATCGAGCATGATCCGTGAAGTGGTTTGATAGCAGGACGTGAAGCAAAGGGACTGGGATGAGTGATGAAATCACGGAGTCGAACGCGGCGGAGCGCACGTTGCTGTTACACAACCCGACCGCATCCGCCGCGGGTGATGATGCCTCAGCGTCGATCGCGGCAGCGCGCAGGAACAATACTCGGTGCGATGAATTCGAGCAGGCACTGACGGCGGGACAGTCTCCCAGAATCGAATCGTACCTGGCCGATGTGCCAGCGAATGAACGGGAGCAACTGTTGGTCGAACTGCTCGGTGCGGAGGCCGATTTCCGAGTGATGCGGCGCGAACGCTTATCCGTCGGCGACTACACGGCGCGATTTCCGGAATTGTCGGCCGTACGGATTGCGGAAATCGTGGAAGGCTCTCGGCTCCGGGAAGACGCGTTGATTGGTCGCAAACTTCACGTCTATCAATGCGTCTCGCTGGTCGGTGCGGGAGCGATGGGGCGGGTCTATCTGGCTCTGCATGACGATCTCCGACGGCACTGTGCTCTGAAGATCTTGTCGCCTCGGCGCGGTGTGTGTGACCCGGAGTTGATTGCTCAGTTTCTTCAGGAAGGGCAAGCGGCGGCGGCGTTGATTCATCCCAACATCGTCGCACTGCATGCGGTCGGCCAGTTGGGAGGGACGCATTTTCTGGAGATGGAATATGTCCCCGGACGTTCGCTGCAACAGTTGATCCGCGAGGAAGGACCGCTACCGGCCGACTTGGCTTTGCGGCTGGCCACGATGGTGGCTGACGGACTCGCCGCCGCTCATCGAGCGGGGATCGTGCATCGCGACGTGAAACCGGACAACGTGCTGATCACACGCGAAGGAATCGCGAAGCTCGGTGATTTTGGTCTCGCCAAACGGAGGCTCCCGACGGAAGTCGATTCCGCCGACCAGACGATCATTGGGACTCCCAATTACATGGCTCCGGAACTCTTTCAGGGACAGGGAGCCTCATCGAGCAGCGACGTGTACGCACTCGGGTTGTGCCTCTTTCAAATGTTGATTGGCCGATTGCCGTGGCAAGAGGTCTCGATCGTTCAATTGATCCGCTCCGGAAGGACGGAGACGGTCCCGAACATCCGCGACCTGCGGCCCGAGCTGTCGCTGGAACTGGCGGAATGCGTGGCATTGCTGACCGCTCCGGACCCCGACCGCCGGCCTGCCGATGGAGTGGCCGCCTCGTTGCTGCTGCACGCCGTCTTGGGACTGGAACGCGACCTCGAATCATTGCTGCTCGAAGCGTTCGGCAATGACACGACCGTCACCTGGGTCCGCAACGGCGAGAACTATTGTGTCACACGTCAGTTGCCTGGAGATCGCAAGCAAAAAGTTTTCCTCGAACCGACTCCGCACGCCGCTCACGAACGAGTCTTGCTTCTGTATTCGATCTGTTGCCCCGCAACGCCCAGTTACTACGAACAAGCCCTGCTGCAAAATGCGATCGTGCTCCACGCGAGCCTCGCGATCCGCGAGATCGACGGACAAAAAATGTTCGTGGTGATCAACGCCTATCCGCGATCGACCGTCGCCCCCGAAGAAATCCGCCGCAGCGTTCTCGAAATCGCAACGCAAGCCGATCAAGTCGAACACCGACTCACCGGGCACGACCACAATTGACGCCGTAGGTCAGGCTTTCCAGCCTTACCCACATGTAAAAGAGCAACTTGGTTCCCAGCCGAGTCAGCCTGGAAAGGCTGACCTACGCGCTGATGAAGATGGAATTGGGTCGCCATGACGACCATCGTCTTCTTCGTCGCCCACGGCGATCATTTGGATGCCGTTGAATTCAGCAGCGCGTTCAACTCGTCGCGGCACCAGTCTGGGACGGGGCGGCCATCGTGTTTGAGCAACGTCGCGAACCACAGACAGCCGATGAAGTCTCGACCAGCGTCGGAGAAGTGCCGGTCATCGCGGAAGAAGTGCCGATGCTGTTCCATTTGGATTTGCAGTAGCGGGCCGCGCTCGATGCCGGCGATCTTCCGGCTCGTCAATTCATCGAAGACTTGCAGCCCCGCGCGACGAAACTTGTTGCCGGCCTGACCCGCTTGGATGTGATTCGGCTGCACCATCTCGGCGAAGAACATCCGCCGTGTACCACGCTGCAATGCCGCTTGAGCGTACTGCTCCAACTCATCCGCACCGGATTTGACCCAATCATTCGATGTCGCAGGGCGTGGCGATTCGACGATGACGTAGTTCAACACCACGAGTCGCTCGCGCGGTTCCGGTTGCTTCTCGCGAGCCTCGAACACCGGTTCGAGAAACCGGATCAGTTCGGGAATCTTGGCGGGACGAATCGGCTTCTGTGTGACTGGGTCTTTGCGAGCATCCGCCAAGCCATCGACCACGATCGGACTCTTGCCGTCGAAATACCGATCCAGCAACTTCGTCAACTTCTCGCGACCGAACGTCGGATGATGCGGGTTGCCCGTGAAGTACAACCGCGTCGGCTGGCCGTCGAAGATGCGAAATTCGTCGCGCGATGAAACCTTGGGGTCGCGCGGTTCGATCAGGAGCTGCGCCAAGCCGGCCGTGGCCCAGGCGGTGGCGGCGGTCGAGAGGAACTGATGCTTGCCGTGCGGGTCGCCGTTTTCAAAGTACGTCTGCACCGGCTTCACGCGCGTCTCGACCAGCCACGAGCCGTCCGCGTGCTGAGTGCTCAACAGAAACTTCGCGGCCCGTTGGATGACGGGATCGCGCGGCGAAGTGCCGGTCTGACACAGCACAAAGAGGGTCTGTCCCGTCGAGTAGGCGTCGCTCGGCAAGTTGTCGATCTGCGACCAGCCGCCGTCGTCGTGCTGCGCGGTGAAGATCGCCTCGCGCGTGGCGGCCAGTCTCTTGGTCCCCGCGTCTTCGTCGAGTTGCTGAATTCCCCACAGTCGCCAGATGCGATCTTCCTGACTTTGCAACGGCGCTTGCGACAGCCACTGCTCAGCGCGTTCGCGCGCGGCGGACAATTGCGGACGCTGCTCATCGGTCGCGTACCGTTGCATCCCGATCAGCGCGAGCACCGTCATTCCAATCTGCGATGATTGCAGCGGCGGCCGGTTGCACGAGGTCATCCAGCGGCCATCCTTCGGGAGACGGGCTTCGCCGGTGTCGGGATCTTTCAACCGCACGACGCCTTGAATCTTCAAGAGGTACGAGACCATCGCAGTCGTGGTCTCGTCGGCTGGCTGATGAGCGAGGCTCAACGCCCACAGCCCATAGCTCGCCGTGACCGAGCCGCCGGGGACGTGATCGCCGGAATTCATCACGTCGATGTGGTCCTCAAAATACTTGTGGGTGAAATCCGCCTGCGCTTTCAGCCACGCCGAGTCCGCCGCCACACCCGCTCGCGCCGCTTCAACCATCGCGAGCATCGGCAGCGTCTGATGATGGCACGAAAAGCAACTCTTGTGCTTCCGCCAATTCGGTCCCGCTTTTTCAAGTAACGCCAATCCGCGCCGCATGGCTGATTCGATGTCACGACTCGCCACACGGATCGGACTTTGCGCGTCATCGGCCACGACGAAGCCGTCTCCAAGAGCACACAGGAAAGCCAGAACCAACACCGGATATCTCATGGGACCATTCCGCCAATCGAAGAACAGGACCGTCTCATCCGCATTCCGAAAATTAGCCGCGCGGCGCTCGCCCCGGTTCATGCCGTGTAACCGGGGCTAGCGCCGCGCGGCTAATGTCTGCGATCCGTCTCAGCCCTTTCACGTCCAGCACTTTGACATGTTGAGCCAACGAAGTCACTCTGCGGGCGGGTTGAGTCGTGGGTTAGTCAACTCGTTGCGGAGGAGGCGACATGACGTCTTCGAGGATTGGTCTCGCGGTGTGGTGTGTCTTACTGCTGACCGTTCCGGCATGGGCCGAAGTCGGTGATCCGACGGTGCAGACCGATCATCCGCAATACGCGGGTGAAGGCGCGTTTCAGACGATCGAGGACTGCGTCCGTTTCGCGTCGAAGGGGCAGACATCGCCGCAAGAGAAGGCGATCGCCATGTACTTGTGGCTGCTGACGCATCAGTGGCATCTGGTTTCGCCTCAGGAATTCAATGTGCCGGGAGTGACTCCGGACACGCGGCGCTCCAGCGAATACGACTTGATGGTTTACGACGCCAACCGCGCGCGGTTCTCGTATGGCTATGGCTTGTGCGGCAGCGTTCATGCGTGGAATGAACCGTATTGGAAAGCGCTGGGCATGAACGCTCGGCGGCGAGCCTTTCCGGGCCACACCAACAGCGAGATCGAATACGACGGCGGTTGGCACACGTTCGACACCGACATGGCCGGTTTGATTTTTCGTCCCGACGGCGTTGTGGCCGGCTATGCCGACGTGGTCAAGGATGTACGACTCGCGACCGGCGCGAAGCCGCCGTTGCCGTGTTATCCGTTCGCCTGGCCCAGCGACTTCAACGTGATGCGCGACGGTTGGCGCGAGGTCGCCAAGGGCGGGCACTGGTATCCGATGTATCATTCCGGCTACGCGGCTCATCCCGGAGTTGTGCATTTGCGCGGCGGCGAAACTTTCACGCGCTACTTCGACCGCGATCACTTCGGAGGCTCGTCGCAGCGTCGCTTCTGGCACAATCAGCCGGGCGGCCCGTTTCGCGATTGGACGTTCGCCAATCAAGGCTCACCGCAACACGACGGCGACCAGAGCAACTGCCGCGGCAACGCGAGCTACTGCAACGGCGAATTTGTCTATCGGCCGAATCTGACAAGCAACACATTTCGCGAAGGGGTCGTCGCGATGTCGGACAATGTTCAGAGTCGCGATGCAAGCCCGCGCCTTTCATCACGCGATTCGCAATCGGCGAGCGTGACGTTCGGGCATTTCTCGCCCTATGTGATTTGCGGCGACCCGGCCGACGATGCGAACCCGATGACCGCTCCGGCCACCGGCGGGCTGACGATCTCTGGCAAGGCAGTCGGCAAAATACGGCTGGCGATCTCGTCCGATGAAGGCCAGACATGGCACGAGGCGGGCGAACTGACCGGCCGCTTCGAGCGGGATGTCACGGACCTTGTCAAAGGCCGATACGGTTGGCAGGCGCGCTGCGAGTGGACTGGCCAAGACGGTGGACTCGACGAGCTGACGTTTACAACGGTGACGCAGGTGTGCCAGGCGATCTACCCGCGTCTCAAAGCGAACGGGACGACCGTGACTTACCGCGCGGCGTCACAAGCGGTCGTCCCTGTCCTGCCGAACTTCGGATTGAGTGAAGCCGAAGTCAGCCGCTTGGAAGACAAGTCGTACCGTTCGCCCAACGTGGTCTATTCGCCGCGCAGCAAGACGTCGCGGTTCGCGTATCACACGACAAACAACAAGCCGGGAGTTGTCGTGTTCCGCATCGACTCACCCAGCGACCTGACCGAGATCGCCGCTGCCGTCCGGTTCGGCGTGCGCGTTCCGCCACCTCCCGGCTGCGACTTTCATCTCGATGTGTCGTTGGACAACGGACAAACCTGGTCGCCTTTGGCAAAAGCGGACATCTCGCCCGACAACGAATACTCCAGCGGCTGGATGTTTGGCCGCCGCGCCGTCGATGTCCTCGGCGTGAAGCAGGCACTTGTCCGAACCACGTTTTACAACGGCGGCCATCAGGCCAGTTTGATCGAAGCCCAATTCTACGGCCTGCGTCGCACGACGAAGGCTCAAGCCGCGCAGGTCACGTTTGGCTGGAAAGAAAACGGCAACTCACGCGAATTCGTTCAAACATTGCCGGCCGATGTGCGTGAGAAAACCTTCGTGATTCCGACCGGCTCAAACGTCGTCGATGACTTCGTCCGCATCGAGGCCGAGTAGTTTTCGTAACTGTTTAGCCGAATGAAGCCAACCACGGATTTCACGGATAACACGGATTTTTTGAAATGCGGTTGATCGTGTTCCCACCAGCTTTCGATCCATGGGTGATACGGCGGAGGTCGTGGCGGCTTGTGCGGAGAATATTTCCTGGGCTAAATCCACGAGATCGTTCAGAGTCCGTTGTTTCAAAGGAAATGATCATCAGCCGGAACGCCAACTTCGCCCGCAGCCTGAGTAAGGTGAAAAATTGTTGGGTGAAAAATAAGGCAAAGCCAGACAAACAAAGTGAGGGATTGTGATTCAATTAGCTCGTTCGCGTGTTCCATTTTTCACCCAACCATGTTTCACCTTCTTCCGGTGCGAGTGACAACCAACGCCCACGCAACAACGCGCAGGTTTGGGACAAAGACTCTGAAGGAGACCTCCGATGCCCTCGCGTCATCTTTGCCGGAGTTCCGCGAGAAACTTCGGCACCACAACGAACGGATCGTATTCTTGGCCCGATGCCGAAAGCGTTTCGATTGGCAAGTAGCCGCGATAGCCGGACAGTCGAATGATGGTGATGTGCTGCACCGACGCCGCGCGAACGGCCTTGTTCGCGGTCGTCAAGTTGTTCCGAACTCCGGTGCCGCTGATGCCGATCCCCAAGTCGAACGCTCGGCGTTTGAGATTGTTCACAAACTCATCAGCGGGCACCTTGGGATGGCCAGGGAAAAAATACCCGGTGGCATCCAGCCCCTCGAAGCCGTGCTTCGCGCAGAAATCGAAAAGCGGAATCAACCCGAACTCCGAGTCACGCCCTTTGCTCTAGCCTTTTCCCGTCGTTACGTGCATCGCACATTGCAATCCTCCTACGCCACGACCTCCTCGATCACATGCCCATGCACGTCGGTGAGGCGGCGGTCGATGCCGTTGTGGCGGACGGTGAGCTTGGTGTGGTCGATGCCCAGCAGGTGCAGGATCGTGGCGTGGATGTCGTAGACCTCGGTCGGGTGTTCGCGGTCGAGCGGTTTGTAGCCCCATTGGTCGGAGAGGCCGTGAGTCGTGCCTCCCTTGATGCCGCCGCCGCAGAGCCAGTTGGTGAAGACGAACGGGTTGTGATCGCGGCCCTTTGAACCTTGAGTCGAAGGCATCCGGCCGAACTCGGTGGTCCAGAGGATGAGCGTGTCGTCGAGCAGGCCGCGCTGTTTCAAATCTTTGATGAGCGCGGCGGCTCCGATGGCCATGCCCATCGCCAACGGGCGGTGATCGCGCTCGATGTCTTCGTGGCTGTCCCAATTGCGGCGCGGGAAGCTGTTGTCGTTGCCCGACCAAATCTGGATGAAGCGCACATCCCGCTCCAGCAGCCGCCGAGCGATCAGGCATTTGCGGCCGAAGTACTCCGCCTCTTCGGGGATGTTGATCGCGTCGGAATACGTCCGCCCCGGCTGATCGAGGCCGTACATCTTCAAGATGTGAGCCGGCTCTTGGGAGATGTCCAACGCTTCGGGCGCGGAGAGCTGCATCTTCGCGGCCAGCTCGTAAGACCGGATGCGAGCCTCCAGCCGCGAGTCCCCCGGCCGCTCACGCTCGAAGTCGCGGTTGATGCGGTTGAGTAATTCCAATCCCGCGCGATCGCTGTCGGCGGTGACGAAGTCGGCTCGCGGTAGCAGGTCTTCGATGGGATTCTCGCGTTGCGGGAAGATCGTCGTCCCCTGCGTGTGAGCCGGCAGAAACGCCGACGCCCAATTCTTCGGCCCGTTCGAGGCGTACCCGCGATGATCCGGCAGCACGACAAACGTCGGCAGGTTGTCGGTCAGCGAACCCAGCCCGTA
>CAMDDX010000286.1 GCA_945893075.1 Planctomyces sp. SH-PL62 | reverse complement strand
TCGGCCGACTTCGCGTAGCCGCCGTCGGAAGTCCGCACGCTTTCGAGCTTGGCGGCAATCTGATCGGGCCAATCTGGTGGTTCATTGGCAAAGGGATCGGGGCCGCCAAACGTCTGCGTGACCAGCGCCGAATAAAGCCAACTGATGAGGTCCACCACATGCAGCGAGCGCCAATCAAAGCTGCCGACAAAACGGCCGATCTGCTGAGCCTCTTCGGCCGAGAGTCCGCCGAGCACCGCTAAACCGCGCACGGCGAAGCCGGTGTAGTAGAGATCAGAATCTCCCTCGCGACCTTTGAAACCACCGTCACGCAGTTGCCGTGAAAGAATGAATCGCCGATGCCGCTCACGCCGCTCCGGTTCCAACCGCGCCAGGCCAGTCGCGACGCGAGTGCCCAGCGAAATGAGATACGGATCGTTGGTCATTGTTTGTTGATCGTTCATTATGAGTCGCGGTGAGTGTAGCCGTACCGCGACCGTTAGGGAGCGGCCCGCCAAGCAGGTTGGGACTCTGTCCCGACCCAGGTCGGGACGGAGTCCCAACCTACGAGCCACTGCCGATCACAGATCAACGCCTGCCTTGCGTCCGTGTGGCTCACGTCCTCAAATCCGACGCCACCACCGATTTGTCCGCGAGCGACCGCCCATGTCTGAACCCGAACTTCCGCATGAGCCAATCGCGATCGGTGGCGTTGTTGTGGCGGACGATCCCGAACATGCCGGCTCCTTAAGCGAGCTGTTACGGATCGCGGTGCCGTTGATCATCAGCTCTGGGTCGGTCAGTGTGATGCACCTCGCGAACGCGGTGTTTCTGACCTGGGATTCGTCCACGTCTTTGGCGGCCGTGGTGCCTGCCGGAGTTTTGCAGTGGACGCTCATCAGCGCGGTCTTTGGGACCGTGCAATACGCGAACACATTCGTGGCTCAGTACGAAGGTGCGGGGCGCATGGACCGAGCCGCAGCGGCGGTCTGGCAGGCCATTTACTTGGCGTTGTTCGGAGGCGTCTTGCTCAATTTGCTGGCGCTGTTCGCGGGGCCGCTGTTTGATGCGATCGGGCACGACAAAGAGGTCGCGGTGCTCGAAGCGGATTATTTCGGGATGCTCTGCTTTTCGTCAGTGCCGATGTTGTTGACGGCGGCGCTGACCTGCTTCTTCAGCGGTCAGGGCAAGACGCGCGTCGTCATGGTGGTGAATGTCATCGGCGTCTCGGTGAATATCCTCAGCGACTACTTGCTGATCTTCGGGAATGGACCGTTTCCAAGAATGGGCATTCGCGGTGCGGGCATTTCCACGGTCCTGGCCCAGACGGTCGAGTGCCTGTTGCTCGCCTGGTTGTTCTTTCAACCGGCACAGCGCGCGAAGCATGGCACTTGGAGGAATCGCGCATTCGATCGAGACTTGTTCAAACGGTTTCTGAAATTCGGGTTCCCTCAGGGAGTGCATTTCTTCTTGGACGTGGCCAGCTTCAGCGTGTTCATGTTGTTGCTCGGAAGGCTGGGGAAGGTCGAGCTCGCCGCGACGAATCTGACGTTTCGACTCAACACTCTGGCCTTTATTCCGATGTTGGGCTTGGGCACCGCCGTCTCGACGCTGGTGGGGCGGCGCATCGGTGAGGGGCGTCCCGAACTGGCGGTGCGTTCGACCTGGACGGCGTTCAAAGTTTCGGCCGTCTACATGCTGTTCTTCGCGGCGATCTTCGTCGTTCTGCCTGACCTGATCTTGATGCCGTTCAAGGCGTTTTCCGATCCGGACGATTTTGCCGCGCTGCGCGATCCCGTTGTCGAATTGCTGCGGTTCGTGGCGGTGTATTGTTTCTTCGATGCGATGGTGATCGTGTTCAGCTTTGCGATTCGCGGCGCGGGGGACACTCGCTTTGCGCTGCTGTTTTCGTGCGTCGTCGCCTGGACGGTCATGGTGCTGCCCACCTGGGTCAGCATCCGCTGGTTCGGAGGCGGACTGCATGCGTGCTGGTGGTTCTGCACGATTTATATCATCGTCCTGGGGATCGGCTTCTTCGCGCGGTTTCAAGCCGGACACTGGAAGAAGATGCGAGTGATTGAAGCGACGCCGAAGTAGGTCAGCCTTTCCAGGCTGACCGAATTTGGCATCGACGTTGTCGAGAATGTTCGGGTCAGGCTAGAAAGCCTGACCTACAAGCAGGAGGCTTTGCATGTTCGACGTTTTGATTCGTCACGCCACGGTCATTGATGGAACTCGTGCCCCGCGTTTCGTCGCCGACATCGGGATCATTGGGGATCGCATCGACTCGATCGGCGATCTGTCGGCCGCTGAGGCGAAGCAGACGATCGATGCGACGGGGTTGGTTGCGGCTCCGGGATTCATCGACGTTCACACGCATGCCGATGGCTGGCTGCTGAAGTCGCCGCACTTGTTGCCCAAGACGCTGCAAGGCTTCACGACCGAGGTGCTGATGTCCGACGGCATCTCGTATGCGCCGGTCACTCCGCAGACGTGGCGCGAATGGATCTTCTATCTGCGATCATTGAATGGTTTGGCGCTCGAAGAATACTCCGGCTGGAATTCCATCGCCCAGTTCCTGGACTGCATCGCCGGGAACAACGTGCAGAATGTGATTGCCCAAGTGCCGTATGCGAACGTCCGCTCGGCCGTGTGCGGTTGGGGTCGGCAGCGGCCGGATGATTTTCAGATGCGGTCGATCGTCCGCGACATCCGCCGAGCGATGGAAGAGGGCGCGGTTGGACTCTCGACGGGGCTCGATTACATCGTGCAGTGCTTCGCCACAACCGACGAACTCGTCGAAGCCAGCCGGCCAGTTGCCGAGTTCGGCGGACTGTATGTCACGCACATGCGCTACAAGCTCGGCCTGTTGCCGGCGCTGCGTGAGGCGGTCGAGATCGCGAAGCGTTCGGGCACGAAGTTGCACGTCTCGCACTTGAAAGCTTCCACGCCGCAAGCGACTGACGAAGTACTCGCGTACCTCGACCGCGAGGCGTGCCGCGAAGTCGATCTGTCGTTTGACGTGTATCCGTATCAATCCGGCTCGACGATGTTGAGCTATCTGCTGCCTTACGAAGTCTGGGAGTCCGGCCCGATCGCGGCGGTCGAACGGCTGCGTGATCCGATCGTGCGCGAACGCTTCAATCGCGGGCTGCACGAGCATCGGGTCGAGATCGACAAGATCCATATCGCGTGGGTCGGCAGCAAAGAGAACTCGCGGCATCAAGGGAAACTGCTCAGCGATTACGTCGAAAGCCGCCACATGTCGCCCGGCGATGCGCTCGCCGATTTGCTGATCGAAGAACGGCTCGCGGTGTTGCTGGTCGTCAACGAAGGAGATGACCCGCTGGTGACTCCGTTCCTGCAACATCCCAAGCACATGGTCGGGACGGACGGCATCCTCTGCGGTTGCGTCAGCCCGGTTCGAGCTTCCGACCGGGGCAAGCTGGCCCCGATCACGAATCCTTCGCCGAATGCGATGAACGCCAACAAGCCGCTGGAAGCGTTGCGCCTCGAAGGCCGACCGCATCCGCGCGTGTTCGGCTCAGCCGGCCGGATGCTTGGTCCGCTCGTGCGCGATGTGAAACTGTTTTCGCTGGAAGACGCCGTTCATAAGTTGTCCGGTTGGCCGGCCGCTCGTTATGGTTTGAAGCAACGCGGCGAGTTGCAGCCCGGTCACTTTGCGGACGTCGTGCTGTTTGATCCGGAGACGATCACGGACCAAGCGACCTACGAAGAACCGTTGCAGCCGACGACTGGAATGCAGGGTGTGTTCGTGAACGGCACGCCGATCATCGAGTCGGGTCAGCCCGTGCCGCCCGACCGCCTGCCGCGTACGCTGCCGGGACGGCATCTGCGGCTTTGCTAATCCAGGTATTTCTTTCCGGGGATCTTGTCCACGTCGATGATCTTGGGTGGCTTGATATCAGGAATTTTGACCGAGACCTTGATTCGCTCGCCGCGGCGATCAAGCGTGACCGGGACGGTGGTATCGAGTTCGCCCAATGCCTGTTCGATCTCCATCAATGTCATTTCGTCGGGAGAATGTTGGCCGACTTGCGTGAGAAAATCGCCCTTCTGGATGCCGGCTTTGGCGCAAGGGCTCTCAGGAACGACATGCAACACTTTCGTCCGTCCGTGGTCATCAACAGCCAAGAGACCACTGATCTTGAGCCGCTCACGACGGTGCAATTGCTTGCCTGGACGCAGATAGACCACCTTCTTCGGAAAATCAAACGTCACGACAAATCGCGACAAGAATCCAAGGCCCAGCGTGTTGCCCTGACCCTCGAAAAATGCGCATTCTGGTAATGCCATTTCTCCCAGCGTGGCGGCGCGTGTTAAGTATCCAACACGATGAACCGAAGTTTCCGCAAACCGCAACAGACCGGCTTCATCCTCTTCGGCCAGCGGACTTCTCCAAGCAGGTTGGATAGTCTGCAACACCCCTTTGGACTCAAGCAGTTTGTACGTCGCGGCGTCGAGAGTCGCCGACTCCGGACGCAGATTGCCGGTATCTAATATGAACTCAATTGGTCCTACCTGCGGAAAATAGACGGAACATCGACATGCTTCTCCGGGACCGCTTGTTGATAGTCGAACCGCGTATTCACGTCCATCCATTGGAGCATAGGCTCTTAACACTCTCCACTCGCTTCGGTCGAAATCCAAATGCAACACATACTCCTGTAGAACATCCATGCCGAGCATGCCATCAGCTTTAATACGGACGTTGCCAAACAAATCACCCAAAGTTGTAACAGCTACGATCGGAGTGTCCTTCCTCAGCAACATGCCGCCGATAGTCGCCTCCGGTGCCGCGTAAGATGGAGTAGAGCTATGCAGCGCGTCTATTTCGGGCCCGTTAAGGGTAACTTGTTCAAGTTCTCTTCCTGCAAGGTGTCGCCAACCTTTAAAAAAATCTGTGATCCGAGAACCTGTATCAATCAAGAAAACACCAGAAGTTCGCCCTGACTTGGCGGGAAACAGGATTTTGCCACCGTGTGGTGAAAACCTCCCGTTCGCGATGATTTTGATGTCGTCTTCTGCAAGACTTGATTGCGATACAGTGTGAGCTGCCAATGCAGACAAACATACCCACAAAAACACGCGACTTATCGAGTGCATGCTGTCACCACACTAAAGGTATGCCACTATCTGCGTGGCAAACGATATGACGGTGTAAGTTGGATTTAGTTCGATGTTGAGAAGAAAACAGTCGCCTGCAATTGACCGTCATTGAAAATGTACAAGACGGATGGCGTCAACGTGATCCTCTTACCTAAGCCGGGGAAGTTCGTTGACAGATCGATTGGACACGCCACGAAACACCTCACAAATGGGCCTTGAATGCTGGGTTCGGGTGGCGTTGTCAAACCGCGACTCAAATACTGCCAACTCAGATTCGGCTGATTAAGAAATGTTTGTCGTTGAATGTCACTCGTTCCATCGTTCCTGTTTTTTTGGAAACCAAGCTGAAAGAACCTATCTAAAGGAAACGCGGGACTTGCGGGAATACGTCGTATGACGCTTGCTGAAATTTGATCCTGGTTTCCATACGGGCCGATACCGACTTTGTCTACCGCTAGCTTAAGCAACGTATTCGGACTTGCGTATTGCGTGGAGAATTTCAAAGTGTCGGAGTAGAAGTCTTTGTCGATTCCAAAACTGAAGAGTCCATTTGCGCCGCCATTTGCTAATTTCAGATCGATCCGTGCTCCCCAAAATGTCTGCTCGGGAGATTGCGTGTCAGTTCCACCCCCAATTTCGATTCCATAGTTGTCACCTTCACGCCAAATGGATCCAACCGCCTTGGTTGATCCAAGGACTGGTGAATGAGTCACTCTAAACGCCAACGCGTCATTGTTGTTGCGAACGCCGAACACGGCGGTCATTTCCTGAGGAATGCCCGAAGTGATGTCCACGTCTCTGAGTTTGAGTTCGGTGAGCAGTGAGTTCTCACCGGTCGCATTTTTGTCTCGTCGGTGATAGTCCAAATTAAGTTGGCCGGTGGCGCTGGGAGTCAGGCCACTGAGAGTCACCCGTGTGTTGAGATCGTAAATGAGAAAGGTTTCACCGTCTCCGTCGTAGGCATTTTGCGGGCTTAACCGGTAATTCCAATTCTGGATGCGCCCCGTTAGGTCGAAGTCGTTTGATGGCGTCCGACGAGCGCGGACTTGCACATAGTCCGATTGGCTATTGCTCCAAGTCACTCCAATTTGCACGAACGGCGATGTCGAAAGTTCGGAACCGTTTACGTCCCATGTGTCGTCATCGACTTGCGTCCATTCCAAGTTTGTTGGAATTCGGAGCGACGATGGGAGCGTCAGGTTTGGCAAGTCCGCGGCAATCGTGGTCTTGATGGTATCTAAGTCGGTGGGAATGGCTGCCAACATTCCGCTCAATGCGCTCGATTCGGCTGGATCAATATCTCCAGAGATATCGGACCAGTCTGCTCCAGAAGGATCTACATCAGCCGCAGCATTTCCGGCTGCGGTTGCGGCGTCCAGCCACAGTTGATCGAACTCTCCCGCGATGGCACTGTCATAGGCCGCTTCCGCCGCCGCTGTTTGATCGCTGTACAACCCCACTCCCGCATTGAACGCCGAAACAAACCCAACAGGCGGTTGCGTGCAAAGCGCTCGCATCTCAAGCCGCTCTGCACTTACCGCAGAATAGTCCCAGAGACTCCGCCGCCGACGCCGAATCCCCGACCGTGACCAATCGGCGAGCAAGCTACCAGTGGATTCAAACCACGTCACGCTCAGTTTCGTCAGCCGACCGATCGCCTGCGACACGGCGGCCATGTCGCCACCGGTACAATCCTTCGTGCTCGATCTTGCACGTCTCGCTCTCGAAACGTCATGCGGAACCGCAAACCGATCATCATCAGATTCTGGCAATCTGGGGGGGGGCGCACAGTGTGGGTTGTTTGGTTTTCAGGGTGTCGAGCCATAACTTCCAACGAGTCGTCAACATGAAAGACACTCCTTCAAAATGGGAATCGAAGTCTGGAGGTGGTCGTGAACTGCACGCGATTGCGAACTGCGAAAATGTCGTGAACATGCCACGTTTGAATTTGTTGGTCAAAAATTATCGAGGCGAGCTCAGATTTGCAAAAGAATTCAGATGACGTATGTAAGACTTGGGCAGAATTGGTGAGCACCGCCAAGCACGGCAATCAGGATGGCTTCTGCCATGTGAGTTTTGAAGACGCCGTCCACAAGCCGACCGCTTGGCCGGCCGCTCGCTATGGCTTGAAGCAGCGCGGTGAGTTGAAGCCCGGCCACTTTGCGGACGTCGTGTTGTTCGATCCGGAGACGATCACGGATCAAGCGACCTACGAAGAACCGTTGCAGCCGACGACTGGAATGCAGGGCGTGTTCGTGAACGGCGTGCCGATCATTGAGGCAAGCCAGCCAGTGTCGCCCGACCGCCTGCCGCGCACGCTGCCGGGACGACATCTGCGCTGCGAGCGATAGCCCTGGAGTGCTCCGGCTCGACGGAGCCCTCCATTCCATTGGAATGACGACGTTGATCACCGAGAAATCGACCGCCGATCATCGGTCTTTCATCATGGCCGTCTTGGGACTTCGCGTGTCGCTATTCCAACCGAATGGAGGGCGGCGTCAAGCCGCCGCACTCCAGGGGTCACGCGCTCTCTGTTGGCGGAGCGGCTTTGGGCTTCGGCCCGCGTGAGCTGATGACGGTCAGGATTTCATTCGCGTCGGTCATTGTGCGCCGCGAATCGTCGTAAGCGATCATCACTTTCTTGGCGAGAATCTCTTGCGAGATGACTCGGCCCTGCCCGGCTTTCGTGACGACGGTTGCGCCGACCGGCGGCAGCTCTCGCTGATATTCCTCGTAGGTGTCGTACTCGTAACGCAGGCAACATTTCAGACGCCCGCAGCGGCCGGAGATCTTGTTCGGGTCGAGCGTCGCCTTTTGGACCTTGGCCATTTTCATCGTGACCGGCGGCATCTCGCGCAGGTGCGTGTTGCAGCAGACGGGCTTGCCGCAGTCGCCGTAATCGGCCAGCAGTTTCGCCTCGTCGCGAATGCCGATCTGCCGCATCTCGATCCGCAGTTTGAAGTGCCCGGCCAGAATGCGGACCAGGTCGCGGAAGTCGATCCGCTTTTCCGAGAGGTAATAGATAATCAATCGCTCGCCGCCGAAGAGCCGTTCGATGTCGATCAACTGCATTTGCAGTTTGCTCTCGGTGATGATCCGCCCGCAGTCGATGAAGTCTTGGCGTTGTGCGGCGATCACTTGATCCCGTTTGCGGATGTCGTCGGCCGTCGCGATCTGCAGGATGCGGCCTGACTCGTCGGAGCGGCCAAGATACTTTCGAGTTTGCTCGGAGGCAGGAGTCAGCACCTCACCGCATTCGACGCCCCGTTCGGAGCGCACGATCACGACCGCTCCCCGCGCGATCGGGTCATCGTTCTTGGCGGAGAACTCGCCGACGATGCGCATGATTCCGTAGCGGACAATGTGGTTGGCCATGTTGTTTTCTATGGAGTGCGGTGTGTCAGCACCGCATTGGATCTTTTTCACAATTAGTCGCGACAATCCAAAGCGGTGCTGACACACCGCACTCCAAAGTTACGACGCGACCGGAATTCGGACGCGCGGAGGACGAATACTTTTCAACTGTGCGAGTTCCGCGTCCGCGTCGCGCATCGCCCCTTCCGTGCTTTCGTGCGTCATGATGACCAGCGGGACGGTCGTCGGTCCACCCGGTGAGGTGGCCGATTCGGCTTCCTTTTGGATAACCGACGCAATGCTGATGTTGTGCCGGCCCAGGATGTCGGCGATGTCGGCCAGCACGTGTGGGCGATCTTCGACGTTGTAGCGCAGGTAGAAACGGCGGCGCACGTCGGTTGCCGGCAACAGTGGCAGCGGCGAATGCTCGCGCCAGATGTCGAGCCGCGCGAACGTGAGCTGTGCTCGGCCGACTGCCATGTCAATCAAGTCGGCGACGACGGCCGAAGCGGTTGGCATCTCGCCCGCACCCGCGCCGGAATACCACAAGCGTCCGACCGCATCGCCGGTCAGCTCGACCATATTGAACGCGCCGGATGTCTTCGCCAGCGGTTCGTCCAGTTTGATGAGCGTCGGCTGCACGTGCATTTCGAGTTGTCCACCGACCAGCCGCGCGGTCGCCAGGAGTTTGACGCGATAGCCGAACCCCGCCGCGTTCCGCAGGTCGGCAAGTTCCAGCTTGTCGATGCCGGATCTTTGAAACGACAAGACGGGCACCTTCGTCCCGAACGCCAGTTGGCTGAGCAGCACGAGCTTCTGTGCCGCGTCGGTCCCGTCCACGTCGAGCGTCGGATCGGCCTCGGCATAGCCGAGCTTTTGAGCTTCGGCGAGCACGTCGGAATAGGTCCGCCCCTTCTCGTGCATCTCGGTCAGGATGAAGTTGCTCGTCCCATTGAGAATCCCCTGAATCGAAGTGATCTGATTGCCGGCCATCGACTGGCCAATCGCGGCGATGATCGGGATGCCTCCGGCAACGGCCGCCTCGAACGCGACCGTGCGGCCCAGCTCGCGAGCACGCCGAAAGACTTCGTCGCCGTGTTCGCACAGCAACGCTTTGTTGGCGGTGACAACGTCTTTGCCCGACTCCAATAGCCGCAGCATGATCGTCCGCGCCGGTTCCTGCCCACCGACCAGATGCAGCGCGACGTCAATCTCTTTGTCCGCGTACACCGCATCGGGACTGTCGGTGATCATCCCGTCGGGCAACGTCACGCCGCGCGGTTTTTCGAGATGCTGCACGACCACGCGCCGAATCTCGATGGGCTGGCCGGCTCGGCGAGCGATCCGCTCCGCTTGAGCCGTCAGGATTCGAGCGACACCGGTCCCGACCGTCCCCATGCCGATCAACGCGACTCGTAACGGAGCATTCGCCATAAGACTCACCAACCAACAGGAAATCCCGTGAAACTCGGGGTTGAGATACGGCTGCGATGTGCCGCTGAAAGTGTGAACGACTCGACGAGTGTCCGGACTTTGGTGAGATGTCCCACGAGAATCAAGCGGTCGCGCTCGCGAGGCCATCTGGGGTGTGCCCAGAGATTTTGGCGGTGTTAAGTTTTAGTGGTGTCGCAAGTTGACCAATAGAGTTGCCATTGATTGCTATCGCGGAGGTTGGTCAGGGCGGAGACGGATTCGGCGTTGCGGAGATTCCAGCGGGCACCGGAGCGTTTCA
>CAMDDX010000285.1 GCA_945893075.1 Planctomyces sp. SH-PL62 | reverse complement strand
TCGGTTTTTCGGAATTGGCGGGCAAGAAGTCTGGATAGCGAATCACGCTTTGTGCCCGCCAATTCCGAAAAACCGAACACCCGACCCCGGATTCTGCGATCACTTCAACAGCTTCGTGAGTTCTTCAACCCCCGCCTTCAATCCGACCGCGTCGGTGCCGGCCACGACGATCGCATTCTTCTCGACAGCGAAGGGACTCCAGCAGAGGCTGACGAGCGCTCCACCCGGCCCTGGATATTTTTCGTCGGCGATCTGCGGCAGCAGCTCGCTGGCTTGCAGGATGGCCACGGTCGGGCTGGTCGCGCTGCTGCCGAGCACGATCAAGTGCGCGTCGGTCGTGTAGGCTTCGGGCAACTGCGCGGGGAGTTGATACGCGCCGACATGCTGCGTCAGCTTCGACCACGGCTTGGCCCACCGCGCGCGGAACTCGGCCGACGTCTTCGCTTCCGCCGCTGTGGCATTCAGCACGGAGACTTGGCGCTGCTCGTTGACGAACAGTTGAACTCCCGGTTCATAGCACTGTTCGACGTCGCCGCTGAAATCGACGAAGCCCACCCCGGTGATCGTGATGCGGCTGTTGGGTTGCCGCCAATCGGATGCGACATCTTTGCCTTCCTTGGTCTGAGCAGTGAGAGTGCCGTCGGCCGCCACGCCGAGCGTGATCTCATGATCGAACTTCACGGCGATCGGTTCCTTCTTCTTCGAGACCGAGAAAACCTGCGCGTACGGATTCCAGACGCGCGGGTACGCGACTTTGCGAAGCACCTCCGCTTCCGGCTTGACGGTGACTTTGACTCCGGCAATTCCGAGTCGGTCGGTCAGTGTGCGAATGACGTCCGGTGGAGTATTCGCGTTCGCCGCGATGACGATTTCCGGCTTGCTCAGCAGAAAGTCCTTGAGCCGTTCGGCGTCGAAGACTCGGACCGGGGCGGCGAGGCGCGGCGCGCGGGCGTCGGTCTTGTGAGCGGCCTTGGTTTCGCCGATGAGGTTGGCGACGGGGCTGCTCAGCTTGATGAGATACTCGCCGCTGGGTGCGTTCGAGCCGAGCGACAGGGACTCGTGAAACTTGCCGGTGAGGTTCATCGAGCGATTCACGCGGTACAGTTCTTGGCCGGCGGGATCGGAGACAGTGACGACGATCGGCCAGGGCATGCTCAACCGCTTAAGCGAGGCGGCGATCGAGAGCACGCCGTTGTGAATGCTGGCGGTGACGTCGATCCCTTCGGGCTTGCGCGGCGCGGCGAAGAAGACTTTCATCTCGCCCGGTTCAAACTGAATTTTGAAAGGCTCGGTCGGATTGGCGAGCAGGGTTGAGCGGTCGAAGTGGGATCCTTCCAGCGAATAGACGACCGGCATTTCCGCAGGCAGCCGCAAGGCCAACGTGGCTGAATGCGGCGCGTAGTTGTAGATCGCATGCTTCTTGTCCTCGGCGATGGCGGGGAGTTCTTCGTGGCCGTTGATCGCCAGGAGGATGATCCCTTCGCCGCCGCGCTGATGCTCGATGAGCAGTTCGTTGGAGTCGGTCTCGACCCACGCCTTCGAGGCGGTTTGACGGAGCGCGGCTTTGAATGGCGCGACGGCGTTGCGCACCGGCTCGTCCATGAAGTGGTTGGTTTGATAGAGACTGGCCTCGCGAACCGTCTTGAATTGCTTGGCGTCGGTTTGGAACAGCACGTTCCAGCGGTACGACAGCCCCTTGAGATCGACGTCGGCTACGATCGCGGTCGCGTTGTCGAACTTCACGGTCGTGCTCTTGTCGACCACGATGCGGCCGCCGGCGTCGGTGAACTTCTTGAGATGCTCTTCGATCAAGTCGGGCAGCTCGTGCGTTTGTCCGACGATGACCAGCGTCTTGTAGTTCTTGAGCGCACCGTACGGCAGCGTCCGTTCGTGAATGATCTGCGCCGGATAACCGGCTCGCGCGAGGGCATAGTGCGCGGTCAGCACCGACTCTTTGTAATCGCCGCCGACGTTGTAGGCGTTGATGTCGATCTCTTTGCTCTGGAGCGCGGTGTTCTCCGGCAGCGACGCGATCTTCAGCTTGATCTGCTCGCCGGTTTTCTTGCTGGCCTCCTGGAGCGTGATGTCTTCCTCGCGCAACGCGAGTTCGGTGAAGCTCCACAAGACGGCGACGTCGTGGCCGGTCAGCAGCGTTTCCTTGAGCACGGGGCCGATCTTCTTGGCGGCGTTGTTGACCTCGGCGAGATCCGCCGGCTTCATCGCCGTCGTGTTCAGCCACCAGTTGCTGGTCAATCCGGCGGCCAACATGCCGTTCATGCAGGCGCGATAAGCGTGCGTCTGTTGCGGCGGCGGAACCGGCTCGCCGAAGAGCTGACCATTCATCGCGTGAGCCATACGCGAAGACGGATCGTGCGATTTCTCGAGCTGCAGACCGGAGTACGCTCCCAGCCGGTCAATGCCCCAATCGACGAAGACGTGCGACGAGGGGATATCGTTGACCTCCTGATTGAGCGGGTCGGTGCCGTCCATGATCGCATGCGGAGCGTACAAGTCGGTGCTGAAGGTCGCTTGCGGCCAGACGAGCTTGATGTCTCGGCGAGCTTGCCGCTGGCAGTCCTTCATGATTTCGCAGCGAACCGTCATGTACTTGAGCCAGTCGTCGCTCGATCGCGCCGCGGGATTGTCGGTGAATTGCCAGCCGCGCTGCTCGTACCACGCCTGCTCGTCCCAATCCGGGAATCCGGATGCGGAACCACCGGCGGGCGTCTTGCCCCAAGCCAGGCCCGGCTCATCAAGCGTGCCGATGCTGATGATGTTGGGCGCGAACCGCCGCAACCGCTGCGATGTGTGAAAGCTCAGCAACCGCATCGCCTCGTTCATGTCGGCCGCCGCCCAACTCTTCATCGAGCCGAACGGTTTGTGAGTCACGTAACCGGTCCAATACATGTAGACGACGGTCGGCAAGTTCGCCGCGATGGCGTCCTCGATGACGCGCATCCCCTGCGTCTTGATCCCGCGCGGACTGAGGCTTGGCCCAGTCTGCTGCGGGTTGAGCCGCCCGTAGCTGAAAGCATTCCCCAAGAAGAAATTCGCGCCGCCGGCCTTCAGTTCGTTGAGGTTCGCGGTCTGCGAGACCAGCAGCGTCGAGTCGATGACGCCGCTGCTGATCGTGAGTTTGCCGACCTCTTGGCCGTCGAGCTTCACGGCATACACGTCGGGCGCAAGCGATCCAGAGATCAATTCAACGGTCGTTGTGCCGGTCTTGCCAACAACCTCGAACGCCAGTCCCGCGACATTGGTCCGAGTCGGCGCGAGTTCCACTTTTGCCGTCGCCCCTGCCGGCAATCCAGCGATCGCAATCTCAATCGGCTCGAACGAATAGAACGCCTGCCGCTCTTGCGGGAATAACAACTCGGCGGCCGGAAGCGACGAGCAACCGCACGCGACGACAACGAGAATTATGAGCAAGCGACGCATCAGACGAGGTCTCCCAACAGAGTCGCACGGGTGAATCAATTGGTTGTCACCGGCCTTCCGGTCTTGGCCCCAACGGGGACTCACTCGAAAGCCCAGGGCAACGCCCTGGGTTAGCACACATCAACCGAGTCTAAGCCCCAACGGGGCGCAACTCGCCTGACATCCGTGCGAGTCACGCCCCTTCAGGGCTGGAAATGTTCTCTCGAATGAGTCACCCAGGGCGTTGCCCTGGGCTATCGAGTCACGCCCCCTTTGGGGCTGAAAACTGAAAGCCGGGATGCTGGTGACACCCAATTTAAGATAGGCGTCCGGGGTCGGGTGTTCGGTTTTTCGGAATTGGCGGGAGGTCAGCGTAATTTGCAATCCAAGTCTTCTTCCCGCCAATTCCGAAAAACCGAACACCCGACCCCTGTTTGGTTCAGCGCAGACGATCGGCGAACTTCTGCCGGAACTTGCCGACCTTCGGCGAGATGACCGCTTGGCAATAACCCTGCGCCGGATGCGTGCGGAAGTAGCCTTGGTGATAGTCCTCGGCCGCGTAGAACACCTCGAACCGCGTGACCTCTGTGACGATCGGCGCGTTCCAGCGTTTCTCCGCATTCACCTCGGCAATCTTGGCGGCGGCGATGCGTTGCTGTTCGTCGTCATGACAGAAGATCGCAGAACGATACTGCGTGCCGCTGTCGGCTCCTTGTCGATTGCGCGTCGTCGGGTCGTGCGTCGCAAAGAACACGTCGAGCAAATCGGCGAATGAAATCTCCGCCGGATCGAACGTGACTTGGATCACCTCGGCATGTCCGGTCCGGCCGCTACAGACCTGCTCGTAGGTCGCATTCGGTACGTTCCCACCGCAGTAGCCGGAGACCACTTGTTGGACCCCGCGAAGCTGCTCGAAGACCGCCTCCAAACACCAGAAGCACCCGCCGCCGAGTGTCGCCTGTTGAGTGATTGAGTTCGGCATCTTGAGGTTCTCCTGGAGATCGAGTGCGCTGAGCCGCGAGGCGCGGGTTGTTTTCATCGACCCGCGGCTGGCCAGAATGATTCATGGCTCCACACTAACCCGACGCGCAAGCGAGGCTGTCGTGACGGTTTGGCCTCGCTTGCGCGTCGGGTTAGTGTGCGGCAGTCTGTTTCTTCTAGCGGGAGACCATGAATAATCTCGGCTAGCGCCTGGCGGCTCACGAATTTTTGTTCCATACGAATGGCGGAGAGCCAAGTTCGATCAACGCCGAGTTCCCGAACATCTGCGCGGACCAGCGCTTCTCCATCGCGATTAGAAATCGCCGATCGGTTCCCGGCCGGTGACCGTGATCAGACGGCCGATGACTTTGAACCCGACTGACTGGTTCAGAAACCGCACTGAGCCGTCGGCCATCAAGATGTGAGCGCCCCCTTCATGAAACGCATAAATCTCGTTGGCGTTCGTGCAGTTGACGGCACACGAGTAGTCATTGACGTTGCCGGTCGAAGCAGCCGGTCCAGTCACACCGGTTGTTTTGTTGGCACCGTCAATATTGAATCGCTGATCGTGGTCCATCCAACCGCCGTCATTTGATCCCGTCGCATTCACAATCTTGCCGACACGGTACAGATGCGGGCGACCGGCATCTTCGACGAATTGCATCGTATTGCTGGTGCCGTCTCGATAGTCGGCGACTCGGCAGCGCACGAAGTTGACGACGCAACCAGCTCCAGGGCTGGCATTCGTCTGCGGATCCAACAGCGTCCCAAAACTATTCAAGGTGGCGAGGTTGTTGAAGCCCGTGACTTCCGTGTAGTCCGAGCAGCCGCGCGGAGTCGCCGCGGGAAAATCGGTCGGCACCGGCAACGGGCCGGCTGCCGCCGCGGGCAAGGCCGTCGTGTCGCGTCTCGTCGAATCGCTCGTGGACGGACAGAGGAAAGCGGAAATCACGGTCTGGACCGCTTGTGTGTTCTGCGTGGCATGCCAATGCACGCCGTAGTTGTATTTCTTCGCCAAGTTCGCTTGATCGACGAACGGCAGCAACCGAGTCAACAAACTGTGCCGCCAGGCTCCGTTATTCGTGGTCGATGTCGGAAACATCTTGGCCGTCTCTTCGTAGTTGTGCATTCCCAGTCCGATCTGCTTCAGATTGTTCTTGCACTGGGACCGGCGAGCGGCCTCGCGAGCCTGTTGGACGGCCGGCAGCAACAGCGCGATCAGGACGGCGATGATGGCGATAACGACCAGCAATTCGATCAGCGTAAAACCCGCCGACACTCGGTGACGGGGAGAAACAACGGCCATAAAGGAACTCCTCAAAAAGTAAATGTCGCAGAACGTAAACAAACCAAGTTGCCATGTTATTGAAGGCTCGATTCGCGCAACAGCCTGGGGTTCGTGCCGCCCCAGAGAATGTCTGCCGGAACATCACCAGTTCCTCGGCTCATGCGGCCTGGAACGCACCTTGCGAGTCATCGAGACCCACCACGAACCGCGAGCATGTTGGTGGGTCTCGATGACTCGACCCACCCTACGTTTGAAAAAATAGCCAGCCGTGAGGGAGACGCGGATTGTGTTGGCAGACAAGTCCGCTCAGTCAAACCGTGCGGGTCCGGCAAAGTTTCCGACCCTCGGCATGATCCGTGTCTTCGGAGTCATCGCTTCGAGACTGAACCCATCCCCGTTCGCCAGTCGATGGAACGGGCATGTCCACGTCGCTCGCTATGAACGAACAACTCCGGCTGGGTTTCCTGACCGCGATTCATCTCGAACACCGCGGCCACGTCGCTGGCTTGCTGGTGACGAACAAATACGGCCGGCCGCTGGAGTTCCAATGCACGGCTCCCGTGCGGCCGAATCGGACTCAAGAGCTGTTGTACGGCCCGACGCTCGTGCCGTTTTTGCTGGGGGAACTGCTCAGCAAGACGCTGCTGGAACGCATCGGCGTGAAGCCGCACGTCGTGCTGACGGATCGGGTCGAGATGTTGGACTCGCGGCCGCACGTGTCGCTGCCGGTCGCGTGTGTTGTTGATCGAGAGGGAGCGAGAGAAGGGGAGCGGCTGCGGATTGGAAAGCTCCAGTTTGTGTTGCACGCCGAGTTTGGCGAAGACTTCAAGACGTTTGAGAAGCTCGCGAAAGAGTTGGCCGGCGACGCGGATCTGCTGGAACCGCTGGACCGCGTGCGCGAGGCGTTGCAGGAGACGATGAAAATCGCTGCGTAACTTTGGAGTGCGGTGTGTCAGCACCGCTTTGGATCGCGATGATGACCGGCGAACTCACGGACTTGACGATCGAAGACATCCAAAGCGGTGCTGACACACCGCACTCCAAAACGGTGTCACTCGATTTTCTTGCCGACATCTTTCCGGCAGGTCTCAACGGCGCGTTGCAGCGTTGGCCGAACGTCGAAACGCAGACGCTTTCACTGTTCGACAAACGCGCCGGGTTGACCCCCTCTTGGAAGCCGCATTGGTCGCGAGTGCCGACCGTCGGGCTGACCTTTCCGCTGGGCTTCGAGTTTCAGCCGAAGCCGGATGAAGCGGCCGAGGGACTCAAGAAGATCGAACCTCCGAAAGTTGCGGACTCAGAACTGCCGGAACACGCGACACGTCCGACGGAAAGAAAAGTCACGCGGTTGAAGCCTCCCAGCGATGCGATCTCGCTGGAGGATCGGTTGTTCTACCTCTTGCAACCGCCGTTGCAGACGATGCTGGCGGGGCAAGAACTCATCATGCCGTTCGAGCCGTTCCCGTATCAGTACGAGGGGATCGCGTGGCTGTTCGAGCAGAAGTCGGCGCTGTTAGCCGATGAGATGGGCCTCGGCAAAACCATGCAGACGATCACAGCCATCCGGCTGCTGCTGCGCGGCGGGAAGATTCGCCGAGTGCTGCTGGTCTGCCCGAAGCCGTTGATTCCCAACTGGCAGCGCGAGTTCAAAGCGTGGGCGGAAGAGCTGCCGCTGACCGTGATGGAGGGAGACAGCGTGCGGCGGCGGATGCTTTGGCAGATGCCGGCACCGGTGTTGTTGGTCAACTACGAATTGCTGGTCCGCGATTGGGCCGACATGCTCGACGACGAACGGCCGACGTTTGATCTCGTCGTGCTGGATGAGGCACAGCGGATCAAGAATCGGGACTCGTGTACGTCGGAGACCGCGCGGTCGGTGCCTCGCAAACGAAGCTGGGCGCTGACCGGGACGCCGATCGAGAACCGTCCCGAAGAAATGCACACGCTGTTTGAATACATCAAGGTCATTCCAAAGGGAGGCTCGCCCGACTTGCGTCAGATGCAGCGGTTATCTCGCGACTATGTCCTGCGGCGGACGAAAGATCGCGTGATGAAAGACTTGCCGCCACGACTCGATCGTGACGAGATCCTCGAACTGACTCCGGCGCAGAAGACGGCGTATATGGCGGCCGAGAACGATGGGATCATCCATCTGAACGAGATGGGAGACCAAGCGACCGTGCAGCACGTCTTCGAGTTGGTGCTGCGGCTCAAGCAGATCACGAACTTCGACCCGCTGACCGGTGATAGCGTTAAGTTCGAGCGGCTTGCGGCGGACATGGAAGAAATCTCGGCGAGCGGCGGCAAGGCGATTCTCTTCAGCCAGTGGACCAAGACGATCGACTGGCTGGCCGAGCGATTGCCCTCCGAATGCGGCACGCTGATCTATCACGGCGGCGTCCCCCACAAACAACGCGAGCCGATTCTCAAGAAGTTCAAAGAAGATCCGAACGCGCACCTGTTGCTGATGAGCTACGGCACCGGTGCGGTCGGCCTGAATCTGCAATTCGCTGGCTACGTTTTTCTCTACGACCGCTGGTGGAATCCGGCGGTCGAGGACCAAGCCATCAACCGCGCGCACCGCATCGGCGTGAAGAACGCGGTGATCGTCACCAAGTTCATCTGCAAGGACACGATCGAAGAGAAGATCGACAAAGTCCTGCACGAGAAGCGCGAACTCTTCCGCGCGGTGCTAGGCGACGGAGACAGCAACAACGTCTCGCTGAGCCTGACGGCTTCGGAAATCTTCGGCCTGTTCGACCTGAAGGCTCGCCACGGCAAAGGGACGAAGAAGATCGCTCCGAAACCGGTGGACGCGACTCAGCCTGAGGCTGCGTGAGCTTTGGAGTGCGGTGTGTCAGCACCGCTTTGGATTGCAGCGAATGGGCTTTGATCCAAGTTCGCGTTTGATTCTTTCGAGCGTCTTCGTTTTCGTTCCAAAGAAAGCGGCTCCGCCGCGATCGAAAGCGGTGCTGACACACCGCACTCCAAAATTATCGCGGCTTGGGCCGGAAGCGGATGTCGTCGATGTCCAGGCGGCCGGTCGCGCCGTTGAGGCCGATGCGGATGATCGCTTCGCGGGCTTCTTTGGGAACCGGGACCGTCGTGCCGACCAGCTCCCAGTCGGACTCGCGAATCCACGGACCGATCACTTGAGTGTCGATGTCTTTTCGCAGTTGATCGTAGAAATGCACAGCGAGCAGCGGCTTCGCAATCGGTTCGCTGCCGGGGCGGATGTCTTTGACGCGCATCTGCAGGCTGATCGCGACCGAGCCGATCTTGCGGCCGTCGATCGCCATGCCTTGCAAGGCTTGAGCAAGCCGGCCGGGGTCCGAGTTCTCCATCCGCAAGAACACTTTGCCGTCGGGCGGTTCCGTCGTCAGCAACTCCGTCAGCCGTTGATAGTGCCAGCTATCGGGCAGACCGTCTTTGTTCTCATCGATCTCGAAGCTGGCGTTGAGCAATCGCGGGTGCAGCGGATCGGGTCGCGATTCTCGCAGGTCTTCCGACTTGCCAGTCATCGGCACAAACAGCGTCGGGATCAGCCGCTTCTGTTCGAGCTTGCCATCTTTCTTCTCGAACAAATGAAACGCCTGTTGATAGCGTTCACCCAGCGGGATCAGCAGCTTGCCCCCTTCTTTGAGCTGCTGAACGAGCGGCAGCGGAACGTTCTCCGGCGAGCAGGTGACGATGATCTTGTCGAACGGCGCGTGCTCCGGCCATCCGAGGTATCCGTCGCCAACTTTGCAGAACACGTTCTTGTAGTCGAGCTTCTTGAGCCGCCGCTCCGCTTCCTTGCCGAGCGGTTCGACGATCTCGATCGTGTAAACCTCTTTGACCAGTCCGCTGAGCACCGCCGCCTGATAGCCGCTGCCGGTGCCGATCTCCAAAACGACGTCGGACGCTTTCGGTTCAATAGTCTCGGTCATGTAGGCCACGACGAACGGCGGCGAGATCGTCTGCTGATTGCCGATGGGCAGCGCCGTGTCGTGATAAGCGTCCTTCTGCTGGGCGGGCTTCACGAACTCATGCCGCGGCACGGTCCGCATGGCGTCGAGCACGCGCGGATCTTTGATCCCTTCCCGCTCGATGCACTCTTTGACCATGCGGTGCCGAGTGTCGCGAAACTTGTCGGACGACTGAGCGAACACAGAGGTCGTCGAAGCGATCAAGAAGACGAATACGGTCCAGAGTAGGCGTTCCATCGGTGGACTCCGGGGCTGATGAAAATAAAGAGTGACGAAGCCTCGTGATCGGGCGGGATTTGTTTCGTGCTTCCCGGCCCAAAGGGTCGAAACTCGATAGCCCAGGGTGCAGCCCTGGGTTACGAACCCGCACGCTACGTTCAGCCCCAACGGGGCGAAACTCTCGCAACATTTCGGTGGAGCCACGCCCCGTTGGGCAACGCCGTGAAGGATTTTCAAGCGGCGATGTTTTCATTCGTGAAGTTGGTGAGTTGTTTCTTTTCTTGCGGAGAGAGCTGGCTGAGTTTGGGATCTCCGAGAGGTTTTTTATCAGGGTTGGGCGGATGGTAGCGGGCTCGTTTC
>CAMDDX010000284.1 GCA_945893075.1 Planctomyces sp. SH-PL62 | reverse complement strand
CACCTGCTCCCGAACCGCTGGCATCAACAACCCTGATTTCACTTGTGGCACATCATCCATGATCGACTCCAGAAAGAGGTTCCGAACATTTCTAACCTCATTCTGACAGCTCCTTATTCATCGCGCCAGCCAAAATTGGCACACCCGTTCCGTGGGGTGCGACAAGAATTCTTGGGAGAGTTCAGCCGGAACGCGCTAGCGTCCGGTTCTTTTCAGCAACCGGGGCTAGCGCCGCGCGGCTGATCATTTCACCGGCTTCAGCCAACCGAGCGAGACGAGGAATTTGTCGGCTTCAGCCAGAGTCTTCTGTTTGAATTCGTCGCCGTTGAAGAAGCCGTGTTTCTGGCCGTCGAAGCTATGCAGTTCGCAGCGATTGCCCAGCGACTTCATCTTCGCGGTGAAGGCTTCGGCCGAGGCGAACGGGACGGTGGTGTCTTCACGACCGTGAAAGATGATCGTGGGTGGCCCGTTCCGCGTGACTTGATGAGCGGGCGAGATCTTTTCCGGTTTGGTCCCCATTCGCTCTTCGGGGACTCGCGTGCCGAAGCCCTCCGCCAAAGAAAAACCTTCGATCGGAGCCAGCACGAGCGCGGGATTGAACAGCACGAGTGCGTTCGGAACGGCGCTCACGGTCTTGTCCTCGCTGGGTTCATCGAACTCCGTGATGAACGCCGTGCAGGCCGCGAGATGCCCACCGGCCGAGCCACCGCCGGCCGCGATGCGCTGCGGATCAACACCCAGCTGGTCCGCATGTGTACGCACCCAGCGGACCGCCGAACGAGCGTCCGCCAAACACTGCGTCGGCTTTACGCCGTGACGACTCTCAACACGATAGTCCGCCGTGATCGCGACCATCCCGCGTTTCGCGAGTCCCCGGCACTGCGTCTCGAACTGCTGAGGCGAGCCGCTTTTCCAACCACCGCCGAAGAAGAACACAATCGCCGGCGCGTTCTTCGGAGCCGTCGGGCTGAAGACATACAGATTGAGCTTCGTGTCGCCGACGGTTTTGTAAGTCTCGATGCGGCACCCGGTCATCTGCGGCAGATACGCCCGCCCCGCGCGGGCCTTGGCAGTCTCTTGGGCGTTCGCCGTCATCAGCCCAACGGCCAGCAGCACTGTGATCAGCGCGAATGATCTCATAGTTTGCTCCAGTTCGAATTCGGAAGTCTCAAGCCAGCAACTCGTGCAGAACATTGCGGCTGACGTCAGCCAGGCGGTCGTCACGGCCGGACTCCTGTAATCCTACCGTTCCAAAGAAACAACAACCCAGATTGTTTCCGCGCGTGCCCGAGTTTCGCATGATCGATTTTCAGATTCGCTGGGAGAGTCGACTGAGGCGAAATCCGTTCGACGTTTGCGAGAGGAATTCCTTCGAATGCGGACGACCTCACTTCGCAGAACACAAACAGCCCGGCGAACTTGGTGTTCGCCGGGCTGTTGTTGAGAAATGGTCGCGGAGGATTGCATCGTGAAAATCGGGATCATCTCTGACACGCACGACCGGCTCAGTCGGACTCGGTACGCGGTGCAACTCTTGGCGGCACGCGGGGCCGAGTTGCTCGTGCATTGCGGGGACTGGATGGGGCCGGACATTCTGGCCGAGTGCTCGGCATTGCCGTTGTACTTCGTCTTCGGAAACAACGACTCGGACACCGTTCCCGATTTACGAAAGGCGGCGGCGGAATACGGAGCCACTTGTCTGGAATGGGGCGGAGAATTCACCGTTCAAGAGACTCGGATTGCCGTCGCGCACGGACATTTGACGTCCGATCTGCGACCGTTGCTCAAGGCTCAGCCGCAGTATCTTTTGTCCGGCCATTCCCACCTGCGTCACGACTGGCAAGACGGGCCTGTCCGACGGATCAATCCCGGAGCACTGCATCGAGCCAGCGAGTTCACCGTCGCGCTGCTCGATTTGGAATCGCGCGACGTGGAGTTTCTTTCGATTCCGAAGCACGCCTGATTCGCACGGCGACCTGACTGATGACGAAACTCCAACTGAAGCGACTGGCCTAACCATCGTGTGCCCCCTGCGGTCGCAAGCAAGTCTACGCGCCAAGCGTGTCGTTGTTCTCCACGGGCCAAGACCATCGCCGCAGTGACTCTGGGATTCAACCCTGGATGGAATAACATGCGATTTAGGTCTTGTTGACGGAAGGCAAGTTGGTGTCCGCGAGGAAGCGGGCTTCACGAGGAACACAGTGCGGGCAGATGACGAATCTGGGCGATGTTTCCATCTGCTCATCACCACAAGGAGCCGTCGATGATTCTTCAAACGGATCGCCTGACGCTCGTTCTCAATTCCGTGAACGAAGTCCGCGAACAATTTGAACGACTCAGCGACGACATTCGTGCTCAGGTATCGCCGCTGTTGCTGGAGCGGGCGCTGGCGGCGACCGAGGCTGATCCCTGGATACACGGATTCAAGGTCAGGTTACGCGAGGATGGAACAATCATCGGAGACGTCGGATTCAAAGGACCGCCGAGCGAAGACGGTTTCGTCGAGATCGCCTACGGCATCGCCCCGGATCATCAAGGTCGCGGCTTCGCGACCGAAGCCGCGCGAGCCTTGACTGAATTCGCGAGGCAAGCGGCGGGAGTTCGCGTCGTGCGGGCGCATACGATGCCCGACAACAGGGCCTCGACGCGAGTGCTCGCGAAATGTGGATTTCGATTCGTGGGAGAGGTCATCGACCCTGAAGACGGGCTCGTGCAGCGCTGGGAAACGGACACATGAAGGCATCGCGGATCGCTTTGTTGCAGAGGGACTCATGAAGAAACGAATGGGCCGTTTGCTGTGTGGCTTGATGGTGATGGTGTCGGCGCTGCAGCTCGTCGCTCAAGAGGTGACTGGGCAGACCGTGCGGCCGCGAACGACGACTCCGTGGGGCATCAGTTCGTCGGCGAGTTCCTTTCGGAATCACGACGAGTGGTTTCCAAAGATGACGGAGGCGGGCGTTTCGACCATTCGGTTGTTTCCCGAATGGCGCGGCTTTGAGCCTCAGAAGGGGCAGTGGAAGTGGGAGGATGGCGATCGGCTCGTGAAGTCGGCGGCGCAACACCGCCTGCAGATCAATGCGATCCTGATGGGTTCGCCGCCGGGAACGAAAGCGGTGCATGCTTTCCCGATGGAGCAACTCGAAGATTGGTCCGAGTACGTTTCCACGGTCGTCGGACGCTACAAGAACGACATCCGTTATTGGGAGGTCTGGAACGAAGGGAACGGCGGCTTCAATGATGGGAAGCACACGACGGCCGATTACGCGCGGCTGGCCGTCGCGACTTATGACGCAGCGAAGAAGGCCGATCCGCAAGCGCGCGTCGGTCTGACCGTGGCCAGTTTCGATGCTCCTTATTTGCATCAGGCCATTCGTGCGATGGCTCAAGCGGGGAAGCCGAATCGCTTCGATTACTTGTGCGTCCATCCTTATGAGATCGCCGATGGTCTCGTCGAGACCGATGGCGAGATTCCGTTTCTGTGGATGAAGCACCTGTTGCGAAGCATGCTCCAAGAGGCCGCGCCCGATCGAGCCGACGCCGAGTTGTGGATGACAGAGATCGGACATCGGCTCGCGTCGAGTCCCGATCACACCATCACCGAGCAAGATGCCGCGAAGGCGTTGGCCAAGATCTACACGATGTCGCTGGCTCAGGGCTTTGCCTGCACGCAGTGGTTCGAGGCTCAAGACCCCGGCGGCGAGGATCAAGGCTTCGGACTGATCGCTCGTAACGGCAGTCCGCGTCCTGCCTACCAGACGATGAAAACACTGACGAGGTTGCTCGGCGAGCAGCCGAAATACGAAGGTTGGCTGGCACTTGGGCAACTGCGACGTGGTTACGGCTTCGTCTTCACAGGACGATCGGAGCCGGTGCTCATTGCTTGGATGCCGGCGGGCAAGTTTGAACCGCTTCGGGCATTCGTCAGCTTTTCAAAGGATGTCGAGGTGACGGACGCGTTGAACTCGACGCCTCAGAAACTGCCGGCACAACAACAACTCCCAATGAGTCACACTCCGACCTTCATCGCAGGTGTGCCCGACGAACTCGTGCAAGCGGCCCGTGCGAATGCTGACAAGCCATTTACGTGGGGAGGGGATTACTCGGCGGCGAAGACGATCCACTTTCAAGCCGGTGACTTCGATCAAACGCGAGGCGTGTTTCCTCGCAACCGTTCGCGCTACCCGACGGTCAAATTCGCCGACGGTTCGTCGGGCTTGATCGTGGAAGGAGACATCAACCATCCGATCTCGTTCCACACGCATCCGTCCTTCGCAAGTTTTTCAACGAAGGATTACTACGTCCGCGCGACCGTGCGTCGGATTGCGGCGGGTAACGTCGGCATGAATCTGCGCTATGAAGTCGCCGACAGTCAGGGCCGCTCGCCCTACGCGAATGTCGGGCAATGGTTCGGAGTTTCCAAAGAATCGAACTGGCAGACTCATACCTGGCACTGCACGAACGCCTGCTTCTCGAAGATGTGGGGCTACGACTTCGTGATTTCGGCTGAACAGTCCGTGCCATTCGCGATCGGCAAGATCGAAGTCAGCACAACGCCGTTCGAGTAAGTTTCATGCGAGCGTCAATGAGCACCCAGATTGGGCCGCTCGACGCAAACGCAGATGTTTCACAGCTTGGTCCCGTTGACCTTTACCCATGGGCTGAACGCGCCGGTCGCGTGGACCTTCACTTTGCGCTTCCAGACTTTGCCGCCGCTGAAGGCGAAGAGAGTGTCCAGTTCGCGTCCACCGAGACAGACGCCCGTGACAGCGCTGCGGTCAGGCAGGGGCAGAACCACCTGCGTGGGTCCATCATCGGCGCAGACTTGGATGGCGACAACGAGGTGAATGATCCGACGGAGTTTGAATGAGCCTGGCATGGAGATCACAAATCCGAAAGAAATCCGAAGCCCGAAATCTCAAATCCAAAACTCCTGCGAAGGCACATTCATCGAAACGGCGCAACGCCACCGTGCAGCGTTTGATGGCCCTTTCGGATTTCGACATTCGGATTTCGGATTTGCGGCGAACGCCGCGCTACTTCTTGGGTCGTTCCCACGTTTCGCCCCGTTTGTAGCGCTGGGCTCGATCGACGACGACTGGGTCTTTCGTGACCTTGATGATCTTGTCGAGGGCCTTGTCGAATTCGGCTTTGTTGGGATCACGCACTTCACGATGGTGAGCAATCTCCACGATGGATTCGCACGCGACTTGAGCGAACTGCGGTTCATCGACGTAGGGGAGCATGAACCGCACAGATTCCACCGCGTAGGCGGTGCGGGTCCGGTTGATGACGAGCAGTTGCTCTTCAGGCGACTTGGCGGCCTTCATGGCTTCCTTCATGCGGTCGAGTCTTTGCTTGTCGTTTCGATTGTCGCGGGTCGCGGATATTTTGACGTAGCCTTGAAACGCCAGACGCCGCTCAGCGGGATCGGTCGCCTTGTTCGCGATTTCCAGCAGCTTGTCGGCCACGCTGGCGTCGGGCCATTTGCTCAGCGCGTCGATGCCGAGTTGTCTGCGAGCGGAGTCCTTCTCCGAGGCAATGTCCCCCACGAAGTTGATCAACTTGTTGCCGCCGACACGTCCGACGAGCGACAGCAATTCGTCACGATCGGCCGCGTCGACTTTTTTCAGGGCCTCAATGATCAGCGTGCCCCGTTGGTCTTCATTGTCGATCCGCGCACAGATCATGGCCACGTTCCGTTCGGCATTGTCTCGTTCGCCTCCCTTTTCGGCTTTGAGAACACCGGGGAGCATTTGAGCTATCTGTTCGGGACGTCCCACTTGGCCGAGGGCCGACATAGCCGCACCGCGTACTTGGGCGTTGTTGTCAACGATCGCGGCCACAAGCGCCGGCGATTCGCCGCTGGCTCGCCGAGTGGCAAGGATCTCGATCAGCGACGCTTTCACGTTTGGGGCCGCCGATTTCATTTCCGAGACAAGGCTCTTGTTGATCGCATCGCCCCGGAGCTGAACGAGACTCCGCCGCGCCGCCGCCTGTTCGGGACCGGACGCGGCCGACATCGTCTTAATCAATAGCGGGAGATCGGCGACTCCACCCAGGCTGCCGATCGCGGTGATGGCATCGGCTCGGACTTGCTCCTCTTTGCTGGTGGCGGCCAGTTCGAGAACCGCTGTGCGAGCCGTCACATCGCCGCGATCCGCCAGTGCGCTCAAGAGCGCCGTCTGGCCCGCGGCATCGAGACTCTTCAGTTGGTCCGCGAAGAGTTTCGTCGCGGCGGCCCCTTTGGCAGATGTCCGTACTTTTTCGAGGCCCGCCGCGCGAAACTCCCGGTCCGGATTTTGAATCAGTTTGACAATCAGTTTGACGAGCTCATCGGACGGTCGGTCGTCGGCTGGCAAGATCGGTGTGGCCAGGACAGACATGAGGCTCAAGACGAAGAAACTCTGCAACACTCGTGGCATGATGCGACGACCTCCTGAAACGATACGGAATATTTGACGTCTCGGCATTGCTGGTCCATCCATGTCATTCGGCTTTTCATCCGTGCTTTGGCTCTGCCATCCGTGCGGTCTCGTCCGTCGGATTGTTTCCGCACGGATGGCAGAGCCAGAGCACGGATGAAACCATCAACGATCGCGTGACAATCATTACGCCGGCTTGCTCGCGCAGGCCAGCAGGCCGCGCGCGGCGGCCAGGCGGACGAGTCGTGGTTGGCTCGCTTGATCGAAGGCTTTGTAGATCGCGTTGGCATCGGCAAGCTGATTACTGGCCAGCATGGCTTCGGCACAGCTCAGCAGCGCATCGATCAGAGTGAGCGGGTTTCCTGTCGCAGCCTTTTGAGCCGCTTGCAGAGCGGCAGCGGATTCAGCACTGCCGATCGTACCCAGCGCGAGTGCCGCAGCGCGGGCAATCGC
This sequence comes from Planctomyces sp. SH-PL62, assembly GCA_945893075.1. Lineage (GTDB taxonomy): Bacteria > Planctomycetota > Planctomycetia > Planctomycetales > Planctomycetaceae > SXKJ01. The sequence continues at coordinate 3,374 of CAMDDX010000284.1, read as the reverse complement.
AGGATCGCTGTCCTTGAGCAGGCCAGCCAGCGTGGCCACTGCGGCCGCATCGCGACGCGAACCTACCGAACTGATGACGCCAATCTTCACGGGGCCGCTCACCTTGGGGAGTGCCTCTCGCAAAACTTGGCCGGCCTCAGAAGCGGGAATTCGCTCCAGGGCAAACCGAGCCATGTGCGAGATCTCTTTCTTGACCAGCAGCGCCGCCAGACTGGGAACAGCGGCGGCAGTGCCGACCATCGCGAGCTTCCGGCAGACGTATTCCTGGGCGTCGAGCGACAGCTCACTTTGCAGAGCGGCGACCAAGCGGCTCTCCAACTCGTTGCCGACTTCCGGCTTTTCGTGCGCGGCGATGGCGGCGTCTTCGATCGGATTCAAGGCAGCCAGATCGCTGCCCCAGTCGAATTTCTTCAACGCTTCAAATGCGGTGTCCAACATGGGAGGAGCCTTATTGAGTTAGGGGTGGAGTTGTGAGTTTTCAGTAACAAATCCGAAGAACCAAATCGGAAATTCGAAAGAAATCCGAAACCTTAAATTGGTTGCTGCATTTGGATTTGGTGCTTCCTTCGGATTTCGACATTCGGATTTCGGATTTGCCGCGATCAGATTTGCCAAGGCTCACGGCGGGCGCGATCGAGGAAGCGATTGGCTTCGGCGTCTCCGGCGAACTCTTGCTTGACCGTGTCCCATTTCAGGGAGCGTTTCAACTGGTAAGCAATGTTCCCCAGATGAGCCAGAATCGCGGTGTTGATCGCCGATTCGATATCGCGGAACGGCTTCTCGCGAGTCTTCACGCAATGGATGAAGTCGCCGTAAATCTCGCCATCCCCCTTGTAACTGGGGACCGGTTTCGGCGGCAGCGTCTCACCCGGAGTCCCTTCGATCTCCAGGTTTCCGGCCTTGGGACGGTTGTGATAAATCGTCAATCCGTTGGGGTAACGGAAGGCAAGATACTTGCCGTCCTTGTCGTCGAAATAGTTGATCGTATCGGGCTGCAAGTCGCGGACGTCACAGATGAAGGTGGCACCGCCGAAATGATGTGCTCCCCAGTCGGTCATTCCGCCGCCGGAGTAGTCACTGAACGACCGCCAGCTATTGCCGTTGATCGAGAAGCTGCCGCTGCATCGCTTCGAGTTGTACGGAGCCCACGGAGCGGGACCGAGCCACAGATCCCAGTCGATCTTCTCGCCCATCTCCTCCGGCGGCAGATTGCAGAGCTGCGGCAGCGGCCCGACATTCACGTTGATCGACTTGATCGTTCCGAATTCACCGGCCCAGGCCGGATCGACGTACTTGCGATAGTCGCCGAGCACGCGCTGGCTGCCACCGGAAACGACTCGCCCATAACGCCGAGCGGCGGCGATCATCAACGGACCTTCGCGCAAGGTCAGCGACTCGGGCTTCTGACAATACACATCTTTGCCGTTGCGACACGCCTCGATCACCATGATGGCATGCCAGTGATCCGGAGTCGCGATGTGGACGGCATCAATGTCCGGTCGAGCCAGCAGTTCGCGAAAGTCGTTGTAGGTCTGACAGTCCTTGTTGTTGTAGTGCTGATCGACACCGGCCTTGGACTTCTCGCGCACTTCGTCGCGGACATCCGAGAGCGCGACGTATTGCACGTCCTTGCGTCGGAGGAACGCACCTTGATCGCCGCGCCCCATGTTGCCGATGCCGATTCCACCGACCACGATCCGATCGCTGGCCGCCGGTCGCTCACTGTTGCCTAAAGCGGCCGACGTGATGATGAACGGGACTCCGAACGCCGCCCCCGTGGTTTTCAGAAACGCACGGCGAGTCGATTTCTTCTTTTTCAGGTTCATGGGAGAAAGTCCTTCGGATCAAGTGGGATCACGGAAATGACATCCGCTTCGATTCGCACCGCACATGTGGCGGAATCACACGAAAACTTCATGCGCGGTTATATGCGGCTGGTCGATCGAAAAGCAAAGCGATAACGCCTCTGTCCAATGAACCGCAGGGCGCTAGCCCCGGTTGCCGTCACACGAACATGTCACAGGAACCGGGGCTAGCGCCCTGCGGCTGATTTATGCGCGACAAAGCTACGGTCGCAGACCGCTGAGTGGATGCTGAAGGGCCGCGTCCCAGGCCAGCTCTTGCAGCAAGTGGTTGAGGCTCTCTTCTTGATCTCCGAGTTTGGCCTGTTTCAGAATCGCAGGGACTGGGAGGCCGACCGGACTGCGGCGATAGATCACGGCATAATTGCAATAGCCGACCAGAGCCATCAGCGGCGGTTTGCCGTGACCGAGTTGATCGGTGAAGAGATCTTCTTGAACTTTCAAGCCAGGAGCTTGGCCGGCGATGATTTTCTCGCGAAGAGCGATGACCGCTTGAGGAGCCGGGGCCACAGACAACACGGTCTTGCCGAATTTCTTGTTGAGCTCGCGAATGTGCTCGTCCATTTTCTGGAAGTGCTCGGCGTGTCGCAGCCGGAGTTCTTCGCCGGTGATGGCGTTGTGATCCACTATGGCAGGTCGTTTGGTGGTCGGCTCGTAAATGTCCCAGCGCAGCCAAATGGGTTGAACGATGACTCGGATGTCTTTGTTGTGTTCCAGAGCCAGCGTGGTGAAGTTCTCGATGCCGGGATCGGGCAGGAAGATCGGCGAAAGGGTCAGCACATCGACCTTGCCGGTCTTGAGTGCCGTCTTCGCGGTGTTCTTTTCCTCCGGGATGTCCCAATGCTGAATGGTGCGTGAACCGCCGATCGATGAGGTGCCGACTTGGACATGCTGGGGAATCTCCGCCAGCTTGGCCAAGTCGGCAACAATCCCCGGAACCCAGACATGAAAGCTGTGCCCGCAAGTGAAGACGCGCTGGCCCTGAGCGATCGGCTCGGCAAGCTTCGAGCTGTTCACGGGGGAAGACTTGTCTTGAGCTTTTGGCGCGAGCGAGCAGCTCACAAAAACGAACAGGGCAACTGCCGGGATCAAGAACCGCGACAATGAGCGATGAAGTGCAAGCATGAAGAGGTCTCCGTGTGTGGTCTGTTCGCCTCGAATCTCAGGACGGAGCGAATTGTTTTCATTGTCTCATCAACTCCGCAACTTGGTGGAACGTTTTCTTCCGATCGCTTGCCTCGTTGGCGTGACGATGGACTTGGTATCCTGATGGCGAATGGCATTCGACCGAATGCCCAAACGGCTGATGTCTGATCCGCATTCCGACAATTAGCCGCGCGGCGCTAGCCCCGGTTACACGGCTTGAACCGGGGCTAGCCTGAATTATTCATGGCGCATCAAACAGCCGCCGAAGGCCATCGGCAAGCGAATGCCACGAGTCACACGTGCTGGGTGTGGGTGGTTGAGTTGAAGGCGAGATAAACCTCCCCCTTTCCCCCAAGGGTTTGGTGT
>CAMDDX010000283.1 GCA_945893075.1 Planctomyces sp. SH-PL62 | reverse complement strand
AGGTCTTTGGCGACGTAGTGCCAGTCCCTCAGATGAATGGCTCTTCGGGTCGGCTTGTCGGCTTTGACCAGAAACTCAACTTGAACCACACCGGGCAAGCCCCGAAGGATGTCGTCAGCGGGGGCAGCAAGATCGTCAATCCGAGCTTTCGACTTTGGGGCATAGCTGGCAACGGCCTGCTCGATTTCTTTTTCGAGTTCGGTCAGCCGCTGCTTCAGCTTGGGGATGCGGTTCTCGATATTGGAAGGCGTCGGCGTGCTAGTGCGGGAGTTGCCCTTCAGGAATAAAGCGAGGGCAACCGCACCGATGACCACCACGAGAATCGCTGCCGCCTTTTGCAAGAATCACTCCGAAATTCAAAAGGGATAAAACCAAACCGGCTGCGGCTGCTTGGCCGGGGCGATCAACTTTTCGGCCCGCTCTGGATTCCGAACGTGCCAATCCCCGCCATCGCAATCGAAAAGTTCAACGCTGCCGATTAGAACACCACGGGGAAGGTCGTCGCACGAAACGTCCTTGATCCGGTACTCCTTCATCATCTGGGCTTCGTCGTTGGCGGGGTAGCGGCCAAGGCTGGCGTAAATCAGGATTCGGCCCCTGATCTTGGTCGGGGCTGAGCGGTATTCGATTTTCTTCACGCCCCGCATGATCGCCTCGGCGTGCGGTTGGCGAATGCTTAGTGCCCGCACCGGCTCGTAATGGCCCAATGCTTTTCGGACAGAATTTCGTTGGGGATCGTCATTGGCAAACAGGCCGTCAAGTTGCTTGAGGAAGGGAACGATCTTTCCCGCTTTCCCCGGTGGTCGATTTTCTTCGGCCAGCCTGTTTAGGGTCTGGGCAAATGGAAGGTCGGTGATGGACCGGAACCCGACGAAGTTCGCACAGGCGGATTTGAAGTCCTCGAATCCCTTGCCGGTCAGTTCGATGGGCGGGGCCAACTGCCAGCCGGTGCCCGTGGCGTGAAACTGGCCGTCGTCATCTGCCTTCACCTTTTCAATCTCGAAAGTTTCCCAGAGGAAGAAGCGGCGAGGACGGCCAACCCCGGCAATCAAGAAGACCCGGCCATCGGCTTTTTGGACGTTCGGGCGGCGGGTATGGATGCCGAGTCGAGTGGCGGAAAAGGGCGGGTCAGTGAGCAGCAGCCCCTCGTTGGCGACGTTGTGGTATTGGATGAAGAGGTTCATGGGTCATGGCCGCTGGATTCAATGAAACCCGGTGAAACACGGGGAAAACAGCGATTCAGGCAGCAATCGCCTCGTTGGGTGCAATTGGTCACAACATCAGCAGATGGTGCGTGCCGGCGGCGGCGACCGTGACTGCGCGTTTCGCCGACTCTTGTCCCTTCACGTCCGAGTAATCGACGTCGTACTTCCCAAACGCCGCGACCGCGGAATCCCAACTGAACTTCGCTGGCTCGATCTCCAAGTCGCCGCACAGAAATCCCACCGCTTCGGTCAGCGATCCGACGGGGATGATCTGCACTCCCTTGACGACCGACGCTTCCGGGACGTTCTCGACTGGCACCAACAAGCCCCGCTTGCCTTGTTCGCGCGCGGCGATGGCCATCGACAACGCTCCGCGCACCGGCCGCAACTTGCCGTCGAGCGCCAGTTCACCCACGGCCGCGAAGTCGTTGAGCCGATCTCGCGCAAGTTGCCCGCACGCGACGATGATTCCCAGTGCAATCGGCAAGTCGAACGACGCGCCGTCCTTCGGAAGTTCCGCGGGGGACAGATTGATGACGACGCGATCAATCGGCCGCGAGTACCCGCAGTTGACGAGCGCTCGTTCGACGCGATGGGTGCTTTCCTTGACCGCCGTCTCGGCCATGCCGACCAGCACGACGCGCGGCAACGAAGCGGGAGAGATATCAACTTCGACCTCAACAGGCTTGGCGTCGATGCCCAGCAGGGAATACGAAAACAATTTCGCCAGCATGACCCGCTCCCGTGACGCGGGCCGGTGCTTGGAGGCCGCGATGGTCGAGCAGTCTATCGGCGTTTCGTGGGATCGCGAGGCAACCGTTCGGCGGCCGGGCGAGTTTCGGCGATCAGAGAGGCCGGGCTTTTGGGAAAAGTCCGGCCTCTGAATTTCCCATGAACTCACGACCGACGGATGATACGATCACGGCATGGATACGCCTGCCACCACCCGTGTCTTCCTCTCTTGCGTGAGCAGCGAGTTCAAATCGTACCGGCTGAGGCTGGCCAATCAGCTTGGCGCGATTCGAGGTCGGCCGTTCGAGGTCAAGACTCAGGAGGACTTCCAGCAGGGTGGCTTTACGCTGCTGGGCGCGTTGGCGGATTACGTGCGTGAGTGCGATCTGGTGATTCATCTGGTCGGCGACGCGGCTGGGGCGCGGCCCTCGGCCGATCATGAGCGGGCTTTGTTCCAGCATTGGGGCGAGCCGCCGCCGGAGCTGTTGCCGGGCTGGTCTTTCACGCAGTGGGAGTACCGTCTGGCTCGGCGTTTCCAGAAGCGGAGGTTCGTTTATCTGGCTCAACCGGAGACGCCGCGTGATGGTGGCGTGCCGATCCGCCAGAGCGACGACGACGCGCGGCTGCAGCAGACGCATCGGGAGCACATTGACAACTTCGGCGAGCATTGGAAGTCGTTCGCCGGTCATCATCAGCTCGTTCGCGAGGTCTTTCACGACCTGGGTCTGGAGCCGAGTCGCAAGGTGGACAACATCAGCCGGCAGTTCAAGTCGCTGGGCACGTTGTTCAAGGGGCGTGACGAGTTTCTGGAGCAAATCCGCACGACGCTAGGACAGGTCGAGCATCAGGGCCATCTTCGGGCCGCGGCGATTACAGCCAATGCGACGGCGGCGGCGGTGCATGGTTTGGGGGGCATTGGCAAGACCCGAGCGGCGGTCAAGTTCGCGATCCAACATGCGGACGAATACACGGCCCTGCTGTTCATGACGGCGGATTCTCCGGGCAGTTTGCAGCAGAACCTGGCCGCGTTGTGCGGTCCGCTGGTGCTGGACCTCGCCGAGAAGGACAGGCGGGAGGTCGAAGTCCAGATGACCGCCGTGCTGCGTTGGTTGCAGCAGCATCCGGGCTGGTTTCTGATTCTCGACAACGTGGACACGGAAGAGGCGGCCTGCGCGGTGGAAGACTTGCTGGGCCAATTGCAATCGTCCGGCCAGGTGCTGGTCACCTCGCAAATCAGCGACTGGTCGGGCGCGGTCGAGACGCTGGCGCTGAATGTTCTCGCCGAGGCCGACGCGGCCGACTTTCTCCTCGAACGCACGGATCGAGACACAGGGCGTTCCAAGATGCCCGATGATGCCGAGCAGGCCCGCAGGCTGGCGGTTGAACTTGGCCAACTGGCGCTCGCGCTGGAACAGGCCGGGGCTTACATCTGCCGGCAAAGACTCAGCTTCACGGAGTATCTCACCGAGTGGCGAGTCCAGCATGACCAAGTGCTGGAGTGGTTCAACGAGCGGCTGATGCGGTATCCCAAGAGCGTGGCGGTGACGTGGCAGACCTCGTTCAATCAGCTCAGCGACCCCGCGCGGCGGTTACTGCACCGCCTGGCCTGGCTGGCTCCCGACCCGATCCCCAAATCGCTGCTGGATGTGCCCCAACCTATTAACCCGACGCGTGAGCGAGGGACGGAGCGATCCAACGTCTCGAATTTCTCGCTGGGGCGGCAAGCTTGGAATCACTTCTCATCTCTGATTGGCAAGGTGCGACCCAACGTCTTGAATCCCTCCCTTGCACATCGGGCGAGTGTCGCAACCGCTTCTAGCACGGCGGAACCTGGCCCCGACCTCCGCGAGGCCCTGGCCGATCTGGAAACCTACTCGCTGGCGACCCGCGACGGCGACTCGCCGACGTTTGCCGTCCACCGCCTGGTGCAGGACGTGACCCGCCGCAGCCTGCGCGACGACCCGGAGCATCACGCCCTGACCGAGGCGCTGCATTGGATCGCCGCCGCCTTCGTGAGCAACCAACCGGACGTGCGGAGCGGGCCCATGCTCGACCCGCTGTTCCCGCACGCCCGCGCCGCGGCGGCTCATGCCGACCATGCCGCCATCGCCGAGCCCACCGCCCTGCTGATGAGCGTCCTGGGCTTATTGCTTTTCACCAAAGCCCTATACGCAGAAGCCGAGTCGCTGATGCGCCGCGCGCTGGCCATCGATGAGCAGTCCTTAGGGGACCAGCATCCCAACGTCGCCCGCGACCTGAACAACCTGGCGGAGTTGCTCCGGGCCACCAACCGGCTGGCCGAGGCTGACCCGCTGATACGCCGCGCGCTGGCCATCGACGAGCGGTCCTTCGGGGACCAGCATCCCAACATCGCCCGCGACCTGAACAACCTGGCGGAGTTGCTCCGGGCCACCAACCGGCTGGCCGAGGCCGAGCCGCTGATGCGCCACGCGCTGGCCATCGACGAGCAGTCCTTTGGACATCAGCACCACAACATCACCCTCAGCCTAAACAACCTGGCGCAGTTGCTCCAGGACACCAACCGGCTGGCTGAGGCTGAGCCGCTGATGCGCCGCGCGCTGGCTATCGACGAGCAGTCCTTCGGAAACCAGCACCCCAAAGTCGCCAACAGCCTGAGCAATCTGGCGCAGTTGCTCCAGGCCACAAACCGGCCAACCGAAGCCGAGCCGCTGATGCGCCGCGCACTGGCCATCGCCGAGCAGTCCTTCGGTGATCAGCATCCCGCTGTCGCACGCGACTTAAACAACCTGGCGCTGTTGCTCAAAGACACCAACCGGCTGGCCGAGGCCGAGCCGCTGATGCGCCGCGCGCTGGCCATCGACGAGCAGTCCTTCGGAGACCAGCACCCCAAAGTTGCCATCCGCCTAAACAACCTGGCGGCGTTGCTCCAGGCCACCCACCGGCTGGCCGAAGCCGAGCCGCTGATGCGCCGCGCGCTGGCGATCGACAAGCAGTCCTTTGGGGACCAGCATCTAAATGTCGCCATCCGCCTGAACAACTTGGCGCAGTTGCTCCAGGACACCAACCGGCTGATCGAGGCCGAGCGGCTGATGCGGCAGACGCTCATGATCTTTGAGAGCTTTACCAGCCGCACCGGGCACGAACATCCGCACCTGCAGGGAGCTTTCGGCAACTATGTGGCCCTGCTCAGGGCGATTGGTAAGACGGATGCAGAGATTCAGAGCATTCTCGAATCGCTGTTGCAGTCTGATGAATGATAGCCGTGTCGAGATCTCTGAATTATTTAATACTTCGGAAATCTGTCGAACGTACTTACGGTGTTGCTGAGCAATGAGATGTAGAGGTGATTGATTGTTATTTTAAATTACAAATTTCAGATTTTAAAGTTGAAGTTTGAGATTTGAGATTTGAGATTTGAGATTTCAAATGACGAGGCACAGTGTGAATCTCAACGCTTGACATCGTCCTGTCAGACAGCACAGACTGTCTGAGGTCACGTTTTATTGATTTCTCAGGAGTTAAAATCATGGCGTTAAACGGTATCGGTTCGTACCTAACGACGATGGACGAGTTCTCAGCCCATTGGGAGGACGTGAACATCGCTCTGGGTGGGACATTGGCGACCGACCTGAAGCTGCAAGGGGGGTTTACTCGCGCGTTGTTCCTCGCCCTGCGAACCGACCTGGGGGACGCCATCACCGGACTGGTGGATTTGGAGAACGGACGGGAAATCGCCGTCATCAATCGGGACCAGAAGAAGACGGCGATCGGGCTGCGGATCAATCAGTTTCGCGGCATGATCCGCGGACTGCTGCCGAATTCCATCTATGCCGGGGCCGCCCCGCTGGTCCCCACGTTTAATCTGGCCGAGACGAAGTTCCTGGCCCCGTTCGACGACATGGCCAGCCTGTGGGCGCGCATTGATGCGGACACAACCACCCCCGGCTTCACGGCACCGCTGGTCCTCGCCGGATACACGCGAGCGATGTTCGTCACGGAAGTCGCGGCGCTCCGCACGGTTTACGCCGCCGTGACCACGGCCGAGAACGACCTCACTGTCGCCCGCCTGCAACGCGACGCATTTCTGCCCCTCGCTCGCGAACGGATGGTCCAGTATCGCGAAATGGTCCCCGCCACGTTCGGACCGGACCATCCCCTGTCGCAATCCCTCCCCACCTTGTCCGCAGCCCCCGGCAGCACCCCCGACCCAGTCACCCTCAGCGGCTCGTGGAACGTCCCGCTCGCCCAGGCCAGCTTGAACTGGACGGAATCCGACAATCCTGCGCTGGAAGGCTACCAAGTCCGCCGCTGCGTGGGCGCAACCTATGACGAAGCCAGCTCCATCATCGTGGGCAACCTCCCGCCCGGCACGCTCAGCCTGCAAACGACCGACGGCCTGGCCGCTTCCGGCGACATCGCCACGTTTAAGGTCATCGTGCAGCTCACCACCGGCAACCAAGCCACCAGCAACCCCGTCACCATCACGCGCCCGTAAGTGATGAGCCGCAGGGCGCTAGCCCCGGTTCGGATGAGGATGAGACAAACCGTGGCTAGCGCCCTGCGGCTGATCGGGAAGTGATTGCACGCTCGCCTGTTTCATTCGTGGCCACGCGAAGTATAAACCTCTTGCCAGTCCCCTCAGCCAAAGACGCGAAGGAGCGCTGCCATGAGCCGCACGAGAGTTGTGGAAGCCCTGAAGTCCGGTCAAGCCGGACAAATCGTGGACGTGCGCGGTTGGGTCCGCACGCGGAGAGATTCCAAGCAAGCGTTCTCGTTCGTCGAACTCAACGACGGCAGTTGCCTGGCCAACTTGCAGATCGTCATCGACGCAAGCGTGCCGGGCTACGCGGACGCGATTAAGCACGTCACGACCGGCGCGAGCATCGCCATCGAAGGCGAGATCAAAGACTCGCCGGCCAAGGGGCAGCGGGTTGAAGTTCATGCCAAGTCGCTGCGAGTGCTCGGCGAAGCCGATCCGCTGAAGTATCCGCTGCAAAAGAAGGGACACTCGATGGAGTTCCTGCGTGAGATCGCGCATTTGCGGCCGCGCACGAACACATTCGGAGCGGTCACGCGCGTTCGCAACGCGGCCTCGGCGGCGATTCATCAGTTCTTTCAGTCGCGCGGGTTCGTCTACATCCAATCGCCGGTCATCACCACCAGCGATTGCGAAGGGGCCGGGCAGATGTTTCAGGTTACGACGCTCGACCTGCACAAGCTGGCCGCGTCGGGCAAGCCGGTAAACTTTGAACTCGACTTCTTCGCCAAGCCGGCTTCGCTGACCGTCAGCGGACAACTCGAAGCCGAGATCTTCGCGACCTCGGTCGGCGACTGTTACACGTTCGGCCCGACGTTCCGGGCGGAGAACTCCAACACGACGCGGCACCTCGCCGAGTTCTGGATGGTCGAACCAGAAATGCCATTCTACGAACTGACCGACAACATGGCTCTGGCCGAGTCCTTCATCAAATCGGTAATCGGCGACGTCTTGAAGAACAGCGAAGCGGACATGGCGTTCTTCAATGAGCGCATCGACGAGAAGCACGAACTGCTCTCGACGTTGCAGGGCATCCTCGACCACGAGTTCATTCGCCTGCCGTACACCGAGGCGGTCGAGTTGCTGCGAAACTCCGGTCAGAAGTTTGAGTACCAAGTCGAGTGGGGCAGCGACCTGCAATCCGAGCACGAGCGCTTTCTGACCGAGCAGCACTTCAAGCAACCAGTCATCCTGTTTGACTACCCGCGCACATTGAAGCCGTTCTACATGCGCTGCAACGACGACGGCAAAACGGTGCGTGCAATGGATGTGCTGGTGCCGCGCGTCGGCGAAATCATCGGCGGCAGCCAACGCGAAGAGCGGCTGGATGTGCTGCTGGAACGGATGCAGGAATGCCATCTCGATCCGGCGACTTATTGGTGGTACGTCGATCTGCGACGTTACGGCACCGTGCCGCATTCGGGCTTCGGCCTGGGCTTCGAGCGGCTGATTCAGCTCGTCACTGGCCTGGGCAACATCCGCGACTGTATTCCATTCCCGCGCGTTCCCAAGAGCGCCGACTTCTAAGCGGCGATGTGTAGGACGAGCACTCTTGCCCGTCTCATGGATGACGGGTAAGAGTGCCCGTCCTACGTGGCTCCGACGAATTCCAGAATCTCCGCCGGATCGTCATCGAGCAGAATCACTCCACCGGAGAATTCGAGCTCCACATCGGCGGGTTCCAGTGACCTCTCTCCCATCTTGGCGAGCAGCTTTCGTCCGGCGGACGTAAACTTTTGCAGTGTGATTTCGTTGCCGCACCGGTTGTAGCTCACCTCATCCATGAAGCTGCGAATCAACAGCAGTCCGCGCCCGCCGACACGATCAAGGGTTTCCGTCTCGGTCGGGTCCAGCACTTTCTGGTAATTAAAGCCGGGCTCTTCGTCGCGGATCACGAACTTGACCCGCTCGCCATTCAGCGATGCGAAGAATTGAACTTTGCGATCACAATACGGCCACATCAATTTCCGAGCTTCCGCGAGTTCATAGTAGATGCTCTCGTCTTCCTGACGCAGTTCGGAATCGAGTTCCAGATTCCCATGGTTGATCGCGTTCGACAACGATTCGTGCAGAGCCACGCCGATGCGCACGAGTTCGTGTTCATCGCACAGCCGCAACGAACCAATGTGGTCTTCCAGATATCGCACGAGCGGTGAGACCAGCGAAGTGTCGTTATTGAGCTCAAACCGCAGATCCATGCTGTTCAAACAGCCGATGATGCGGCGGCGATTGCGATGCGTGGCAGAGAGTTCGCTCACCATGTTAATGGTGGAGACCAGCAACTGCGGCATCTTCTGCTTCGGTAAATAGCTGGCCGCACCCGCTTGCAGCGCCGCGACCGCAACCTCCTCATTGCCCATCCCCGACATCGCCACGACAGGCACGATGCTCTGCTTCTCACGCAGCGCGGCCAGCAAGTCCAAACCACCCGACCCAGGCATACAGACATCGGTCAGCACCAGGTCGGGCATCCCTTCCTCAACCGCTCTGATGGCTTCCGCGCCATCCTCTGCTTCCAGAATCTCACAAGTGGGCCATTGCTGCTTGAGCAGCCCGCGAAGCAGAACTCGCTCCACGGCGGAATCGTCCACGATGAGAAATTTTTTGACGGCGGTGTTTTCGGGCATGTTGAGCTCGCAACAGAGTACGGGCCAAAGAAAGAAGGAACTTTGACCCGCAAGAAACTAGGTCAAAAACTGCGGCCAGCCGTAGACGGGGCGGTCCCGCGAGCGGATTTCACAAACCGCGCCACACGACCTCGCTGCGACCGTCATGCGCGTTAAGGTCTGACCGACAAAAGCGTCTTCTCGCCCGCTTGTCGTGGCCCGATTCATCGGGTCCGAACGCGCGTATGACTCCATCAATGGGGGCACTATGAGCGTGAAGTCGGCTCACGCACCGCGTCGCAGCGATTTGAAATCGCGCGTCTGCTGGGTGATCGCCACTTCGGCCGGCAGGCGCTCCATCGAGCTTGCGCCGTAAAAACCATCGCACGCCGGAACGCGGTCCAGAACGTATTGAGCGTCCGCCGGCATGGCGATTGGTCCGCCGTGACAGAGCACGAAGACATCGCCGCGCACCGCTTTCGCCGCGTCGGCAATCGCGGCCACCGCGCGAACGCTGTCGTCGAGCGACTTCGCCGTCTGCGCTCCGATCGAGCCGCTTGTCGTCAGCCCCATGTGAGCAACCACAATGTCCGCGCCGGCCTGCGTCATCGCTGCGGACTCCATCGGATTGAACGCATACGGCGTCGTCAGCAGATCGAGATCGTGAGCCGCCCGCACCAGATCAACTTCCAAACTGTAGCCCATGCCGGTCTCTTCGAGTCCTTGCCGGAACGTGCCGTCGATCAACCCGACGGTTGGAAAGTTTTGAATGCCGGCAAAGCCCAGCGTCTGCAACTCGCGCAGAAAGCAGTCGCGGATCATGAACGGGTCCGTGCCACAAACTCCCGCCAGCACCGGCGTGTGAGTCACCGCCGTGAGCACCTCAAACGCCATCTCTTTGACGATCTGATTGGCATTGCCATACGGCATCATGCCGGACAACGAGCCGCGCCCCGCCATCCGAAACCGCCCGGAGTTGTAGATCACGATCAAGTCGATGCCGCCCGCTTCTTCGCACTTCGCGCTGATGCCAGTGCCGGCTCCGCCGCCGACAATCGGCTGGCCGGCCGCCACTTGCTGACGGAAGCGAGACAGAATCGAACTCCGAGATTCAGGCATGAGATGTCCTTGGCGAATCAAAGTCTTTTGTGAGCGTGGGTCATTATACGGATCGCAGAAATTAGCCGCGCGGCGCTAGCCCCGGTTACAC
>CAMDDX010000282.1 GCA_945893075.1 Planctomyces sp. SH-PL62 | reverse complement strand
CTCCAATTCGAAATCGCCGCTTGGTCAGAAAAAACCAACACCAAACAACGCGGCGTCGACTGGCACTTCCAACTCAAAGACGCCCGCATCAAACTCAAAAAACTCTACCCCAAAATCAAGACCTGACAGGGCACTAGCCCCGGTTTGTGTGACGAGAACCGGGGCTAGCGCCCTGCGGCTGATTTGATTTACGGGGCACGAACTAAGGTGTTTACCCTAGCCCCGGCCGAGGGTTTTTACTCGGCCCGCTTCATGGTCAGACCTCTGTGGCCGGACCACAATTCGGCCGATGCTTGACGATGAGCATGGGTTTCTCACGAACCCACTTTTGTACGGAGATCACGAGATGCGCGGACCCAAGATGGCTTCCAATGTCCTGAATCAATTGGGGGGATCGACGGTGGCGATTGTGGATCAACCGCCGGAAGCGAGCGGCCTGACGTCGCGGGATCTGCTGCAAGTCTTGCTGGCGGTGCGCGGCGGGGATTTCTCGATTCGGTTGCCGACGGATATGTCTGGGCTGGACGGCAAAATTGCGGACACGTTCAACGAGATCGTCACGTCGAACCAGCGGATGTCCTTTGAGTTGAATCGCGTGAGTCAGGCCGTCGGTAAAGAGGGGCGTACCTGCGAGCGTGTCGCGTTCAGAGCGTTCGGTGGTGCGTGGCAAGACATGGAGTCGTCGGTGAACGCGCTGAATGGCGATCTCATTTCGCCGACCACCGAAGTCACACGCATGATCGCGGCGGTCGCCAAGGGGGACATGACGCAGACGATGCAGCTTGAGACCGATGGGCGGCCGTTGCAGGGGGAATTTCTGCGTTCGGCCGTGATCGTCAACACGATGATCGAGCAGCTCAGCGTGTTCACGTCCGAGGTCACACGCGTCGCGCGTGAAGTCGGCACCGAAGGGAAACTCGGCGGTCAGGCCCAGGTCAAAGGGATGAGCGGTGTGTGGAAAGATTTGACCGACAACTTCAATTCGATGGCCTCGAACCTGACGGCTCAGGTGCGAAACATTTCCGACGTGACGATCGCCGTGGCGAACGGTGACCTGTCGAAGAAGATTACGGTCGATTCGCGCGGCGAGATTTTGCAGCTCAAGGAAGCGATCAACGTGATGGTCGATCAGCTTCGGTCGTTCTCGTCCGAAGTGACGCGCGTCGCGCGTGAGGTCGGCACTGACGGGAAGCTCGGCGGTCAGGCGATCGTCCCCGGCTCGGCGGGGACTTGGAAGGACTTGACCGATTCCGTGAACGCGATGGCCGGCAACCTGACGTCGCAGGTGCGGAACATCGCCGAAGTCACGACGGCTGTGGCGCGCGGCGACTTGTCGCGCAAGATCACCGTCGATGTGCGCGGCGAAATTCTCGAGCTGAAGAACACGATCAACGTGATGGTCGATCAGCTCAACTCGTTCGCGTCCGAGGTGACTCGCGTCGCGCGTGAGGTCGGGACGGACGGCAAGCTCGGCGGACAGGCCGAGGTGCGGGACGTCAGCGGTGTGTGGAAGGATTTGACCGAGAACGTGAACTCGATGGCGTCGAACCTGACGGCCCAGGTGCGGAACATCGCCGACGTGACGATCGCCGTGGCCAACGGGGACTTGTCCAAGAAGATCACGGTCGATGTGCGGGGCGAGATTTTGCAGCTCAAGGAAGCCATCAACGTGATGGTGGATCAGCTTCGGTCCTTCGCGTCCGAGGTGACTCGCGTGGCCCGCGAAGTCGGCACCGAGGGAAAGCTGGGGGGTCAGGCGCTCGTGCCCGGAGTCGCCGGAACGTGGAAAGATCTGACGGACTCGGTGAACGCGATGGCCGGGAACCTCACGGCGCAAGTGCGAAACATCGCGGGGGTGACGACGGCGGTGGCGCGCGGGGACTTGTCGCGCAAGATCACCGTCGATGTGCGCGGCGAAATCCTCGAATTGAAGGACACCATCAACGTGATGGTGGATCAGCTCAACGGATTCGCGTCCGAGGTGACTCGTGTGGCGCGCGAAGTCGGCACCGAAGGGAAACTTGGTGGTCAGGCGAAGGTGCCGGGTGTGGCCGGGACGTGGAAGGATCTGACCGACAACGTGAACTCGATGGCCTCGAACCTGACGAATCAGGTGCGGAACATCGCCGAAGTGGCGACGGCCATCGCGGATGGCAACCTGTCGAAGAAAATCACCGTGAATGTGAGCGGTGAGATTTTGCGGCTCAAAGAAACCATCAACACGATGGTGGATCAGCTCAATGGGTTTGCATCGGAGGTGACGCGCGTCGCGCGGGAAGTCGGCACGGAAGGGAAGCTCGGCGGCCAGGCGATCGTGCCGGGTGCGGCTGGGACGTGGAAGGATCTCACGGACAATGTGAACTCGATGGCGTCCAACTTGACGAACCAGGTGCGCAACATCGCCGAAGTGACCACGGCCGTGGCACGCGGTGACTTGTCGCGCAAGATCACCGTCGATGTGCGCGGCGAGATCTTCGAGCTGAAAGACACGATCAACACGATGGTGGATCAGCTCAACGCGTTCGCTTCGGAAGTGACGCGCGTGGCGCGAGAGGTCGGCACCGACGGCAAGCTCGGCGGACAGGCGCAGGTGCCCGACGTCGCGGGCACGTGGAAGGACTTGACCGACTCCGTGAACTTCATGGCGTCGAACCTGACCAGCCAGGTGCGCAACATCGCGGACGTGGCGACGGCGATTGCCGGCGGCGACTTGTCGAAGAAGATCACGGCCGACGTGCGCGGTGAGATGCTGCTGTTGAAAGACACGCTCAACACGATGGTGGATCAACTCCGGTCGTTCGCGGCCGAGGTGACGCGCGTGGCTCGCGAGGTCGGAACCGACGGGCGACTCGGCGGCCAGGCGGTTGTGCCGGGCGTCGGCGGCACCTGGAAAGATCTGACCGACTCGGTCAACGCGATGTGCGGCAACCTGACGGCTCAGGTCCGCAACATTGCGGAAGTGACGACGGCCGTGGCTCGCGGCGACTTGTCGCGCAAGATCACCGTCGATGTGAAGGGTGAGATTCTCGCGCTCAAGAACACGATCAATACGATGGTGGACCAGCTCAATGCGTTCGCGGCCGAGGTGACTCGCGTGGCGCGTGAGGTCGGTACGGAAGGGAAGCTCGGCGGTCAGGCCAAGGTGCTCGGCGTCGGCGGCACTTGGAAGGACTTGACCGATAACGTCAACGTCATGGCCACGAACTTGACCGAGCAAGTCCGTGGCATCGTCAGGGTGGTGACGGCCGTGGCCAACGGCGACCTGAAGCTGAAGCTGACCGTGATGGCCAAGGGAGAGGTCGCGGCGCTGGCCGACACGATCAACAGCATGACCGATACGCTGGCGACGTTCGCTCAGCAGGTGACGACGGTGGCGCGCGAAGTCGGCGTGGACGGACGGCTCGGCGGCCAGGCGATCGTGCCCGGTGCCGCCGGCACTTGGAAGGATCTGACCGACAACGTCAATCTGCTCGCCGCCAACCTGACGACGCAGGTGCGGGCCATCGCCGACGTCGCCACCGCCGTGACCAAGGGGGATCTGACACGCTCGATTCAAGTCGATACTCGCGGCGAAGTCGCGGAACTCAAAGACAACCTCAACGCGATGATCGCCAACTTGCGGTTCACGACCGACCGCAACAACGAACAAGACTGGCTCAAGACGAACCTGGCCAAGTTCACGCGCATCCTGCAAGGCCAACGCGATCTCGCCACCGTGGGCCGCACGCTGCTGTCGGAACTCGCACCGCTGGTCAACGCGCATCAGGGGGTCGTGTATCAAATGAACGCGGACGCTCACCCGGCCCGGCTCGATCTGCTCTCCAGTTACGCCGACGCTTCCTCGAACGGCCACCCGGCGAACTTACGACTCGGCGAAACGCTGGTGGGACAAGCCGCGTCCGAGAAGCAGCGCATCTTGATCACCGAGGTGCCGGAAGATGCCATTCCGATCGAGTCGGCGGTCTTTTCCTCGCGACCTCGCAACATCGTCGTGCTGCCCGTCTTGTTCGAAGGGGAGACGAAGGCGGTTATGGAACTGGCGTCGCTCGCACCGTTCGCCGCGTCGCATCTGACGTTTCTCGATCAGCTCACCGCCGGCATTGGCATCGTGCTCAACACGATCGAAGCGACGATGCGCACCGAGGGCTTGCTCAAGCAGTCGCAACAGCTTGCCGGCGAACTTCAGTCTCAACAGACCGAGTTGCAGACGACCAACGAACAGCTCGCTCAGAAGAACGAACAGCTCGCCGAGCAGAATCTGGAAATGGAACGCAAGAACCAGGAAATCGAGCACGCCCGCCGTGAACTCGAAGACAAGGCCGCCGAACTGGACCGTGTTCAGCCAACTCAAGCACGATCCCGCCACTCGGCATATTCCCGTGCAGATCATCTCGATCGAAGAGCAACGGCAGCATGGACTGGCGCACGGCGCGTTCTCGTATTTGATCAAACCGGGCACCACCGAAAGTCTCGAATCGGCCCTGGTGCGGATCAAAGAGTTCTCGGTCCCGCGCGCCCGAAAACTGCTGATCGTGGAAGACAACGATGTCGAACGAAAGAGCATCACTGAACTGATCGCCCACGCCGACATCGAAATCACATCCGTCGCGACCGGGACCGCCGCGCTCGCCGCACTGCACGACCAAGCCTTCGACTGCGCGGTGCTCGACCTGCGGCTGCCGGATATGTCTGGCTTCACGCTCCTGGAACACATTCAAAGCGATCCCACGCTGCGCGACCTGCCCATCGTCGTCTTCACCGGCAAGGACTTGTCGGCCGAAGAGGAAACGCAACTCCGCAGCATGGCCAAGAGCATCATCATCAAAGGGGTGCAATCACCCGACCGCCTGCTGGATGAAACGGCGTTGTTCCTGCATCGCGTCATCACCGACCTGCCACCCGCCAAGCAGAAGATGCTCGAAAAGCTGCACCAGTCGGACGAGACGCTGCAAGGCCGGACGGTGCTGGTCGTGGACGACGACGTGCGAAACATCTTCGCGCTGTCGAGCGTCCTCCAGCGACACGGCATGGAAGTCCTCACGGCCGGCACGGGGGCCGATGCGATCTCCATCCTCGAAACCACGCCCAACGTCGCGATGACGCTGATGGACATCATGATGCCCGGAATGGACGGCTATCAAACGATGCAGATCATCCGCCAGAACCCAAACCACCGCCTGCTGCCGATCCTCGCGCTGACCGCCAAGGCCATGAAAGGAGACCGCGAAAAATGCCTGGATGCCGGTGCGTCCGATTACATCGCCAAACCAGTCAACACCGATCAACTGCTGTCGCTGATGCGCGTGTGGCTGCATCGCTGAGGGACGACCCCATCCGGCTTGCCCGGATGGTGAAGACGATGGAGAGCTAGCCACGAACGCCGTACTTCCACTCCGCTGTTTTTCTGCGGTTCGCCGCCGGAGGCGGCGAACCGCAGAAAAACAGGACACACATTGAGAGGACCGCAGGACTAGCCAACCATCAGATTCACCATCCGGGCAAGCCGGATGGGGTCTATTCGGAATCGACATATTTTCTCGAAGAACGTTCTCGCGAACACGACGAAGTTCTCGACCTGCTGAGTCGGACTAGGGAGTTCGCCAATCATTCCATTCCAGCGCCCAGGTGCCCCATGAAACACGAACCAATCAACATCCTGCTGGTGGACGATCAGCCGGGCAAACTGCTGAGCTACGAAGCGATGCTCAGCGGATTGGGGGAGAACCTCGTTAGAGCCACGTCGGGCCGCGAAGCGCTGTCGATCCTGCTGAAGATGGACGTAGCCGTCATCCTGCTCGATGTGAACATGCCCAACATGGACGGTTTCGAGACGGCCGAGATCATTCGGGGACATCCGCAATTCGAGAAGACGCCGATCATCTTCGTGACCGCCGTCTACACGACCGACATCGAACGGCTCAAAGGCTACGGCCTGGGGGCGGTCGATTACGTCTACGTCCCCGTCGTGGCGGAAATTCTGCGGACCAAGGTCTCGGTGTTCGTCGAACTGAACCGCAAGACGCGCGAGCTGCAACAGCTCAACCTCACTCTGGAACAGCGTGTCGCCGATCGCACTGCCAACTTGGAGCAAGAGATCTCGGAACGCAAACGCGTTGAAGAGGAACTCCGGCTCAGCGGCGAACGGCTGGCTCAGATGACACGGCAGTTGATCGCCGCGCAAGAGACCGAGCGTCGCCGACTCGCCGGCGAACTGCACGATGAGCTCGGACAAATCTGCACCGCGATCCACATCAAGTTGCAGCAAGCGAAACTCGTGTGCGGCCCCGCGGCCGAATCACACATTGAGGATGGGATCGAAATCGTCCATCAGGCGATTCAGCGAGTCCGCGAAATGTCGCTCGATCTGCGGCCCGTCATGCTCGACGACTTTGGGCTGGTCGCGGCTATGAAGTGGTATTTCGAGGTGCAGAAGAAGCTCACCGGAATCCCTGTGGACTTCCAGGTTCAGACCTCGGGCGCGGTGCTGCCCCCCGACGTCAACAATACCTGCTTCCGCGTGGTCCAGGAGTCATTCACCAACATCAATCGTCATGCCCAGGCTGAGCATGTGCGGGTCGAACTGCATCAGGACGACGACGAGATTCAACTCGTCATCCAAGACGATGGCGTCGGCTTCGATGGGGAGTCCGCTCGACTCCGATCGCTGGAAGGTCATTCGATGGGCTTATTCGGAATGCAAGAACGAGTGGAATTGCTCGGCGGCCAATTCACAGTGGAATCGCGCCCCGATCAAGGCACGCGAGTCGTCGCCCGCCTCCCGCTGCCCGAGACACTCGCCTCGCGGCTGTGTGGTTCAGGATTTGCCTGATCCCGACTGAGGGATCGCCTCGCCACTGAGCGAGGACATTCCCAATCCCCGCTGACGAACATTCTTTCGATAATGCGGTCGTGTCATCGACGTCCTCGTCCAAGTCAGCGAGATCATCCAGCGTGGAATATTCCCATGGAACCAATTCGAGTTCTCCTTGTTGACGACCACAAACTGGTCCGGGTTGGCCTGCGCTCACTTCTCGAAGCAATTTCGGGGATCGAGGTGGTCGGTGAGGCAGGCAATGGCCGTGAAGCGTTGGAGCTGACCAAGACACTGACTCCACAAGTCGTCGTGATGGATTTGATGATGCCGGAGCTCAACGGAATCGAAGCCACCATCCAAATTAGGCAGAAGTTCCCCAACACCCGCATTCTGATCATGTCCTTCGAGTCGCGCGACAACCTCATCGAACAGGCCTTTCAGGGTGGCGCGTCCGGATTCCTGCTGAAGGACTTCCGTCCCGAAGAACTGGCCGTCGCCATTCAAGCCGTGGTCCGCGGCGAACCGTATCTCAGTACCACCATCTACAAGCAGGTGGTCGAGGTTTGCGCGAACAATCTTGTGAAATCGCCGAATGCGCTCCAACAACTGACGCCACGTCAACGCGAGGTTCTGCAACTGCTGGCCGAAGGCAATACCGCCAAACTGATCGGCATCAAGCTCGGAATCTCTCGGAAGACCGTGGAGACTCATCGCGCCGCCCTGATGGAAGCTCTCAACATTTTCAACGTCGCCGATTTGACACGCTTCGCGGTTCACATCGGGCTGATCACGTCGGAAGCCTGACCGCGCCATCGCCGTGCGTCCGCCCGGCCCGGCCGTTCGATGCGTGACTCAGGCATTTCCTGGATTGGATATTTCTCATGCGGTGGCCCTGAACTTTGTCGTCGTTGGCCGTCGTTTACGGAATCGTCAAGCAGAGTGGCGGGACCATCGACGTGACGAGTGAACTGAACCGTGGCAGCTCATTCCGAGTTTTCCTGCCGTCGATCGACCAGGCCGCTCCGTCGAGCGAGCCACGTCACGACGCGCCAACAACGCGGCAGGGAACAGAAACCCTGCTGCTTGTGGAGGACGATAACATCGTCCGCAACCTGGCTTCTTTTGTGCTGCGCCAACTCGGCTACTCGGTGTTGGAAGCGGCCAATGGCCGTGAGGCTCGGCGAATCTTCGAGTCCAACGCCGGAGTGATTCGCCTGCTCGTGAGCGACGTCATCATGCCCGGAATGAGCGGTCCGGAATTGGCCGATCAACTCACCGGCTTACAACCTGACCTGAAAGTGCTGTTCGTGTCTGGCTACACAGACGAGGCGCTCCACTTGGAAGAGACCGCCGCTCCTTCCAGGGGATTCTTGCAGAAGCCATTCACTCCCTCGACGCTGTCCCGCAAGGTGCGGGACATGCTCGACGCACCGTGCCGGCTGGCAGTTGCACAGACGATCGGGGCCTGCGTGTCCGTGGAACTCTGCCCTCGCGAGGAGAACGCTGCGGTCTGAGTCAACGCGGCTCAACTCGACCGGGCTTTTCTCAATCAATTCACCGCCAGCATTGGCATCGTGCCTAACACGATCGAGGCGGCGATGCGCACCGAACGCTCGTTACGGCGCAAATGTGTTGCTTGAGGATCGCCATTGGCGAGCTTGCTCAGGCAGTCCGAGCGATTCGTAGAGGTTCGCGAGAGTCTGCCGGACTTCGCGGTCGTTGGGATGCAATCCCGCTTGCCGCTCCAAAGTGTTGATGCGGACCTGCGTGTCCCGGAGTTGGCGATGTAATTGCAGATGCTTCTCCGCGAGTTCCAATTGCTGGTCGCGGGCGTAGGCTTGCCCCAGAAGGTATTGCACGTCGGCATCAATCGGTCGCCGACGGCTGACGTTGGTCAGGACATCAATGGCTCGGCGGACGTCTCCCAAAGCCAGTAACAACTGCCCTTGCAGATGCAGCGCATCCGGCTGATCGGGTTGCTCGGTAAGCACCGCTTGCAGTTCTTCGAGTGCCTGAGACGTATTCCCCTCCAAATGTTGGACTCGTGCCGTGGTGATGCGCCGTTCCCATTGTGAGCGGGCCGGATCGAATTCGCGGAGGCCGGCGTCGAGGTGGCGACGAGCCTCCGCCTGGTTGCCCACCTGGATCAAATGTTGGATGAGCTTTCGAGTCGTGGCTTCCGGGTGAGCCGGTTTTCTCCGCAGCAATTCCTGACAGGCCTCGACGGCCAAGTGCGCGTGCCCGCGGTCCTCATAGACCTGCAAGATCAGTCGCCACGGTTCAGGATTGCTCGGCTCGAGTTCCGCCCATTGGCGGCACCAACCCAGAGTTTCTTCATCGTGTCCGAGGTCGTAAGCGATCATCGCGGACGCGCGTTGAATGGGCACGGCGTGCGGTGCCCGTCTCTGTGCGGCAGACAGGAGTTTTTCCGCCGTGGCAACGTCCCCGCTGGAAAAGAACAGTAAGGCGGCTCGCGCCAGATCATCCGCCGAACATTTCGAGAGGACGGTCATCGACAACAGAGTGGCGGCCGGTTGCCGACGGCCGCGCCAGCTTTGAACCCCCGCCAGCAGCAGAGAGGCGTTTTGCACTTCTTCCGCCGAACCATTGTTTCGCTGAACCATGTCGCGCAACAAATGCTCCGCTTGCCGAACCATTTCCGCGCGTCGCTTGGGCTCCGTCTCAACGACCAGTCGCGAAGCCAAGTCTTCCGCCACCGCTAATGGCCGAGGAGGAACGGTTCTCGAAAAATCCCGCACCGCCCAAGCGGTGACCACGAGCACGACGGCTCCAGCAATCAGAGCGATCG
Source organism: Planctomyces sp. SH-PL62 (assembly GCA_945893075.1). GTDB lineage: Bacteria > Planctomycetota > Planctomycetia > Planctomycetales > Planctomycetaceae > SXKJ01. Next base: position 669 of record CAMDDX010000282.1, on the reverse strand, counting down.
TTTTGTGCGAACGATCTGCCGGGCGCGTGTGGCCGTCTGCCTCACCGATCTCATTTCGAGGATCGATCGGAATTCGCAAGGCCGGCTCCTTCCTTCAACGAGTGTGCTTGTTCCCAAGTCTTCACCGAGAAAACCTCGGACTCACCAGACGGCCACGTCACCGTCACCTCTGCGGGTTCCATTGTTGGCAGCGCGAACTGCAAACGAACGTCGGAGTGTGACAGATAGCTGCCGCCACCACGGACCCATTGGACCCAGCGACGGTCGGCTTGCTGGACCATGACTCGTGAGCCGATCGCCTCGAGATTCGACTTTGTTCCCACCAGCGTCAGCTTCAAAACGCGGGGCGACGTATGGCGATTTCGCAGCAACGTCACCGAGTCATTCTGATGAACAATGACGAGATCGGGAGTCCCGTTGTTGTCGAGATCCCCCACCGCTACGCCGCGACCGACATGCGGCACACTGAAATACGTTCCCCCTTGTTCCGAGACCTCGACCATCCGCGCTCCGGCATCATTGCCACGGCCAGCGCGCATAGCTGGGTAGTGTGGGCGAGCTGGCGCGATTGCTGTTTGTATGGTATTCCTCTCCTGGAATTCGTCTGCGTGAGTTTGCTGGTCGTGTGACTGCGGACCGGAGCGCAGGAAACCAGACCAGGAGGTGTCG
>CAMDDX010000281.1 GCA_945893075.1 Planctomyces sp. SH-PL62 | reverse complement strand
GCGGTGGCGGTGGTCGTGAACATCAGCCCGGTCGCGTATCTCCAAGCGTTCATCGTCTTCAGCTCGACCGGCTCGGCCGCGACGTTTCTGATTCCCGCCATCATGGCCTGCTACTGGCGACGGGCCACTGTTGCCGGCGCGCTCACCGGCATGATTGGTGGTGCCTCAACGGTCCTGTCCCTGTACTTGCTCGGCATCCTCGAAAAGACTCCCGAACAACGCATCGGGCAACTCACCAGCTTCCGTCCGTATTATCTGTGCGAAGTCGATCCGTTCGTGTGGGGCGTGTTAGTCTCCGGTCTGTTCAGCGTCGGCGTGAGCCTGCTGACCTCGCCACCGGACGAGGCGCTGGTCTCCAAGATGTTCGACAAAGAACCGGCCCAGTGAAGCCGCCCAGACCCGCGTCTGCCAATCCTCACCGAGATCACACGCTCAACCGGCGAGCCAGATGCGGGAAATCCGCTCCTCCGGTTCGGAGTGACGGGGGACCGAACTCAACCGGTCCTTCATTCCGCTCTCTTTTCGACTTTTGGCTCTCCGCCATTCGTGTTGATTTCGGTGTCTTGTGAGCCGCAAGGCGCTAGCCGCGGGTTCTTTTTCTCGACCCGCGGCTAGCGCCTTGCGGCTCACGAATTCGTTTTCAACACGAATGGCGGAGAGCCAGACTTTTAAGCGATCAGTTTCAATTTCCGTCGGTTTCATTTTGATTTGTCAGGCATCCGTGGCACAAGTCGAGGCATTAGTCTCGTTGTCTGGACGATTGGTCTCGTTAAGTGAGTGATTGGTTTCGTTAAGTGAGTGATTGGTTTCGTTATTTGAGTGATTGGTTTCGTTATTTGAGTGATTGGTTTCGTTATTTTAGTGATTGGTTTTGTTATTTTAGTGATTGGTTTCGTTAGTTGAGTGATTGGTCTCGAATTCAGTCTTCCAAGTCTCTGACCAATCGCCTCCCAACGGAGTTTTATCGAGCAATCAGCCTCACGCAGGCGTCACAATTGCGCATGCAAGCCATCAGAGAGCAGATAAAGCCTGTCCCCAAGGCAATTCAACGGCTCCCGAACCAGTCGTCGCAATGGCTTTGTCACGCTCGGCGCGACTCGTGCGGGAGACTCGCGGACGTCAGTAGAGTTTCTCGCAATAGGCTTTTTCGATCAGCGTTTCGAGTTCGGCGACCGGAGTGGCGAGGCCGATCTGGTCAACCAGAATCTTGCCGAGTGTCGGAAACTGATCGCGCGGCAGGCGGGAGTCGTCAGACCAGAGCCGTGACCTACGCAGCGCCTTGGCACACTGCAAAAACGCCTCGCGGACTTCGACCAAGAGGCCGCTGCGCGGCGTCTTTCCATTGACCGCGCACTCGTCGAGCAACTCCGAACGCAGCACAACCCGCGCGAGACCGTTCAAACGCAGCGTTTCATCGACGCCCGGAATCAAGAAGAGCAAACCGACGTGTGGGTTTTGCAGCAGGTTCAACAAGCTGTCGATGCGGTTGTTTCCCAGCCGGTCCGGAATGAACAACGTGTGGTCATCCAGCACGCGGACAAATCCCGGAGCGTCGCCGCGCGGCGAAACGTCCGCCGTGCCATCGGCTGCCGCGCTCGACAAGCACACGAACGGAGACCGCGCGATGAAATGCCGGCAATGTTCATCGAGCCGCTGCAAACTTTTGCGAGCGGCAATCTCCGAGGGTGGGCCGTACAAGGCTCGCAATTCCGCATCGCTCTCGGCGAACTCCAGCACTCGTCCGCAGCACGTTTCAGTCTTCATCGAATTTGTCTCCCAAGTTTGTGGATCTCAGGCTAATCCGGCCCAAGGTGTGAGACAAATCAGACGACAATCCTCCCGCCCATGAATGAGACAGGCGAGCGGGGCGTCAGCCTGCCCACCTGGCCAAATCCACGGATCAAACTCCCCTAACTCTCGCCTTCAAAGGCACCGGTCGCAGCGGAGGTTCCGGACGCGCGGCGGGCTGATTTGATCGTTTAACCCGGAGCCAGCGGCGACGGCGTGGACCCTGGGAATGGTGCCGTCGCCGTTGGCTCCGGGTTAAACGAAAAAGCACCGGCCACTGAGTGGCCGGTGCTGTCATCATCTCTGAACCCAATCCCTTCGAGGAAACTATTGCACCTTTCGGCTTTCGGAAATCCAATCGGTATGGAAAAACTGGCCGCGAGGCTTGTCTGTTCGCTCGTAAGTGTGCGACCCAAAGTAATCACGCTGGGCTTGCAACAGGTTGGCCGGCAAGCGGTCCTGACGATAGCCGTCGTAATAACTCAGAGCGGTGGTGAAGACCGGGATGGGGAAGCCCAATTGCACGGAAGTCGCCACCACGCGCCGCCAGCTCGGCTGAGCTTTCTCGACGGCCGCTTTGAAGAAATCATCCAGCAGCAAGTTTTCGAGAGTCGGGTTGTTGTCGAACGCCGTCTTGATGTCTCCCAAGAAACGCGACCGAATGATGCAGCCGCCACGCCACAGCAACGCGATGTTTCCGTTATTGAGCTTCCAGCCAAACTCCCTGGCGGCGGCGTCCAGTTGCACATAGCCCTGTGCGTAGCTGCACAGCTTCGACGCGTACAACCCCTGCCGCACATCCTCGATGAATTGCTGCTTGTCGCCCGTGAACTTCGCGTCCGGTCCTTTCAGAGATTTCGACGCACGCACTCGAGCGTCTTTCTGAGCTGACAAACAACGGGCATACACGGCCTCGGTGATCAGCGTCGTTGGCACACCCAGATCAAGAGCATGCTGACTCATCCACTTGCCGGTTCCTTTTTGTGCCGCAGTATCCATCACCTTGTCAACGAGATACTCACCGCTTTCCTTGTCCTTCACCTTGAAGATGTCGCGAGTGATCTCGATCAAATAGCTTTCCAATTCGCCTTCGTTCCAGCTCTTGAAGACGTTGTAGAACTCTTCGTTGGTGAGACCCAGGGCATTCTTCAGAATGAAGTACGCCTCGCAGATGAGCTGCATGTCGCCGTATTCAATGCCGTTGTGGACCATCTTGACGTAGTGCCCGGCACCAGCATCGCCCACCCACTCGCAACACGGGATGTCGTTGTTCGGACCGACCTTCGCCGAGATTTTTTGGTAAACATCTTTCACGAACGGCCAAGCCTCGAGGTGACCGCCTGGCATCAAGCTCGGACCTTTCAGAGCACCTTCTTCTCCTCCAGAGACTCCCACTCCGAGGAATCGCAATCCTGCGGCCTTCAGTTCTTCATGGCGACGATTCGTGTCGCGAAAGTCCGAGTTGCCTCCATCAATGATGATGTCGCCGGGAGAGAGCACGCCACGAAGTTGTTGAATCACCGCATCGACCGGAGCACCCGCCTTCACCATGATCATGACTCGTCGAGGCGTCTTAAGGTTGGCGACGAAGTCTTCGATCTTGTGATAGCCGCTGATCCGCTCAGCGGTCCCCGGATGCACCTTGTCGGCAGATGCCGCGCGGATGCTGCTCTCGAATTCGTCGGTCGTGTTCGCCGTCCGATTCCAAACCCCAACCGAGAATCCACTGTTGGCCATGTTGAGAACCAAGTTCTGTCCCATCACGGCCAATCCAATTAAACCGATTTCGTGTTTTGACATTTGATGCTTCCTAAGTGTTCCGAACCCGCAGCATTGCTCAGGGATGGCTAAACCAAACAGGCCCAGAGCACACGTCGTTAGTTTTATGCAAATTGGTTCGACAGTGCAAAACAGTCGATGAATCCCATTCGAGGTCAAGTGTGGCAATTGTTCGTGGCAGGTGTCGCCGAAGGCCGGCACTAACCCGAAGCGTGAGCAAGGGCGAACGCTTCACGAAACACCGCTCCCAGAATTACCGTCGTTCGGAACGCCCGCCCTCGCTCACGCTCTTTGAAGTTGCGCATTTGTTTCTGAACCCGGAGGGTTCTCAGCCATTAGCCGGTGGTCGCCGCAGGCACACCACCGGAAAACCGGCGACATTGCATCTGTATCCCGGAGGGATGACAGCCAATCTGTCGCTGGCATCCCTCCGGGATGCGATACCAATAAAAACTCATTTCCGGTGGTATCGCTTCGCTCAACCACCGGCTAATCGCTGTGAACCCTCCCGGTTGAATCGCAAAAGCGAACCTTCAAAACTCATTCTTTGGGTTAGCCCATAAGCCAGCGATGTTCCCAAACCCCACCGAGCTTGCCTCGGTGGATTCGGGCTTTTGCACTACGCGGCGTTTCACTCGAAATCATGACCGCCGTAGTGCAAAAGCCCGCTAACCACCGAGGCAAGCTCGGTGGGGTCGCTTGATTGAGGGTTAGTTTGCGTTTGCCGAATTCTGAGAGGTCGCCCTTCGCTGGCTCCGACCTTCTGCGATTGTTCCGAAAGTCCAGAATATCTCCGCTTTGTCGTTGATTTTTAGTTTTTCGCGAGGGAATAATTCACAACGTCTTGGAAACGGACTAAATGAAGCGTGCATGGCTCGGAATTAAGTTGTAGGATTTCAATCCGCGAGTGTGAGCGTCTTCATCGGCTCTTAAGTTTTCTGGACGTTGACGAGTTTTCTTTCCGATACACACGGACCAGTCCGCAGTCTTCCGGCAAACGGCGTTCGTTTCCGGTTCCTTTGGAAGAGGAGGGCAGATTCAGGGTTGTTTTTTGTTTTCTTGTTCCGAGTTCAGTGTCTTGTTTTGTTTTCAGTCCATTTTTCATTTTCAAGGAGTCAGGATCATGAAGAGACGTGGTTTTACTTTGATCGAATTGTTGGTCGTGATTGCGATCATCGCAGTCCTGATCGCTCTCTTGCTGCCGGCCGTTCAGCAGGCTCGCGAAGCCGCTCGTCGGTCTCAATGCAAGAACAATCTGAAGCAGTGGGGGTTGGCGCTGCACAACTACCACGATGTGTTCAACAACTTCTGCCCCATGTCGGGAGGCACTAATATTTCCAGCGGAAATCAGGGCCTGCTGAGCGGCGTTGTGATGTTGCTCCCGCAACTCGAACAAGGCCCATTGTGGGATCTCATCTCCACACAGACAACAGCCGGGACTCAAGGTGGAAATCCCTGCAATGCAGCGACCTTTACGAGCACTCCTGCTGCTGCTGGTGTTCAAGCAGCGATGTTTGGCGCACCGGGAGCGATTGAGATTTTTGAATGTCCGTCCTCAACCAAATCGCCGAACATTGCGATTCAACGAAGCTATTGCTTCAACGTTGGAGATCGCATGGCATTGGGCGCGGCACAACATGACCTTTGGGCGGCACAAACGCCTGCGGGAACTGCCGTCATGATTACAAACGCTGCCGGAGACGGTAATCGTGGTCCATTTACGGTCTATCGAACGATGAAAATTCGCGACATTCTCGATGGCACGAGCAACACGATTTTGATGGCGGAACGGGATTTGGGGAATCCCTCGAACAACAAAGACATCCTCGGCCGCGTGCAAACGGCGTCTCCGACCAGTCCTGCTGTTTGTACCGCTGGCATCGTCAGTGGCTTTTACGCAGCCGGCTCTACTGCAGGCGCGCTTCCATTGATGAGTGAGCGGTGGGCCTGTGGTCTGCCGTATTTCAGCGCCGTCACGATTGCCGTACCGCCGAACGGCGGATCCTGCATGGCCCAAGCTGCGGTTTCGGTCCTCCCGACGGACACTGCCGCAACGACCAACGGATTTTTTACTCCGAGCAGTCGGCACACCGGTGGCGTCCATGCACTCATGGGTGATGGGACCGTTCGATTCGTCAATGAGACGCTTAACTCGGCGTCTGCTTGCGCCACGACTCCCGTTGGACAAGCGGCCTCAACCTCTGGCCCCACTGGCGGAACCTGCAACGGGCAAAGCCCATTCGGGATTTGGGGTGCGTTGGGAACGATTGCCAGTGGTGAAACAGTCAACGACTTCTAAGGTTGATTGTTGAATCACGTCTTGGTTCTGAAAAAGTGACCCCTCGAAACGTTGTTTCGAGGGGTTTTTCATGCCTGCTTCCTGAGGTGCCGACGATTTGCCCAACCAGCCTGGGTGCAAAACAGAAATTGCTCAAAGACTTTCTGTCGGGGGTCAGGAGAAATCCATGGTTTGGGACAAATCGCCCAGATCTCAAGGGACTCGGTGGCTACGACTAATGGGACTTGCGCTCTTCAACCTCACACGGCGATGACTCCAGACAGGCGAGCGGGGTGTCACTCCGTCGGGCGTAAATCAACTTTCTATCAACCAGGTCTGAAAATCATGAATCCAAGTGTCTTTGTAATGCTCGCCAGTTTGTTGGGATTCCTCCTGATCGGGTGCGAAAAAGTCCCAACGTTTCAAGAGCTCACTGGGCAAGAAGCCAACAAGAACTCACCGGCGGTTGCGAACTCTGCGGCTCCCACCGTGACGCCAGAGAAAGACGCTTTGAAAGTTGCGCCGATTCAGCCGGCTCCCGCCATTGAAGATCCAGCAGAAGTGCTCGCCGCACTGACGCGTAAGTCTGGCATGCAGTTGACGGATCGTGAGATTGTGCGTGCCACCAAGGTTCCCATGATCGTTGAAGAACTCAAATCGCTCGACGTTTCGCGAAGCACTGTGACCGACGAAGGGGTTCGGCTGCTCGGCCACTTCACCGCATTAACGCACATTGACTTATCGGCTTTGCAAATCAATGGGGCAGGGATCGAAGGACTAGAATCGCTTGGCAATCTCAGAGAGCTGGCGTTGGCTTCCACACAAATGGGATCGTCCACAGGCTGGGAACGTCTCGGAAGATTGTCTCAAGTCGAGACACTGAATCTGACCTCGACGAACATCACCGATGCCGACGTCTCCTCGTTGGTAACGATGACGGGGCTGAAAGAACTCAACATCAGCAACACGGCATTGACTGATGCCGCGTTGAATCAATTCGCGAAGTTAGAGAACCTCGAAATCTTGCGAATGGAGGGGACACGGCTGATCAACGGAGCCGGATTCAAGGCTTTTGTTCAAAGCAAACGGAAGCCCGGTTTGCGGTGCCTCTATGCTTCAAGCACTCCGCTGAGCCGAGAGGGTCTGAGCAACGTCAAAAAGATTGGGAGTCTTGAGGTTTTTGAAAATGCCTCCGCTCAATTGAGCGATCAGCTTTTCTCCGAACTTAAAGGGGCCACAAACCTCAAGACGCTGGGGGTTGGTAATAACAATTTGACGGCAGCGTCTGGGCTGACGATCAAGACCATACGGAACCTCGAAAATCTTGACTTGCGGCATAACTCGATGGTGACTCCGCAGATTCTTGCGTCTCTGACAACGCTGACAGAACTCAGCAATCTGAACGTCACTAAAACGGGATGCACTCTAAGCTCCGTTCAAGAATTTCGACGGCTGCGGAAGAAATGCACGGTGATTTTTGACGATACCCCGTCGCAGTAGATGCCCGACCTTCGACGGGTTGTTGAATTATTGGAGCAGGTCTGCGTGAACCTGACCATGACCGTCTTGCGTGACATAGAACGGACGTTGTTCGACGGTGACTTGATAATCCGGAGCGATGCCGAGGGCGTGTAGCATCGTGGCGTGAAGGTCCATCACGTTGATGGGATTCTCGATGGTTGTGCAGGGACGCTCGGCAGCGGTCTTGCCATACAAGAAGCCTTGTTTCGCGCCTCCGCCGAACATCAACACGCTCGAAGCGCCGGTGAAGTGCCGGTGCATGCCGTAGTGCTTGAGTTCCTTGAGCACCGCAGGTTGTTCGACTTGATTGCCGACTGGCTTTTCGGGTTTGCCTTCGAGCAAACAATCGCGGCTGAATTCGCTGGCCAGCACGATCAGTGTGCGGTCGAGCAAGCCGCGCCGCTCCAAATCGAGTACCAATTGCGCGATCGGTGCGTCGATCTCCGACTTCAGCTTTGCGAGGCGTGTGTGCCCATTGTCGTGTGTGTCCCATTGCAAGAATGGGCCGTATTCGGTGGTGACTTCGATGAAGCGGGCTCCCTCTTCAACCAGCCGTCTCGCCAGCAGGCAGCCGAGGCCGAACTTGCAAGTGTTGTACGTGTCGAAGGACTCTTTCGGTTCGAGCGATAGGTCAAACGCCTTCGCCGCGGACGAATCCATCAGCCGATGGGCTTGCTCAACCGAGCGGAGTAATGCGTCACGCTGCGCGTCGCTCAGTGTCTTGCCGTCTGAGCCGACTCCATCGGACACCATTTTGCGAAACGTGTCGTAACGCCGGCGGAATCGTTCGAGGCTCATTCCCGGCGGTGGCTTCACGATGTTGACCGCTTGCCGCGGGTCAGGAACTCGGAACGGATTGAACTCCGCACCGAGACAGCCACCGGTTTGAAAGGCTTTGAGTTCCTCGGACTCACCGTTGCCTTCGTAGCCTTGGCCAATGTCGATGAATGCGGGGATCGCCGGATTCTTCGGCCCCAGTGCGTGAGCGATCCAGGCCCCCAGATGCGGAGCCGCAACGTTCTGCGGCGGCTCGTAGCCGGTGTGCCAGTGATACTGATGCCGCGAGTGCAGAATCGTGCCGAGGTCGCCGAGCACATGCGATCGGATCAACGTACCTCGGTCGAGCACGTTGGCAACCTTCTCAAAGCCTTCGGTGATTTCAATCCCATCCACCGCCGTCTTGATCGAAGGGAATGTGCAGAGCACATCGTCCGCTTTCATTCCCGGTTCGAACGGCACATATTTTTTTGGATCGAACGTCTCCGTGTGAGCCATGCCACCAGCCATCCAGAGCACAATCAGCGTGTCGGCCGTCGCAGGAAATGTGGGCCGCTTCGGCTGCTTGCTCGGCGAATTGGTTGACTCGGCAAACACGCTGCCCGCAGTGCCAGCGGCCAGCGTGCCACCGGCCATGCGTGCGAGAAACTCGCGGCGAGAGGGCCGTCCCGAAACGGATTGCTTGAGTTCTGTCATTTCATGAGTCCTGAGATCTCTTCCGAGTCATCGACACCGGTTTGCCTTCGACTTTGGGCGGCGGAATCGGCTGCTTGCGGTCGAGCAGATACGAGAATGCGCCGAGCAATTCGCCTCGGCGAACGGAGTGACAATCCAAGCACTGCTTGGCCGCCCGAATGGCTCCGACCATGCGAATGTGATTCAGCTCGTGCTCGATGACGATTTCTTCTCCGCCTCGCAGTTGGCGTAACGATTCTTGCTCGAACGTGTCGAGCTGCCGAGTGGAGTTGCTATTGAGGTAGTCCATGCGCGGTAAGACGTGTGATTCATAGACGCGCGGCTCAGCGAATTTGAGCAGTCCGACCAGTTCGGTCCGAGAGACTTGCCATTCTGCGAGATGTTCCAACGTCATCGAGTTCGGATCGCGCGACAGCGCGTGTGACTGGAACCCAGAGACGCGGCGCGGCTTCGTGACAAACCCCAACCGATTGGGGTCAACAAAGTCTCCGGCCCCTTGTTGATGCAAGTGCGCCAATTCCAAATCGGGAAACGGCTCCGCGTCGCTGATGACTGACGTTGGATTCTGCATGGCGGTGGGCGGCTCCGCAGGAATGATCGTTCTTGGAGGCGGAATCCAAGCCAGTTCCGGAAGGATCACTGCACTTCGATCGGGTATCGTCACCCGCATGCGTCCGACACCGAAGCCGTTGGCTTCCACGAATTCGATGTATTCCGCACTGTGTAATTCTCGGAGCATTGCCAGTCTCGGTGCCGCCGCCCACGCCTCCTCGCTTTGGCGAACGAGCCGTTCAGATCTCCGAGACATAGGAACGGGCTTCGCGTCATCAGAAATTGGTCGTTGCGTTTCGTAGGCCAATCGGTCTTCAAGGGAGATCACTGGCAATTCATCAAGAATGGACCTCAGCAACGCCATGTCCTTGACGGGATCTCCATTTCGCACCAACGCCCTGCGCGCTGCCTCGCGCGCAGCTCTGATCGTCGGCAGGCCGACTGCGAGTGCGATTCCGGCGAGCACGATTGAGACAACCGTCAGTTTCCGAGTTTTGAAAATCATCACGGCACCAATTGAAATTCGGGGAGCAGGAGAATCGTCCACAACAGGTCGGCCACTCCGTCTTTCGATGGAGGTTCACCGAGCAATTCTTTCGCGAGGTCGCGTTCGCGGGAAGTGGGTTCTCGGCCAAGGGCGGCGGAATAGACCGACGAGATGAGACCTGACCTGTCGGGGCCGATCTCTTTGAGCCAATGTTCGGTTCCACGCTGAAGTTGCTCGTCCAAGGCTGAGCCGTTCGTCAATTCGAGAGCTTGCAGCATTGTTGCCAGCGACTCGCGGTGCGAGACGACTTGCTCGCGGTGCGGGCGGCCCAGCGCGGATTGCAGTTGGTCTTGCGGGAGCAGCGAGGCTCGCAAGCGGACGTCTTGCAATGCAGCCAGCATCGCTGGGGTCATCAG
>CAMDDX010000280.1 GCA_945893075.1 Planctomyces sp. SH-PL62 | reverse complement strand
GTTGGCTACGACGCTTTGCCATCACGCGACTCAAGCATCATCCGCTCAAAGAAAGTCTGCGAGGCAAGATGCAAATCGCCGGCTGGAACGACGACTTCCTCGCGGAAGTCCTCACAGGTCAACAACTTTGATACGCGCTGGCCGTGGGGCCGAGGCAGAGCCAGTGGTCGCCGGTCAGCCACGGGAAGAGTTTTCGCTGCCGACGGTTCGTCTCCACGTCGAACCCGACCGTACCGTAGCCGATCTCCCAACCCAGGAAGCGGCGGCTGCCGGAATGCCACTGCGCGGGAATCAGATCAGGCCGTCTTCGTAGGACGGCTGGTGAGCGTCACGGCGGGGCGAGGTTTTCGACGCACGACAAGCCGGTCTCCAGCCGCGTCTCGCTGTCGTGCGTCACGCCCGATGGCGGCGACGTCGTATTGGAATTTGGTGGCGAGCCGTTCGCGAATCTCGCGGATCTCGGACAAGACGGGATCAGGTTGCATCGTCGATCTCCAAAAGTTCTTGAGGTGTGCAAATCACGGGTGGCTGGTCGCCGCGTTTGTAGCCGCGTTCGCCAGAACGCGGACCGACCGGTCAATCGCCCGCACTCTGGCGAGTGCGGCTACAACGAGGGCGGCGACAAGGTCGTGTCGTTGGACGGCCCGTGAATCAGTCCGTTCTTTCGCAGATACGAATAGCACCGCCAAAATCGCGTCCACGAGTCTGGCTCCCACAGCTTCAACTCGGGGTAACCGGGGACGAGGCAGCCGGTAAACGAGTAGCTCCGAAATCCATCGCGTTCGGTCAAGTCAGCGCGTTCGGGATTGCGCGCGATGTACTCGACGACGTCCTCAAAGGCGGATCGTTCGCGTTCTTCTTCTCGCAAGACATGGTCGTATGCCTCGCGCTGTAACGAGGCTCCCAGCTTCTCCAGCACGGGATCGAGCTGCTTGCGAAAGAACTTCACCGCGAGCAGTTGGTCGGAATGATCGAGAAGCCCCATCCAGAGCAGATGCAGATGGTCCGGCATGCAACAGTAGATCGGACAGCACAGCCCGTAGCGAAACATCGTGTGAGTGAGAATCTCTCGAAACTTGTAGTAGAAGATGGGAATCAGCCAACCGGTCTTGCGGTCTTGCATGGTCATCGTCCAATGCACATAGGCTTGACCTCGGTAGTACTCCGGTTCCAGGCGACGTAAATGATCGTTGCGTCCGTCGAATCGAGTTGAGTCGGGTAAGGACATCGAACGTCTCCTCGTGCGTTCCGTCGAAATTTCGTTGTGCGTTTCATCGTAGCCGCGTTCGCCAGAACGCGGGAAGACAACGATCAAAACGGGTGAAGTCGTCACGCGAAGCCCCCGCGTTCTGGAGAACGCGGCTACCTCGCGTCGTAGCCGCACTCGCCAGAGTGCGGGGGCGTGATTGACTACCCCGCGTCGCTCCCCCCGCGTTCTGGCGAACGCGGCTACTTGCCCAACAACTCCGCTTTCTCTGGGTCGTTTTTCCAGTTGAAGGTCTTGGCGAATTCGGCGGGGGTGTAGGTGCGTTGGGAGCCGTCGGGGAGCATGGCGACGTAGACGATTTGGTCTTCGACGCCGGGGCTGCCGCGGTAGTGGCCGGTGGGGCCGAGGCAGAGCCAGTGGTCGCCGGTCAGCCACGGGAACAGCAGGCCCAGCCGGCGGTTCGTCTCCACGTCGAACCCGACCGTGCCGTAGCTCGGCTCCCAACCCAGGAAGCGGTGGCTGTCGGGATGCCACTGCGCGGTCTGGCCCAGGTATTGGCCGAGCAGGCGGCGGTCCTGAGCGTCTCGGCCGCGGACGAACGTCCAACCGTAGAGTTCCCGCGCGAGCAGCCGCTGGCCGTCGGGGGACGTGTTGAGGAACGTCACGACGATGCCGTTGGAGAAATTCTCTTTCGGGCCGAACGTGCCCCGCACCGTAGCCGCACTCGCCAGAGTGCGGGGTTGTGCCGGATCAGGCGTCGTCGCTCCCGCGTTCTTGGCGAACGCGGCTACGTCACCATCCACGTCGAGCGGCACGATGTTGTTCGTCAGCGCGATCCACAGCCGGCGGCTGTCGGTAGTCCACGCGAGTCGGTCGGGATTGAAGCTCAGGTTCATCGCTTCCGGGAATTGGTCGTAGTGGGCAACGAGTTTTCCCGCGAGGGGATCCCAGAGGCGGACGGTTTTGTCCTCGGCGGCCGTGGCGAGGCGGGTGCCGTCGGGGGACCAGGCGAGGCTCCAGATCGTCCCCGTGTGTCCGGCGAGTTCATGCTCGATCTTCCCGCTGGCGACGTTCCACACGCGGACCAGATTGTCGGTCGCCCCGGTCGCCAGCCATTTCCCATCCGGCGACCACGCCACGCGAGTGACCTTGCCTTGGCCGTGCGAAAGTTCGTGACGCTTCGCACCGTGCTGTGGATCGACAATCTGCATCGTCGGCAAACCGCCAATCGCAATGGCCAGCAACTTTCCATCGGGCGACGGGTACGGCGCTGAAGACGCCTCAACGGATTGCGGATACGAACGACGTCGTTCCCCCGTTGCCGCATCGTTCACCCAAATCTTCCCCCAGCTTTGAGTGAACATCTCTCGTCCATCGCGTGATAGCGCGGACCAACCGCCACCACCTGTATAGGCTCGCTGCTTCCCTTCGCGGAGCTTCTGGCCGGTGGACGTGTCGTAGAAGTACAGCCGCCCGCCCTTTTCGTCGACGGCTTGTTTGCCGTCGTCCAGAAGGGCGATCGAGTAGATACCGACGTCGAACTTCGCGAGTTGTTTTCCGGTGGCGGTGTCGATGACCGAACTTGGACTTCCGTCTGTGAGAATGACCAGCCGTTTGCTGTCGGGCAGCCAAGCCTTGGGAGCGCCCGCTCCCAACGTGCCGCGAGATTCCAAAGTCTTGGCATCGAGGATCACTACTTTGCTCTCCACGTTGTTGGTCGCGAGCGATTGACCATCGGGCGACCATTCGAGATTGCTGGTGACATGCGCTTCCACCTCGCGCAGGACTTTGAGCGTCTTCACGTCCCACACGCGGAGATGCTTGTCGGTGTGGCAACAGGCCAGCTCCGTGCCATCCGGCGACCACGCGAGACCATAACCGCCGACATCGCCGTTGCCGGCCATCCGACTACGACCGGTCGCGAGGTCCACGATCACGAACGAGGGCTGATATTGGTTTGTGATGCTCACCGCCAGTTGTTCGCCGTTGGGTGAGAATTTGATGCGATATCCCCAGCCGGGAATGGGAATGACCGAATGCAACGCGCCGGTCTCGACGTTCCACACTCGCACTGTGCCGCTGCCGGCACTGCGGGCAAACACTTTTTCGCACGAGGCGAGCCAGTGGCCATCGGGCGAGAAATCGAGCGAACTCACATCTGCCTCGTGGCCGAGCAGCGCGCGTTGGTAGTTGCCGTCGCGGTCCCACAGACTGATCTTGCCGAAGCGGTTGCCGGTGGCGATCACGTCCCCTTTCGGACTCGCCGCGATGGCGTATGTGGGGGCGTTGCTGTGCGGGCCGGCGAGTTCGATGGACCAGCTTTGCAGGCCGGGGATTTTTTCGGGGCGCGGGACCAGCGCGTGGACGCTCAGCGGCTGGCCCGCGCGCAGCACCAGCGGACGGTCGAGCGGACCCGGCAGCGGCTCGCCAGCGAATTGCTTCAGCACCCGGAAGCCGACGTGCGGCCCCGCCGCTGAATGATTGGAAGACATCCAATCGGGATGTGTCTCAATGCGTGTGCGGTTCCAAGCTTGGCCGATCACGCTTGGCGATGGCGTTCCCAGCGGATCTTTCGTCAGTAGATAAGGCTGCAGCGCCGGTGACATGAAGTCGCGTGTGTACTCCCAGACGTTTCCGAGTGTGTCGTGCAGTCCGAAGGGATTGGGTTTTTTCTGGGCGACGAGATGCAGCGGGCTGGCTTGGGGGTTGGGGTCGAGGAATTCCTTGGTCCAGGCCTAGTCGGCGAGGTCGCCGGGTTCGGGACCGACGACGTGCTTGTGGACGCTCCCCGCCCGGCAGGCGTGGACCCATTCCGCCTCGGTCGGCAGGCGGTAAAGACATTTGGAGTGCGGCGATTCGTCGCCGCTTTCTTTTTTGTCCTTGGCTGGTTGGCCGTCTTGAGGGGGTACCGTCAGTTTTGGAAAGGAAAAGGTGGCTCCGCCACGAAGGGAAAGCGGCGATGAATCGCCGCACTCCAAATTGAGCCACGCACAAAACGCTTCGGCGTCGCGCGGGGTGACTTGCGTGACGGGCTCGTTGGGAGCGGGTTTCCAGCCGGGGGTGCGCCAGGTGATTTTGGGATCGGGTTTGAATTCGCGATCGCGTCCGCCGAGTCCGTTGGTTTCGGCTTCGGTTTGGTAGCCGGTGGCCTCGACGAACTGGCGGAACTGGTCCCAGGTGACTTCGGTGGTCGAGAGCGCGTAGGGTTTGGTGATGCGGAAGCGGCGGACGGGCATGTCCGGTTCGATCGCCGGATCGCGCGGCCGCGTGAAGATCTTGCGAAACTCCCCCGGCGGGATCAGCGCGAATTTGAGCGTGGTCGCCGCGTTCGCCTCTTTCGTAGCCGCGTTCGCTCCGTTCGTAGCCGCGTTCGCCAGAACGCGGGGCTTCGTCGGAGCGTCGGCACCCTCTCCCCGCGTTCTGGCGAACGCGGCTACGGCGAGTGCGGCGACGTCGAGTTCTTCGATCACCGGGCGTTTGAGAAACTCGGCCCACAGTTGTTGCCGCTCTGTCGCCAGCGTCGGCTCACACGGCGCGACCACCGGCGGCGGAGCACCCGGCGGCAACTCCCACCCCGGCAACGGATCGGTCTCGTCGAGGTCCAGTTGCGGCAGCGGCGTGAGTGGTTTCGCTGTCGATGATGTGGAGCCGTCCGTCACCGAGGCTTTCGGACGCTTCACCATCGCCGGGCCGGTGAGCTTCAACGACTCACGCACGGCATCAACCACCAACACCAATCTAAAACCGTCGGAGTAGCGACGGGACGTCGGGGGATCGACGGCGTGGCGAACCGCAGCACGACAGAGAGACATGGGGATAGTCCAACTGCCGCCCCGGATCTCGCGCTGCGAACCGGCGGAAGAAGGGCCATTCGGGTCAATTGCTGATATTCCCTGAAACTGCTCGTAGTAGCTCGGTTCCCACCAGTCCTTAACCCACTCCCAGACATTGCCGTGAATGTCGTAGAGCCCGAACGCGTTCGCTTTCAGTTCGCCGACCGCATGCGTTCGGCCGCCGGCGTTCACGCTGAACCAGCCGGCCTGTGCCAAGCTCTCGTCATTGTCACCGCTCCAGTACCTGGTCGTCGTTCCCGCGCGGCAGGCAAACTCCCATTCCGCTGCCGTGGGCAACCGGTATCCAGTGCCCTCCAGCGGCGTCACCGTCTCGCCAGACCGAAAATAGAACGGCTTGAGTTTCTCCTGCTGGCTCAGTTTCGCGCAGAATTCGGCAGCGTCGTTCCAGCTCACCATTTCCACCGGATGGCGGGTCGTGTCCATCCCGGTGACGGCGTCTTTCCCAGTCCCCATCGGTGCGAAGTGGGATGGATTATTCCCCATCCACGACTGTTCGTACTGCCCCTGCGTGACTTCATGGATGCCGAGGTAGATCGGTTGCGTCAGGATCACCTTATGCTGCGGAGCTTCGCTCTTGATGCACTCCTGCCATCGCGTGTTCTCGCCTACAACCTTGAGTGCCTCTTCAATCTCCTCCTTGGTGCTGCCCATCAAGAACTCGCCGGGCGGGATGAGGCGGAACTTCATGCCGAGGGAGTTGGTGTACTCGACCGGCACGCCGAGGTACTTGGCCCACGCCTCCTGATGTTGTTGGGCTTGCTCGGCATTGAACGGCGCGATGGCGGGCGGCGGTGCGTCGGCGGGCCAACCGTGCCAGCCTTTGGAATTTGAGATTTGAGATTTGGAATTTGAGATTTCAGACTCGGTGATTTCGACTTTCTTGGTGCCGTCAGGGACGGTGACTTCCAGTGTGGTGCCGTCTTTCTTGGTGATCTTGATGATGATCCCGGCCAGCACGGCGAACGCGAGGAAACCGGCGGCGATCAGCCAACGTCGTTGGCTCGCGTGCTTCGGCACTGTGGGAAGGCCCGCCGTAGCCGCACTCGCCAGAGTGCGGGGAGATGGCGTGCGAACGGTCGAAGGGCCCGCGTTCTGGCGAACGCGGCTACTGTCTTCAGTCGCGCTCGGCGTGACTTCTGTTGAGGTGGGATCGGATTTCGTGAACGACGCGGTGGGACTCAGGATGTCCGTTGCCGAGGGCTTGTCACGCGGAGATTCAACGTAGCCATCACGCTCCGCGTGATGAGCCGAGCGTGGAGTAGACGTCGAAGATTCATCCGGCGTTGATCCTGTGGAGGATTGCGGTGTGATTGGCGACGTCGGATTGGAATCGGGGGTTGGTGAAGCGTTCGGCTCGTCACGCGGAGCGTGACGGCTACGTTCGTCGCGACGGGTGAATGGTTCCAGCGGCGGTGGCGAATCGGTCTTCGGGTTTCTTCGCCAGCAGGCGCTGGAAGACTGTATTCAACTCGGCGGGGACGCTGTTTCGGAGCGCGCTCAGGTCGGGCGGCGACGTCTCCGAGTGCGCCTTCATGATGTGCAGGAACGAACGGACCTTGCCGGTGTCGAACGGAGCTTTGCCCGTCAGCAAATAACCGAGCGTACAACCCAGCGAATACAAATCCGCTCACGCATCGACCGAGTGGGTGTCGTCCCACTGCTCCGGAGCCATGTAGTCCGGCGTGCCGAGCATCTGCCCCGAAGAGGTCAGCCCCGCGTTCTCTTTGTCGTCGCTGCCTAGCCGCGCCAGGCCCAGGTCGAGCAACTTCACCTGACCGCTCTTCGTGAGGAACAAATTCGACGGCTTGATGTCGCGATGCACGAGGCCATGCTCGTGAGCGTGCTGCAAGCCCAGCGCGGCTTGGCGAATGATCTTGCAAGCGTCTCGCACGGAGAGCACGCCACGCTCTTTGATCAAGACCGACAGATCGGTCCCCTCGATGTACTCCATGACGAGGTAATGCGTGCCGTTCCATTCGTCGGCGTTGGTGGCCTTGATGATGTTGGGATGATCGAGCTTGCCGACCGCTTTCATCTCCCGCTCGAACCGCGACACCAGCGCGGCGTTCGACGCGAACCCCGGCGGCAGCACCTTCAACGCAAACGTCTTGTCGAGCTTCGTGTGCCGCGCTTCATAAACGGCTCCCATGCCCCCTTCGCCCAGCTTTCGAACCAGGTAATACGGCCCCAGCTTCGAGCCTGCCGCCACCTCGCCTGACTTCGCCTGACTTCGCCTGCGACGCTTCATCCCCCGACTCGGACTGCGTCTTTTGAATGAAGGTGCGAGCGTCCGTTTCCGCCGACGATGGCAAGACGGAATTCGATGGCGAATCGCTCTTCATGACTGGTGAGGTCTCCGAGTCCCGTGTAGGCAGGTTGTCAGGCTTGGACATCAACTCACCTCCTCAACTCATTCGCTTCCAGGTTCGCACGCAACGGCATCAGTCAGAGTAACAGCAGCCCAATATCTGAGACACTCCAACCGGGACGATCCATCAGTCGAGAAGACTTCGTCACCGACCGTTTCACACCAACACGGCGCGTCATTGGTTCAATCTTCGTGGGTCGTAGGATAAGCTGAGCCCATGAATTTTTATTGGGTGTACGATCTTCCGGAGTGGGCGCTCTGTGCCCTGATGACGATGACGTCGATCGCTTTTAGCGCCGGCGGAGTGCTGGTCACGCGCGGCCCAGCGCGGCGCTTGTTCGGTCAAAACGGCATGAACGACATCGTGAGCTACTTCCTCTCGGCCACGGGAGTCTTCTACGGCATCACGCTGGGATTGATCGCCGTCGGTGCCTGGCAGACCTACACCTCGGTGACCGATAAAGCGTCGAATGAGGCTGCCGCGCTCGCGACGATTTGTCAGGACGTTCGCCTCCTGTCCGATAGCCCGACGAAGACCAAGCTCATCCAGGCGCTGAATAAGTTCACTCGCCGCGTGATCGATGAGGACTGGCCTCTGCAGCGCAAGGGGCAGATCCCCAGTGGGGGCACCGATAGCTTGGAGTCCGTCATCCAGTTGGCGGTGACTCTCGACACCCGGACCGAAATCGACAGGATCGTCGTCGCCGAGATCTACGCGCGGCTGAACATCCTCATTGATCTTCGCCGTCTACGACTGGAATCCGTCACCGCCGGGCTCCCCGCGCCGCTGTATTGGGTCGTGCTCATCGGCGGGTTGATCAACGTCAGCATGACTTGGTGCTTCGTCATGGAGAAAACGTTACCGCACGTCTTCCTCAGCGGCGTGATTGGGGCGCTCATTGGCCTCTTGATCTTCATGGTCGCGGCCATGGATAACCCATTCCGGGGCGAGTACAGCGTCGGTCCCGGCGCGTTTCAGATCGTCTTCGATCGTTACTTCAGCAATTAGTCCTACTGCGCACGTTCGGTTGTCTTGTCCCCTCTCCCCCGCTTCGGGGGAGAGGGTTAAAGTGAGGGGACTTTCGTGGTCGATCGTCAATCGCCGTTGAAGGAACGTCTCGGTCAGAGGTTGCGTGAAGCTCGATGGCGTTGACCATCAACGCCCCCTCACCCCAGCCCGCTCCCCTGAAGCGGGGGAGAGGGAGCCGGAAAACGACCGCTCCACCGGCTGAAGCCGGTGGCAAATGGGGAGTCGGCTGAAGCCGACTGGTCCGCCCTTCGGCTTTCTCTTTTCTCAAATCCAATTCAAAGAGTCGCGTCTCCTTTCCGCAATCCACACTTCAGCAGTTTCACGCACGCCCCGATCGACCTTGCTGGCGTTCGTGGAGTGAGTTCTTTATCAGTGTCATCCGCACAAGATTGTTATCTCCCCAACGCCTATCGAAACGCGGCGGCATGACGACGCTGAACTCTTCCGACACGGCAATCGGTTCTTTCGTGGTTCGCTGGCAGGCGTCCGGCGCGGCGGAACGAGCGAACTACCAACTCTTCCTTTCCGAGTTGTGCGAGGTGCTCGAATTGCCAAGGCCGGAGCCGACTCGGCCGAAGGTGGAGGACAACGCCTATGTCTTCGAGCGGGACGTCACGTTTCAGAATTTGGACGGGACAACCAGCATTGGGCGGATTGACCTCTACAAGCGGGGCTGTTTCGTGTTGGAGGCCAAGCAAGGGAGCCAGCAACCAGTCGAGGAAGAGTTTGAACTCACGGCCAAGCCGGCCAAGCTGAAGAAAGGGACGGCGGTACGCGGGACGAAGGGTTGGGACGATGCGATGCTCAAGGCGCGGGGGCAGGCGGAGCAATACGCCCGCGCATTGCCGACGGACGAGGGTTGGCCGCCATTTCTGATCGTGGTGGATGTGGGGCACACGATTGAACTGTTTGCCGACTTCACGCGGTCGGGCCGGATGTATCTGCCGTATCCCGACCCGGCGACGTTTCGCATCGCGTTGCCGAAGCTCGCCGAGCCGGAACAGCAAGCCAAGCTGAAAGCCGTTTGGACCGAGCCGATTTCGTTGGACCCCAGCCGGCGCAGTGCGAAGGTCACGCGAGAGCTGGCCGACCGACTGGCGGAACTCGCCAAGTCGTTGGAGGCGTCCAAGTATGCGCCCGGTCGCGTCGCGCAATTCTTGATGCGTTGTCTCTTCACGATGTTCGCGGAAGATGTGGAACTGATCCCGCGCGACAGCTTCAAGACTCTGTTGGAGCGATTGCGAAGCAAGCCGCAAAACTTCCCGGACATGGTGTCCGCGTTGTGGCGGACGATGAACACGGGCGGGTTTTCCACGGTGTTGGAAGAGACGCTGCGTTGGTTCAACGGCGGGTTGTTTGAAGACTGCGAAGCTCTGCCGCTGAACGTAGCGCAACTCGACTTGCTGTTAGAGGCCAGCCAGTCCAACTGGCGAGAAGTCGAGCCGGCCATTTTCGGGACGTTGTTGGAACGGGCGTTGGACCCGGTCGAACGTCACAAGCTCGGCGCACACTTCACGCCGCGAGCCTATGTCGAGCGGCTGGTCATGCCGACGATCATTGAGCCGTTGCGTGAGGAATGGGCTGCCGTGCGAGCGGCGGCGGTCACACACGCGAAGCGTGGTGAAACGGCCGATGCCATCAAGTTGGTGCGGGATTTTCACATCAAATTGTGTGAGACCAACATTCTCGATCCCGCGTGCGGCAGCGGCAACTTTTTGTATGTCGTGATGGAGCACATGAAGCGGCTGGAAGGCGAAGTGCTCAACACGCTGCGCGATTTTGGATTCCAGCAAATGGAATTGCGAACGGTGAACCCGGAGCACTTCCACGGGATTGAATTAAACCCGCGAGCGGCGGCGATTGCCGACTTGGTGTTGTGGATCGGTTACTTGCAATGGCACCTGCGAAC
>CAMDDX010000279.1 GCA_945893075.1 Planctomyces sp. SH-PL62 | reverse complement strand
ACAACATGCAAGTCCAGGGAGGGCATCATGCGTGTGGTTCTGCTCGCGGGAGGAATGGGGACGCGGCTTCAGGAGGAAACCGTCGCACGTCCCAAGCCGATGGTCGAGATCGGTGGCAAACCGATTCTCTGGCACATCATGAAGCACTTCGCCCATCACAACTGCGATGAGTTCTTCGTCGCGTTGGGCTACATGGGCGACTTCATCAAAAACTTTTTCCTCGACCGCTATAACCTCAGCGGTAATTTGACGATTGATTTTGGCCGCGGCATGGTTCGCCGCGAAGCTCAAGACACCGAGGATTGGACGGTCAATCTGATTGAGACCGGCCTGGCCACACAAACCGGCGGACGGTTGCAGCGATTGCGACAGTGGTTGGACGGCGAGACGTTCATGCTCACTTACGGCGACGGCGTCAGCAACGTTGATCTGACGGAGTTGCTCGCCTTTCATCGGTCGCACGGAAAAATTGCCACGGTCACGGCCGTTCGTCCACCCGCTCGCTTTGGCGGACTGCTGATTAACGAGGGCTCCGTCGAAAACTTCACCGAGAAGCCGGTCGCGGGCGAAGGCTGGATCAACGGTGGATTCCTGGTTCTCGAACCGGAAGTGTTCGATTACCTGACTGGCGATGAATGCAGCTTGGAAGCTCACGCGCTGGAGCAACTCGCAGCCGACGGGCAACTCGCGGCGTATCAGCACGGCGATTTCTGGCAGTGCATGGACACGTTCCGCGACAAGACGTATCTGGAAAAACTGTGGCAAAGCGGCGAGGTTCCGTGGCGAACGTGGGATGCCGACGTCGTGATGCCGAAGTTGCAACTGCGGCCCAAGGCGGCCTAACGGGGGAATCTCATGGACGAGATCATCAATCGCGACTTTTGGCGAGATCGCCGGGTCTTCGTCACCGGAGCATCGGGTCTGGTCGGTGGCTGGCTGGTGAAACGGCTGATCGAAGCGGAGGCGGACGTCGTCTGCCTGGTGCGCGATTGGGTTCCGCGGTCAGAGCTGAATCAAAGTGGGATGCTCGACAAGATCTCTGTCGTGCGCGGCGACTTGTGCGATCAGGACTGCTTGGAGCGAACGCTCGGTGAGTTCGAGATCGAGACGGTGATTCATCTCGCGGCCCAAGCGATCGTCGGCATCGCGAACCGGAATCCCTCTTCGACGTTCGAGACGAACATCGGCGGTACTTGGAAGTTGCTCGAAGCCTGCCGCCGCAGTCCGAAGGTGAAACAAATCGTGGCCGCGTCGTCGGACAAAGCTTACGGCGACGCGCCCGTCCTGCCCTACACCGAGGAAACGCCACTAGCAGGTCGGCATCCTTACGACGTCAGCAAATCGTGCAGCGATCTTCTCTGTCAGACTTATGCGACGACTTACGGCTCGCCGGTGGCGATCACGCGGTGTGGGAATTTCTACGGCGGTGGTGATCTCAACTGGAACCGCATTGTGCCAGGCACGATTCGCTCGGTGATGCGCGGCCAGCGGCCGGTCATTCGGTCGGACGGTTCGTTCATCCGGGATTACTTCTACGTCGAAGATGGAGCGGCGGCATACATGCACCTCGCCGAGCAATTGGCGGTGCGGCCGGAACTCGCGGGCGAAGCCTTCAATCTTTCAAACGAGACGCAGGTCACGGTGCTGCAACTCGTCGAGAAGATCTTAAGCGAGATGAACGCGCTCGGCGCGGGTCTCCTGACCCCGCCGCTGACGCCGGAAGTGCTCGGCGAAGCGAGCCACGAAATCAAACACCAATCCTTGGATGCGACCAAAGCCCGCACGATGCTCGGCTGGCAACCGCTCTTCACGTTGGACGAAGGACTCAGCAGGACAATCGCATGGTACACGAATTACTTCCAGCAACTGGTGGAGCCTCGCTTGAGTGTCGTTCCTGTGGCCAAAGCGGCCTGAAGAACGTCCTCTCGCTGGGGCAAACTCCGTTGGCGAATGCACTGCTGACCGAAGACGAACTCGGCCAGCCAGAGGCGACTTGGCCTTTGGACTTGGCTTGGTGTCCGGCTTGTTCGCTGGTGCAAATCACCGAGACCGTGCCGCCGGAGAAGATGTTTCGCGAGTACGCCTACTTCTCATCGTTCTCCGACACGATGGTGCAGCACGCGCGACAGATCGCCGAGAGTCTGACAGATCGCTGCCAACTTCACGGTGACAGTCTGGTGGTCGAGGTCGCCAGCAACGACGGCTATCTGTTGCAGTGGTATCAACGCGCGGGCGTTCCCGTGTTGGGGATCGAACCCGCTCGCAACATCGCTCGCGTTGCCGAAGAGCAAAAAGGTGTGCCGACCATCAGCGAGTTTTTTGGCCGCGAACTGGCCGATCAACTTGTGGCCGGCGGTCAGCGGGCCGATGTCATTCATGCCAACAATGTGCTGGCTCATGTTCCCGATTTGAATGGCGTGGTTGCCGGATTCAAAACGCTGCTCAAGCCGAACGGCGTGGTTGTGGTCGAGGCTCCGTATTTGAAAGACCTGATCGAGCACGTTGAGTTCGACACGATCTATCACGAGCACTTGTGCTACTTCTCACTGACCGCATTCGACCGATTGTTCCGCCGGCATGGCCTGGAGATCGTCGATGCTGAGCGACTGCCGATTCACGGCGGCTCGCTGCGTATTTTCGCTCGCCACGCCGGGACAGTCCCCGTTGGCGAATCCGTGCGCACGATGCTGGCGGATGAAGCGATCTGGGCGAACTCAGAATCGCACTACCTCGACTTCGGCCAGCGAGTCGAACAACTCCGGCACGAACTAACTGGCTTATTGCGAACGCTCAAGGCCGACAATCAACGCATCGCCGTCTATGGAGCCTCGGCCAAGGGGAGCACGCTGCTGAACTTCTTTGGCATCGGAGCCGACACGCTCGACTACGTCGTGGATCGGAGCACGGTCAAACAAGGCCGCTACACACCGGGCACGCGACTGAAGATTTACGATCCTGACAAGCTCACGACCGACCAACCTGACTACTGTCTGCTGCTGACTTGGAACTTCGCCGACGAGATCTTGGCCCAGCAGCAGCGGTATCGAGAACAAGGTGGCAAGTTCATCATCCCCATCCCCAACGTACGGGTCGCTTGAGCCCCGCGATAACCATGCTTTTCCTTCCGACGGAAGTTTCCGGCGCGTGGCTGATTGAGCCTGAGCTGATCTCGGATGAGCGCGGTTCATTCGCCCGGACGTGGTGCGCCCACGAATTCGAGGAACGCGGACTCAATCCCCGACTGCTGCAATGCAACATTTCGACCAATCGTCTGCGTGGCACGGTTCGTGGGATGCACTTCCAGCGTGAGCCACACGCGGAAGCCAAACTCGTCCGCTGCACTCGTGGAGCAATCTTCGACGTGATTGTCGATCTGCGTTCCGGTTCGCCAACGTATTGCCGATGGGCCGGTCAAGAATTGTCGGCTGACAATCACCGCATGTTCTACATCCCCGAAGGCTTCGCGCACGGATTCCAGACGCTGACCGACGACGTCGAGGTTTTCTATCAGATGTCGCGCGAGTTCGTTCCGGGCGTGTCGTGCGGCGTGCGCTGGGATGACCCCGCAATCGGCATCCGTTGGCCGTCGCCCATCAGCATCATTTCGGAACGAGATCAAACCTGGCCGGAGTTACCATGAAAAAAGTTTTGGTGACCGGCGGCAGCGGTTTCGTTGGCCGAGCGTGTTTGTCGGAGTTGGCGGATCGTGGATTTGAAGTCCATGCCGTGACCCGCCGCGCTCCACCGAATTCGTCGAGGACTCGATGGCATCCTGGCGACCTGCGAGAGCCGACGGAAGTTGGCTCGTTGATGTCGCGCATTCAACCGACGCACTTGTTGCATTTGGCGTGGTACACGAAGCCCGGTTCCTTTTGGACGTCACCGGAAAACCTCGAATGGCTGGATCGTTCGATCGGCCTCTTTCAGATGTTCGCACAATGTGGTGGAACACGAATCGTCGCCACCGGTTCGTGTGCTGAGTACGACTGGTCGGCTGGAATTTTCCAGGAAGCGACAACACCGTGCCGGCCGAGCACGCTTTACGGTCGCACAAAACTCGCGGCGGCGACCTACTTGGAGGCGATCAACGGCCACGGCCTGAGCACCAGTTGGGCGAGGCTCTTCTTCTTGTATGGTCCGGGAGCGAGCGAGCAACGGATGCCGGGAGTCGTCATCTCCGCACTCAACCGCAATGAACTCGCCCACTGTTCCGACGGCACACAGCGACGCGACTTCCTGCATATCGAGGATGCGGGTCGAGCGATCGTCAGCTTGCTCGACAGCGACGTGACTGGCCCAACGAATATCTGCTCCGGCCAGGCAACGCTCATTCGTGAGATCGCGATTCTGACCGCCGAACTGATCGGGAAACGCGAACTCCTCCGCATCGGCACTGTGCCGACCGCGGCGAACGAACCTCCGCTCATCGTGGGAGACAATTCGCGCCTGTGCGACGAACTGGCATGGAGCGCACATTATTCAATGGCGACGGGGTTGCGACAAACCATCGACTCCTGGCTGCGAACCTCAGACGTGAAATGTGCCTAATTCGTCTAGCCACAGTTTGCCAGTTTTGAGATTGTCCCAGCGTAAAACTCAGAGGCCATTCGAAAAGTCCGTAGCCTGACTCTCCGAGTCGGGAAGTTTGCGAGGAAACTCCCGACTCGGAGAGTCAGGCTACGGTGAAAAGCTACTTCTTGGAGAGCCTCTCAACGGACTCCCGCATTCGCGGCCGCCACGGAAGGACACAGCATGAAGCTCACGATCGACACGGACGCCGGAACATTGATCGAAGATCGCGGCGAACCAAAAACATTGAATCTTTATTCCCGCGAGGCGTTTGAAATTCTCTCTCGTGAATGGCTGCGCGTGGGCTGGGACCAGAAGTATCCCTACACGTTTTCTTGGATGGGTCGGCCGATTATTCAGCTCCCCGAAGACATGATCCGCATCCAAGAAGTCATTTACCGCCTGAAGCCGGACGTGATTGTCGAGACCGGTGTCGCACATGGCGGTTCGTTGGTGTTCTACGCCAGCTTGTGTAAAGCGATGGAACGCGGACGAGTGATCGGCGTGGATATTGAAATTCGTTCCCACAACCGCCAAGCGATTGAGGCTCACGAATTGTCGTCGTTCATCACGCTGATCGAAGGCGACTCCGTCAGCGCGGAAACGCTCGGCCGTGTGAAGTCGCACATTCAGCCACACGAGAAAGTGTTGGTCATCCTCGATTCTTGCCACACCAAGTCGCACGTGAAAGCGGAGTTGGAAGCGTATCACTCGCTGGTTTCTCCCGGTTCTTACGTGGTTGCCACCGACGGCATCATGAAGTTCGTGCATGACGTGCCGCGCGGACAAACGCATTGGAAAGAGGACCATCCGGAAGCCGCCGCGCTCGACTTTGTTGAGCAGCATCCGGAATTCGTGCTCGAACAACCGGCGCGGCCATTCAATGAAAGCCCACTCGCTCAGAATGTCACTCATTGGCCTGGGGCCTGGCTACGCAGAGCCGCATGACAAAGCAGGCATACGGAGTTGGTGGCCGTCAGCACGCCACTCGGTCACCGCGATCGTCCAATCGCTTAATGAATTCGATGCAATCGAAGGAGTCTAGCCGCATGTCCCATGATCGGCTCACCTGTTTGGTCCCCACCTACAATCGCCCCGAGTTTCTGCGCCGGCTGTTGCAGTTCTATCAACAGTTTCCGTTGCCCTGCTCGTTCCTCGTTGCGGACTCGAGCGAATCGGGCGCGAAGGCGGAAAACCAAGCCATCATCAATGACGCTCGCAGCACGCTCGACATGACCTACCAGCATTTCAACGCGGACCTCACCACGAAATGCTGTCAGGCGCTGCAACTGATTCAGACGCCCTATGTCGTCCTCTGTGCGGACGACGATTATTTGTTGCCGCCCGCTTTGGAGCATTGCGTCCAATTCCTGGAGACCCACCCTGACTACTCGGTCGCTCAAGGAATCATGGCCATCGTCAATCGTCCTGGAAAACCGCCTTATGCCACTGCCGGTTACTCGTTAGACGATGACGATCCCATCGCTCGCTGTCGGAAGATGTTTCGGTTCAATTTCACGACATTCTATGGGGTCAACCGGACGGCGACTTTACGAGACAATTTCCAAATCACCACGACCAGTATTGATTGCGCTCATTCTCATTTCTTTCCGGAGTTGATGCTCTCGCAACTCAGCGTGATGCGGGGACGGGTCAAGGTTCTTCCTGAAATCTTCTACTTGCATGAGGAACATGACGCCAACTTTGCAGGGACACCGAAAGTGTCTGATCCGAGTCGAGCCGTCGAACTGGAGCAACAGTTTCGGACGAGTCTGTCGAGCCAACTCGAACAACTCGGAGTGAACCGCATGCAGGCTGAGCATCTGGTCCAAAAATGGTACGGGTTGTTGCCGGGACTAGGTCTGACGCAAAGCGACCAGTTCACATTTCGCCGTTTACGACGATTCCTGAATCGCACTTGGCGTCAGGTGATGAATCTTGTCGTGAGGGATGGCACGATCTATCGACGTCCGCTCCGCGCGGCCGACTGGTCCGGCCAAGAGGCTGAATGGCAGGAGGCGATTCGTCTCATGACCACCTCGCCGAAGGGAATTTCTCTGTCCGAGGTCGCGAAAAAACGCGCTGCCTGAATGTGAGACTCGGCATGCTTTTTTGTTCGCAGCAGTATTTGCTGTTTTTCGTCCTGGTGTTTGCCGTCTATTGGGCGATTCCGTGGCAACGCGCCCGAGTCTATTTGCTGTTGGCGGCGAGCTTCTACTTTTATGCCAGTTGGAATCATTGGCTGGCCGCGATCATCGCCGTGTCGAGCACGTTGGATTTCTGCATCGCGCGGGCTATGGATCGATCAACGGACACGCGGCGGCGCAAGCTGCTGCTCAGCCTGACGATCACCGCCAATCTGGGACTGCTGTGTTACTTCAAGTACGCCAATTTCTTTTTGGCATCACTGGAGCAAGCGTTGCAGGCGGCGGGAGCGACGGTGTCTCTGCCCGTGTTGAGCGTCATCTTGCCGATCGGTATTTCGTTCTACACTTTTGAGGCGATCAACTACGCCGTCGATGTCTACCGGCGCGACGTGCGAGCCGAACGGAGTCTGCCAAACTTTCTCTTGTTCATCACCTTCTTCCCGCACTTGGTCGCCGGGCCGATTGTGCGTGCTCGCGATTTCTTGTCTCAGGTCGATCGCCCCAAGCGTTGGAATTGGGCACGGCTGAATCTCGGCGTCCAATTCTTTTTGATGGGGTTGTTCAAGAAGCTGGTGATCGCCGATCGCATGGCGTTGTTCGCAGACCCGGTCTTTGCGGAACCTGCAGCCTTTCGGACCAGCGCGGTGTGGTTGGCGATGCTGGCGTATTCGATTCAGATCTACTGCGATTTTTCCGGCTACACCGACATGGCGATCGGCTCGGCGCACATGCTGGGCTTCAAGCTGGCCCGAAACTTCAACATGCCCTATCTGGCGACGAACATCTCGGACTTCTGGCGCAGATGGCACATCTCATTGTCGAGCTGGCTGCGCGACTACCTCTTCATTCCTCTGGGAGGCAGCCGGGACGGAGGTTGGCGAACGAATCGAAATCTGTTGGTGACGATGACACTGGGCGGACTGTGGCACGGTGCGAGTTGGACCTTCGTGGCTTGGGGCGTGTTGCACGGGTTGTTGCTGGTGGGGCATCGAGTTTTTCGAGACTTCTGTCATGGCCGCCCGCGCCTGACCGGATGGTTGCAGAGTCTGCCAGGAATGTTGGGCTGCATGGCACTGACTTTCTTGTGTGTCTCTCTGGGATGGGTGCTGTTCCGAGCGACCACGTTCTCGGCGGCAGCGATCTTCTTTGAGAGGCTGGTGGTGCCGCACTACGGCATGGACATCCCGTACACAAAGCAAAGCTTGATCGTCCTGACCGCCGTCTTGATGGCGTGTCATCTGTTGGTCGGAGCGGGATGGTGGAAAAAGCTCGCCGAGCGAATGCCAGCTCCGATGTTGGGAACCGGTTACGCGATGGTGCTTTCATTGGCGCTCTTGATTCGCCCAATTGCCGGCAAGGCGTTTATCTATTTTCAGTTTTGATGAGATCAACTCGACCATGAAGAAACATCAAATCCGAAACGCACGGCACCTGTCGGCGCGAGCGCGCGTGACGCTTCTTTGCGGCCTTGTGGCGTTCATCGGCATGCAGGTCGGCTTGCCCATGATTGCCGGTTCTGACAACACCGCCGTTCGCGATCCGGTGTACGAAATCAAACTGGCGAAGCTGCGCGAGCGGGTGAAGGAACACCCTCACAGACCGTTGATTCTTGTATTGGGAAGTTCGCGAGCTGCGGCAGGGATTCGTCCAGAACTGTGGCAAGATCTGGCTGCGAGCGATCGAACGCCGATGGTCTTCAACTTCGCGATATCAGGCGCGGAACCACGGCAACAGCTCATTTACCTGCGACGGATTCTGTCAGAAGGCATCCATCCGGCGAGCGTATTGATCGAAATTCTGCCCGCCTTATTGAACCAACCGGACAACTCCAGCGAAGACTACGCGATCAAGAAACTCGGAATGCAGGCTGAAGAACTGGCGATCCTCACCGGTCAGATCGTGCCTCCGCAATCTCCGGATTCCCTCGCGTCCTCGGAGTGGTCGAGCCATTGGTCATCAGTGCGACTCCGAGTTCTTCGCCGTTTCGCGCCGGCTTGGGTCGAGACCGATGTGCCCAGTAATGCTTCTCCCAAGAAATTCACACCTTGGGGTTGGCGGGCGTTTGCCGAGGGAGTCAAAGTCGCCACAGCCGAGGAATACCGCAGTGGACTGGAACGGGCGCGTTCCGAGTACGAGGCAAATCTTGCGGCTTGGAAAGTCACAGATGTCGGTGATCGAGCGGTGCGGAGAATCTTGGAGACCTGCCGGCAAGAACAAATCAGTGCCGCGCTGTATCTCATGCCGGAGGCGGCGGATTTTCGAGAGATGTATCGGCCAGAAGTTCGAGCAGCACTCAATGACTACCTGGCGGCGATCACTCAGGATTGTGGCGTGCCGGTGCTCGATGCCTCCGAGTGGAACGCGGATCAAGATTTTTGGGACGGGCATCATCTGCTCGCCGACGGTGCCACACGTTTTACTCAGCGATTCTGCCACGAGTTTCTCGACACCTTCGCCGCCAGCCTCAGCGATGCGCCCCGGCTCAGCCAAGGGCCGAGGGATCAACGTCAGTAGTTTCCGACACGGTGAATTTGGGCACACGACGCATTGTGCCGCGTAGGGTGGGACAAGCCGCTTCGGCGCCGGCCCACCATCTGATTCGCAAAGAGATCTCTACCTTCGTCTGCACAACGGACAGCCTCCTTCAATTGCTGGTGGGCCGGCGGTCGAAGCGACCTTGTCCCACCCTACGACCTTCACTTTCGGTTGTCGGTGACGACTCGATAAGGCTGCACCAATTCGGTCTTCCCTTTGAGCCGGATGGGTTCGAGCGGCTCGCAGGTGAATTCGTGGCGAACGGCTTCGTAGGTCTGTGGCCCGATGGCAATTTGATTGGTGCCGGCGACCGACGATTCGAGGCGGCTGGCGACGTTTACCGTGTCGCCGATGACGGTGTAGTCCTTGCGCGTCAGGCTGCCGATGTCGCCGACGATGGCCTCGCCGGTGTTGATCCCAATGCGGATGCCGATGGGGTCGGCACCTGGACGTGAGCGATTAAAGTCATCGACCGAAATGAGCATCTCCCAAGCGGCACGCACCGCGCGCAGCGGGTGATCGGTCAGACGCAGCGGGGCACCGAAGAACGCCAGCATCCCGTCCCCCATGAATTTGTCGAGCGTCCCTTGTTGTCGAAACACGGCGTCGGTCAGGCGAGCGAAGACGGCGTTGAGCACTTCCACGACTTCCGCCGGCGACAACTTTTCGCTCATCGACGTGAAGCCCTTCAGATCGGAGAACAAGACCGTCACGATTTCTTTGTCGGCGATCATCTGCCCGGCATCGCCCGCTTGCAGGATGCGTTCGACGACGGCGGGGGAGCTGTACCGCGCCAGACTTTGCCGCAGACGTTGCTCGGCGAGCGCTGTCTCGCGCAGACGAAACTGCTCGACGGCGACCGCCGTGAACAGGGCCAGCGCCGTGGCGATCTCCAGGTGGTGCGGACTCAGCGGCGAGTCCTTTTCGCGGGTGTCGATATACAGGACTCCGGCGACGTGTCCGTCGTGATACAGCGGCACGCAGATCGCCGAGCAGATTGACATCTGACGGATGCTCAACGCCTCTTGGAAGCGCGAGTCTTCCGTCGTGTCTTCCACCAGCAGCGCCTGCCGCGAGTCGATCGCGTTGCGCAGGATCGTGCGGCTGATTTGAAATGTTTGCCCCAGCAGCCCCTCG
>CAMDDX010000278.1 GCA_945893075.1 Planctomyces sp. SH-PL62 | reverse complement strand
CGAATGCAAAATCTAAAGCAGTCTGTAAACTCATCGCGGCCTCCGTGCGTGTTCTGAAGTGGCTTTCAATCCAACCACTTAGATGCGCGAGGAGGCCGCTTTTGTTTCTAGCCGTGAATAATTCAGGCTAGCGCCGCGCGGCTAATTTTCGGAATGCGGATGACTTCAATCCCACATCGCCATTCCAATCCAGATCGCGCCCCATTCGCGAGGCCAGCTTTGGGGTCAGGTCTTCAAATTTCAAAATTGCCAAGGCAATTTTGAAATTTGAAGACCTGACCCCTGCGCTTGAGCAGCGATGTGTTCCAAGAACCGCAGCAGTGCGTTCGCGTCCAATCTGCTCCAGTCCCTGAAGCGCGATCAGCGACAAGCGTTCGGCCGAGACTGCAAACAGGCCGATCAGTCAGCAGTGTCACCGGCAATCTTGTGAACGTCGGCCAGCGGCCAGTCCGCTCGTTGTGAAAGCCGCGAGAGGAGATGTTCGTCAGAGTTGCGCCTGCAAACCTCAATCGCGAGTGCAGTCATCAACCAATTCTGCTCAGGGCCAAATCGGTAACGCAAGTCGGTTCAACACGCCCTCGCCACGATTTCAAAACTCACGGACATCACTCGGCATTTCCGGGACCACGATCACTGTGATGCCATCCACGGACGGACGATCTCCTCGAAGCGACGTGGGGCACGTTTCCAACGTGCCCGAAAACGAGCACGATACAATCGTGCTCCACGAATCAACCACAGCCTCGGCGGGTTAGTGGCCGTGCTTAAACACGGTTGCCGAAGGCAGATGTCGTTGCACGATTTCCAGCATGATGTCGTGCAACAGACCGTTGGTGGCGAGGATGTGGGTCTTCGCCAGTGGGAGCGGTCCACCATCGCAGGTGGTAACACGGCCTCCCGCTTCTTCGACGAACAAGCGGCCGGCCGCGAAGTCCCACGGTGAGAGTTCGTATTCGAAGTACGCTCCGAGTTGTCCGCAGGCGACCATGCACAGGTCGAGCGTTGCGGCTCCCATGCGGCGGATGCAATGAATGTTGTGTCCGAAGAGTTCGCGCATCGCGGCCAGCGTGGCTTCCATCATCGCGCCGCGGTCGTAGTAGAAGCCGAGTCCGATCAAGACTTCATCCAGCCGACGATGTTCGGAGACGCCGGCGCACTGGCCGTTGTGAAAGGCTCCATGCCCGCGCGCTGCGACAAAGCTGTCGCCGCGAGCCGGATTGAGAATCACGCCGCAGACCGGTTGGCCGGCTCGGTAATAGGCCACCGAGATACCGAATTGGGGGATGCCGTGCAGGAAATTGTTTGTGCCGTCGATCGGATCAATGACCCACAGATGCTCGGCATCGGGGGCGGCCAAGTGGGCTTCCTCGCCCAGGATTGCGTGATTGGGGAACTCGCGGCGGATGACGGCGACGATCGCGTGTTCGGATTCGACGTCGGCGATGGAGACGCGGTTGAAACTCGGCTCGCCCGGTTTGACTTGGCTGGTGACTTGGGCCAAGTTTTGAAAGTGTTGGAGGGCAATCTCGGCCCCGGCATGGGCGGCGGCTTCGGCGATGCGGAGTTCGGGTGGCATGTGCGGGGTCATCCCTGTTTCGCTCGCAGCACGACTTGCAGGCCGAAGGTTTCCTCGAACAGCGAGCCGTTTTGCTTGAGGGCGAGTTCTTCGAGCGACAAGTCGTCCGCGTTCGGAATTTGAATGACTAAGCGGTCGTCTTCGCGTCCGCAGGTCAGGTCGGCGATGCGTTGTGTGTAGGAACGATCGAGCGCGATGGCGACTCGCAGCAGCGCGGCGAGCTTGGCGACCGTGACGCGCCCGTCGCGGTCGAGCGAGGCGTAGCCGGCATGGGTTGGTTTGGGTGAGGCTCGGCGGTGATAGCGCGCGACGATCGCGACCAGGAGCTGATCTCGGCGAGACAGGCCGAAGAGTTCGCCGTTTTGGATCAGGTACATCGAGTGCTTGTGATAGCTGGTCGTGTTGACGTACAGCCCGACTTCATGCAGCAACGCGGCGACTTGCAACAGCAGGCCGGTGCGGGAATCGAGTTGATGTTGCTCGCGAAGCTGCTCGAAGAGTTTCTTAGCCAGCATCGCGACATGCGTGGCGTGTGGTTCGTCGAAGCAAAACTTGCGGCCGAAGTCGATCACCGTGCGGAGGACTTGCTCCGAAAAATCTTCCGACCACGCGCCGCGCACGGCCAGGTCTTTGAGCAAGCCGTCGCGCAGGTTCACGTTCGTGACCAGGATGTGGTCGAGATGCAGCGTCCGCGCCAACAAGCTGTAGGCGAGCAGCGCCGGGCCGAGCGTTTCCGCGTCGGGAAACGAGATCTGAAACTTCTGCACGATTTCGTCCGGAGACATCTCCAGCACTTTGTCGGTGAAGCGTTCCAACGACGCGGTCGAGACGCGGCCGAGATGTTGCAGTTTCTTCTCGGGCAGAATCTGGGCCGCGGCGAAACGGACGTCGCCGCCCAGCGCGATCAGCTCCGTCGAGCCTTCCGGTGGAACGTGGACCACAATCTCATCGACCGTGCGTCCGATTTGGCTCTGCATGATCGAGCGAACCTTCAGCTTCGGCAGGCGGTGCTCTTCGAGCATTTCGCGCAGTCGCAGTGAGCCGAGCCGATAGGTGTGCGAGTACGCGACTTGTCCGCTTTGGACCAGCAGCACTTCGGTGCTGCCGCCGCCGACTTCGACGACCAACGTCTTCGCCGACGCGAGGGCTCGTTCCGAATCGAGGTACGGCTTGATGCCCACGAACGTGATGCGGTTGACCTCGGCTTCGTCGAGCGGTTCGACCGTCAGGCCGGTGGCGATGTAGATACGGTCGATGAACGACAGGCGGTTGGCTGCCTCGCGCACCGCGCTGGTGGCGACGACACGAATTTGGTCGGTGCTGGTGATCTGGTACTCGTTGAGCAACTGGCGGTAGCTGACCAGCACCTTGACGCAGTCTTCGATGGTGCCCCGTTTAATGATGCCGCGGGTGAACGTGTCCTTGCCCAGATCGACCCCTTGCGACACGGTTTCCAAGGTGCGGACGGTGCCGGAGCCGTCGATTTCGGCAATGGCCATGCGGATGGCGGTCGTGCCGATGTCGATCACGGCGATCGGTCGGACGGCAGGGCTGGCGGCAGCGATGTCGAGCGGTAAAGCGGCGGTCACGCGGATGTCCTTCGCAGCTTGGTCGCGGGTGGCTTCATCCGGCTTGAACGGCGGCGATCGCTTCGGCTCGGCTGGTATAGTGCGGCCAAAGTTTGATCAGATTCATGGTCGTGAGCACTTCCAACATGTCGGTCGAGGCATTGCAGAACGCGGCCTTGCCCCCCTTGGCTCCGGCCTTGCGACACGTCTTGATGACGACGCTGATGATGATCGATCCCAGAATTTGCTCGGCCGTGAAATCGATCACGACATGCTGCAACGACGGGTCATCGAGCACCTGCAGAGTCACGTTGGATTCCTGATGAACGTCGTTGTAGCGGAACCCGCTGATGTCACCCTGAGGGATGACAATCAGGACGTTTCCATCGCGCTCCAGGCGGAAGACTTTGTTGAGAGGTGCTGTCATGAGACCAATTGAAGGCGGGGTTTTTGGAGAGAGACGGGCAAGCAAAATTCCGCCCATAGCCGCAGTTGGGGCGGGATTATGAACCGTTCGGTCGAGGATTTCCATTCGCGGAGAAATCCCGCAGAAGTTCCCGCAGCATCGCCTCGGCTGCGAGGCGATGGGCCAGTTCATTGGGATGAGCGTCAAAGCGGTTCACGGTCAGACCTTTCGCGGCGAACGGCGTCAGTTCCGGCTCTAAATCCAAGACCGGAATGTTCCGTGACCGGCAATGCTCCACGATTTTCTGATGGGCTTCACGAAACGGATACTCCGACCCCAAGTTGTGCAGGAACGGAAAGACAACGATCCGAAAGTCCGTCCCGTGCGCCGCGCATAGCGTCTGCATCTGATCCAGTTTCCGGCTCATCTTCTCCCACGGTTCTCCGGAGTAATACTCCTGCACGAACGAGAAATACCCGCGCACGTCCTTCAGTGTCGCCTGTTTGACTCGGAAATAGACCCAATTGAAGAAGTAGGTGTCGCGAAATAGGAAAAAGGTCGGCGAGTGCTTGCTCAAATCTTGGTAGTAAGTCCGATGCCGCTCGTGAAATGTCTCGATGTCGTTCAGGCAGAGCACATAGACCGCCGTGTCCACGCGATGGCCGTTCTCGAAGAGCGCCTTCATCACCGCCTCGACCCAGTGCAGATCGGTGCCGGCATCGGAGAGGTTGGAAACCACAACTCGTCCGTCCGAGGCTGGTTCGAGTGCCGCTCGCACGCGATTGCTGAAGCGGTCACGCACCTCCGGCACACCCTGAGCGAACGTGAAACTGTCGCCAAAGAACACCAGATGTCGCTGATCTTTGGAAAGCTGTGTCGGATAGTCGCGGTCATCGCGAATCATCAGCCCCTCGCCCGGCCGAATTTCGAAGCGATGCTTCTGTGGCTCAACATGCAACTTGAACCACTTTCGCGACACGTTCGTCATGTTGAACGAGTCCGATGTGTCGTAAAAGATCGCGAAGTACAACTCAACGCACGTCAGCAAAGCCAACCCCATCCACAGCGACAGCCCGGCGTTGACCCAATTCAATTTTTTTGGCTGCCCACGCCACTGCCCTCGCTGACGTAGGAGCAACCAGAAGCCAACGGCTCCGGCGATCAGCCAGAGCACCATTCCGAGTGAATAATCATCAAGTGCGACGCTCCACTCATACAAAATCAAAAACGCACTCCAAAACCAAATCAGTAGGCCTAAGTTGTTAAGAAGAAGAAGAATTAGCGACGGCCGATCACGCCAAAGCTTGCGAACCCAAAGCAACATCCAAAGACCGACCGCGGCCGAGATCAGCTCCACGACCATCAACAACAGAATCCCAACTGGCAAATCTAAAAACACGTCGCAGGTTCCTCGTTCTTTTGTTCGTCTGGCCGAGCATCTTCAAGGGCCGGCCACGTTTCGTAAAGTCGCGTTCGTCAGAGGATTGAGAGCTTTCGACCGCGACTTCAATCCAGGACACTGAAGCCGGGAGGTACGTCATGTTGAGATCGCTATGTTGGATGAACCTGTCGATCTTCCTGTTCTCCGTGGCGACCGGCGTCGCTCGCGCGGATGAACCAGGTTGGCCGCAGTGGCGTGGCCCCTTGGGAACCGGCGTCGCACCGAACGCCAATCCGCCGATTGAATGGAGCGAAACGACAAACGTCCGCTGGAAAGTCGCTTTGCCCGGAAAGGGACATTCGACGCCGATCGTTTCCGGGGATCGGATCTTCCTCACGACCGCCGTCCCCTATGGCGAGAAGCTGCCGCCGAAACACAGCACCGCTCCGGGAACTCACGACGGTGTGCCAGTGACGCAACGGCACGAGTTCGTCGTGCTGGCCATCAACCGCCGCGATGGGAAAATCCTCTGGCAGAAGACAGTCCACAAAAAACTGCCGCACGAAGGCGGGCATTACACCGGCAGCCTTGCATCGAATTCGGCCGTGACCGACGGCGAGCACGTCTTCGCCTTCTTCGGTTCACACGGGCTGTATTGCCTCGACCTGAACGGCGAAATGAAGTGGCAGAAGCAATTCGGCGAGATGCAAACCAAGCACGGCCACGGCGAGAGCATCTCGCCCGCGCTCTACGGCGACACGCTGGTCATCAATTGGGATCACGACGGGCCATGCTTCGTCGTCGCCTTCGATAAACAGACCGGCCGGGAGCTTTGGAAAGCGAAACGCGATGAGGACACCTCGTGGTCCTCGCCGATCATCATCGAACACAACGACAAGCCGTTGCTCATCGTTGCTGGAACCAATCGCGTGCGCGGCTATGACCTCGCAACCGGCAAAGTGATTTGGGAATGCGGTGGCCTTTCCTCAAACGTCGTCGCCACACCCGTCGCCGCCGAAGGAATGCTGTTCGCCGGCAGCAGCTACGAAAAGCGAGCGTTCCTGGCGATCCGACTCGACCGCGCCAAAGGGGACATCACCGGCACCGACCGCGTCGCCTGGAGCCGCTCGCGCGGCACTCCGTATGTCCCGTCACCGCTGTTGTATGGCGACTCGCTCTACTTCCTGACGCACTATCAAGGCGTCCTCTCGCGAGTGACCGCTCAAACCGGCGAAGACCGCCCCGGCCAGATTCGCCTCGGCGGACTCAGTGACATCTACGCATCACCCGTCGGAGCCGGCCGCCGTGTGTACGTCACCGATCTTTCCGGTAACACGATCGTCCTCAGCCACGAAGACAAACCGCGCGAACTGGCCTTCAATCACTTGGACGACGTCTTCGCCGCCTCCGCCGCGATCGTTGGTCGCGAATTGTTCCTGCGCGGGGAACGATCTCTTTATTGCATCACGGAAGAGGCGGAGTCGAAGTCAAAATGATGTGGCCTGCACAAACCCGGAGGATGGCAAAAAAATGATGGGCAGAAAAATGGCCGGCACGTTGAGATTTTTCTGCCCATCATTTTTTTGCCACCCAGATCCTCCGTTTTGAGGCGCGTTGCTGAGCTCCCTAAATCCAAAGGACAATCCATGACACGCGGACTTCTGGTTTGGTTGATTCTCTGCGGCACAGTCGCGGCAGAGGTGCCCGCCACTCTGCCGAACACGCAGTCGCTGACGTGGGACGACGATCTTGCCGACCGGATGATGGACGGCCTGCATCGCTTCGTCGATCGGAAGATCGAGCACGCCGTCGCGAACCGCCAGCAGTTCTGGAAGCGAGACACGTCGTCGCCGGAAGCCTACGAGAAGTCGATCGCGCCAAATCGCGAGCGGCTGAAGAAGCTCATCGGCGTCGTCGACCAACGTGTGCCGGCTCGGATGGAGTTTGTGAGCCCCAACGACAAACCGCAGTCTCCGAGGGGCCCGATTACGAACAAGAGTGTTCGCCCAGAGGCGACCTTCACCGTCTCACGAGCGCGTTGGACGGTGTTGGACGGCGTTTCTGGCGAAGGCTTGCTGCTCCGGCCAACGGCTCCGGCTGTGGGTGCCGTCATCGCGATTCCGGATGCGGATTCAATCCCGGAGGAAGTCATTCGCAACCAGGCCGACGT
Organism: Planctomyces sp. SH-PL62; assembly: GCA_945893075.1. Taxonomy (GTDB): domain Bacteria; phylum Planctomycetota; class Planctomycetia; order Planctomycetales; family Planctomycetaceae; genus SXKJ01. The sequence continues at coordinate 3,322 of CAMDDX010000278.1, read as the reverse complement.
GAGTCGGCAATTGGTGAATCAAGGGTTCGTTGTGTTGGTTCCGATGCTTATTAGCCGCCAAGACACGTCCTCAGGCAATGAACGAGTCGCGTTCACGAATCAGTCGCATCGCGAGTGGATTTGGCGTCAGGCGTACCACATGGGCCGACACATCATTGGCCTGGAAGTTCAAAAGGTTCTGGCAGCGGCGGAGTGGTTGCAACAAGAAGTCGGCAAGTCGAAGCAAGTCAGCGTCGCCGGATATGGTGAGGGTGGATTGATCGCGATGTTCGCCGCCGCGGTCGAACCGAGGTTGTCCGGATGCCTCGTCGCAGGATATTTCGGCCCGCACGCGCGACCGTGGGAAGAGCCGATCTATCGTCATGTTTGGTCGCTGCACCAGGAATTCGGTGACGCGGAATTGGCGACGTTGATTGCCCCGCGGCCATTGGTCGTCGATGCGGCGGAGTACCCCCGAATCGACGGTCCACCACCGATTCAACCGGGGCGACGTGGCGGTGCAGCGATTGGCAGATTACAGACACCCCCGACAGACGAAGTACGTCGCGAATTTGAGCGAATCGCAACATTGCTCCCCGAAGGCTTTCAACGGCGCGACTTCGTTGTCGCACAAATCCCGGCGACACGAACCTCGGAGGCCGCGACTGAACGGTTCGCGAACCACCTCGGACAACCGTCGCCAGCCGCCGATTCCAAAGCCGATTCCAAATTCAGAGAGGTCCGCAAGACCGTCGACGAGAACATCGCCGAACGACAGCGCCGCCAAGTGCTCGAACTCGAACGCTTCATTCAGCGTCTGGTGCGCGAGTCGGATCACACGCGAGACAAATTCTTTCCGGTGACGGCGCTGGCTCAGCAGGCGAAGGCTGAAGCGGCGAAAGACCCGATGAATCGGGTCACTCCAAGCGAGAAGTTCTCCGAATCGACCGCGAAGTTCCGCGAGTATTTTCGCAACGACGTGCTCGGCAAGTTTGATGATTCGTTGCTGCCGTTCAATGCGCGGTCGCGGAAGATTTATGACAACGACAAATGGGTCGGGTACGACGTTGTGCTGGATGTCTTTCCGGATGTCTTCGCGTGGGGCGTGTTGCTGTTGCCGAAGGATTTGAAGCCGGGTGAGAAGCGGCCGGTTGTCGTTTGTCAGCATGGCCGCAACGGCGTGCCGAAGGTCGTCATCGAGAACGACGAGAAGGCATATCACGACTACGCGGCGAAGCTGGCCGAGCGGGGCTTCATCGTGTTTGCTCCGCACAATCCGTATCGCGGCGAGGACAAGTATCGGTTCCTCAGCCGCAAGGCGAATTGCGTGAAGGGGTCGTTGTTCTCGTTCATCCTCGCGCAGCACGAGCAAATCTTGAACTGGCTGTCCTCGCTGCCGCAGGTCGATCCCGACCGCATCGCGTTCTATGGCCTGAGCTATGGCGGCGAGACGGCCGTGCGCATCCCGCCGCTGCTGGATCGGTATTGCCTGTCGATCTGCTCGGCCGACTTCAACGATTGGGCGAGGAAGGTCTGCTCGACCGACGCCAAGTACAGCTTCATGTTCACGGTCGAGTGGGAGATGCCGTACTTCGACATGGGCTCGACATTCAACTACGCCGAGATGGTCGCACTGCTCGCCCCGCGTCCATTCATGGTCGAGCGCGGCCACTGGGACGGAGTCGCTCCCGACGAATGGGTCGCCTACGAATACGCCAAAGTCCGCCGGATGTACGACACGCTCGGCCTCGGCGACCGCACGGAGATCGAATTCTTCGACGGCCTCCACGAGATCAACGGCAAGGGAACGTTCGAGTTCCTGCACAAGTACCTGAAGTGGCCGAAGCCGTGAGTTACTTCCTTCGAGCGTCAGCCGAGCAGATCGATCAATCCTGCTTCTTCACCGAAAAGGATTCGCCTCACGGCAAGACCGTCATGCCGACAGCCGCGGCTGCGTCTCTTTGGCGCAGGTCGTTCGAGACGAATTCGGTCTCTTTCGCCGAGAGCGCAGCCGCGACGTGCAGAGCATCGAGCGTGCGAATCGAAATCGGAGTCGCTCGATTCATACAGGCTTGCACGACTTGCTCGAACTCGGTCTCGATCGCGAAATCGGCGGCGACGATTTCCACTTTGCCGTTGGCAATGTCTTGATCCAGTCGCCGACTGAGCACAACCGCCGCATGAGCGGCAATCACTCCTTCTCGCTCGCGGCGCAGGAACGTCAGCCGAGCTTCATAGCGAACCAACGGCGAGATTCGGATCGGGACTGGCCGCTGCGCCAGTGCATCGAACTTCGCCGAGTCTGGTTCCACGAAATACAGCTTGGCCAGCGCGGACGTGTCCCAATAGCTCATGGTCAGGTTCGATCCGCGCGGAGGTCATCGAGAATCTCGGACAACGGCGTGCCCTGAGTGCCAGTGGTGACGCTTTCTCGCAGTTGGCGCAGCTCGTCCAACCATTGAGACCGCTCGACTTTTGCGGCCTGCGAATTCTCCGGCAGACGGCCCCCTTGAGCCTCATCCGCCAATTGCTGTCCAAGCAGCCGCAGCAACGTCTCGCGTTCAGAACGAGGCAACTGCGAAATCAACGATTGAATTTCCGGCAAGCTCATGATGTGCCTAGCCTACGCCAGCCCGACGAATCGCTCAAGAACGGTTTTCTCCGGCGCATAGTCGAGCGCGGTCACTGGGACGGCGTCGCTCCCGACGAATGGGTCGCTTACGAATACGCCAAAGTCCGCCGCCTGTGCGACACGCTCGGCTTCGGCGACCGCACCGACATCGAATTTTTCGACGGTCTCCACGAGATCAACGGAAAAGGGTCGTTCGAGTTCCTGCACAAGCATTTGAAGTGGCCGAAGCCGTGAGCTGAGTCTCTCTGAACTTCGCCGCCGAACGGCGACTAGTAGCGTGAATCCGATGAGTAACCTGCCTGCTATCGGTCGAGCTAGTCGAGCGCATGCGCCAACGGAATTGAATACGGGATTCTGCTACGATTCAACCAGATTCTGGAGTCGAAGCTGGAGTTCAAAAGATGTCGAAACGGGTAGCTTGGCCGAAACATGTGGTGGACACAGTCCTGACACAATGCCATCACCGATGTTGCATTTGTCTCGAGCACAGGCGAGTTGCCGATATTCATCATATCGACGGAGACCACAGTAACAGTCTTGAAGAAAACGCCGTCGGACTTTGCGGCACGGCCAGCGCGTATCAAAGTTGTTGACCTGTGAGGACTTCCGCGAGGAAGTCGTCGTTCCAGCCGGCGATTTGCATCTTGCCTCGCAGACTTTCTTTGAGCGGATGATGCTTGAGTCGCGTGATGGCAAAGCGTCGTAGCCAAC
>CAMDDX010000277.1 GCA_945893075.1 Planctomyces sp. SH-PL62 | reverse complement strand
ACCTGCTCCCGAACCGCTGGCATCAACAACCCTGATTTCACTTGTGGCACATCATCCATGATCGACTCCAGAAAGAGGTTCCGAACATTTCTAACCTCATTCTGACAGCTCCTTATTCATCGCGCCAGCCAAAATTGGCACACCCCCATCCGCACTCATCACTCAGGTCGGTCCTTGCGACCAATCCCCGCCGAACACAGATGATTCCCGGCCATCCAAACCGCTCCACCGAACAGCCCCATCAGCAAGTCCAACAGAGTGTCCGCCAAGCTGGGTTGTGAAAGCGTTCCGAACTGCCGATCCGCGATGAATTCGGCGAACTCCCAAACGACAGCGGCCAGGCTGGTCAGCCCCAGGATCATCGGTGGAAACATCACGGCCGATGGCTCGCCCAACAACTTCATTCGAGCGGCGGTGCGGTAACTCATCCCGACGAAGTGCGCGATGGCGACACCGCCGATGAAGTGCATCGGGATGTCGAAATCGGGGAAGTGCCGATAGAGGTCGAAGCCCAAAAGTGCGACGAGATGAATGCTGAAAACGAGCACCGGAGCCCACGCAGCGCGACGCAACGACGTGATTACCCAGGACAACCAGACTGCCATTGGATTCCCTTCAATCTTCACTCGGCCCACCGTCCATCAATTCACATCGGCATCGGCGGTCGCATGCCCGCCGCGCACCAGTTTGCGAGTCATCAACACCTCGCCGACCAACAGCGCGAGGAACGCCAGAAACAGGAATTGCCAGAGTTCGTGGCGCGGCAGTTCGTTAGAAGCGGCGGCCTGAATCTCACGCCCCTCGCGAATGAATTGCAACCGCTCGTCAGCGGTGATCAACGTGATTTGCTCATCGGTCAACGGCGTGAGATTGGACTCCGCCCGATCGGCATTGACGACGAACAGCTCACGACCCGGCGCGGCGAGCGGCTTCACGAATTTGTTCTTCTCAGGCGCGACGGCCTGGCCCGACAGTCGTTGCTCGTCAGCCGGCACTTTGCGTCGCAACGAATAAACACCCGGCAGCGATGTGTCGTCGAGGATCAACAACTGCGACGCTCCCTCACCTCTGAGTTTTGCTTCGCGCGGCTCACTGTCCGGGCCTTCAAAGACGAAGCCCGTCGGAGTGCCGTCGTCCGCCGGCTTAACGGATGGCGAGAGAGTTCCGACCAACGGTTGCCCCACCGCGACGTTTCGTTCGCCACGTCGCGATGCGAGCTGAAACAGCCACTCATGCACGAACGCGACGAAATCCGGCTTGGCGAGCAGCGTGCTCCAATCGGCATCCAACGGCGAGGTCAGCAACATCACATTCCCGCGACCGCACTGGCCGCCGATCAAATAGGGCGCTCCGGTCTGCAACCTCGCGTGTACGACTGCCGGCGAACGTTCGAGCTTGTCCTGCACCGCGTCGTCATCGGGTTTCAGCTCCTCAGGGCCTTCTGCCTTCGGCTTTTTGTCTTCCGCAATCAGCACCTTCCACCAGCGACTGAACCGCGCAGTCGTGAACGCGGCACCGCGCTCGGCGCGGAAGCGTTGCAGCCACGGCGATTCGAGCGTCGGGTTGGCGATGAACACCCCTTGCTCGCGATGTTCGGCCGGTTCGGATTCGATCTCGACCAGCGACACGCCGAGCAAGCCGGTCTCGTCCGCGAAGAGCTGGCTGTTGTAGCGATCCTTCTCGACCCGATTGCCCAGCGCGAGGCCGACCCCACCACCGCGCTTCGCGTAGTCGGCGAGCGCGGCGAATTGAGCGTCGGTCAGTTGCGGCACATTCGCCAGCACGACCGTCGCGTACTTATCGAGTTCGTTCACGTGGGGCAGGTTTTCAACCTGCCCGTCCGGCTTCGCGTTCGGTTTCGGGGTTATTGGCTTGGGTTCGACGGGCAGGTTGAAAACCTGCCCCACGTTCCATTCGGACCACTTCACGACGGTCGGCTTGACCCACGGTGTGTCGTTGCCGCTCGCGGCGAGCGCGGTGCGCACGAAGAACGTTTCGCTCTGCACCGGATCGGGACGCGGATCGCCATCCACCAGCAATACCGGTAACGCTTCGGTGACGACGATCACCGCTTCGCTGGTGTTGTCGGTCGGTAAGTCATCGGCATCCAATGCGACTCGGACCAGATGCGAGCCCGTGCTCTCGAAGCGATGCTCGAATTCGACGTTGGCTTCGCCGCCCGGCGCGAGCGTGACGGAGACCGTGCGCTCCGCGAGTCGCTGGCCATCGACCTCGAAATGCACTTGCCGAGTCACGCTGGTCGAACCGCCGCTGAAGCGGACTCGCGATTGAACACGCACGGGAAAGCCGGGCACCGATAACTCACGCGACGGCTGCAAGCGCTCGACGTGAAAGTTCAATCGCTCGGCCGAAGGGGGCAATTCCTGGTCATCGCCGGCACCGGCGGCGAGCACGTTGACGACCCACAAATGCGGAGTGACCGACGACTGCTTCCGCAGATCGTCCAGCCGCAACCACAGATTCGAGTCCTCGGAAAACCAACCTTGCGCCTGCCCATCGGTCAGCAAGACGACCTCGCGCCGCAGATGATTCGTGCGGCTGAGCAGCTTGACCGCGTGAGCCAGCGCCTCCGGAAAATTCGCCGTTCCAGTTGGCGGCAGCAGTCGCTTGAGCACATCGCGCACGCGGTTCACATCCCGCGTCGGCGGGTCGATCAGCGTGCGGACTTGCTCGCGAGCCTCCAGCAGCGTGACCGTGTCGCCGGGACGAAGTTGACTCAAGAACTTGTCGATCCACCGCACGGATAGCTCTTGCGGTGTGACCGAAGTCGCCTCCCAAGCCGTGCTGTACGAGCCATCGAGAATGATGACCACATCCCGATTCGGTTGCGGCCCGATGTCCCCCAGCCACTTCGCGCTGATCCACGGCCGAGCCATCGCGATCGCCAACCACACGACCAACGCCATCCGCAGCAGCAGCAGCCACAAGTCTTCCAGCCACACACGCCGCCGAGTCTCTTGGCCCAGCTTCAGAAACTGCATCGCGCCCCAAGAGACGATGTCGTATTTCTTCTTGCTCAACAGATGCGCGATCACCGGCAAGGCGACTCCCGCCAAGCCTGCCAGCATCCACGGATTGAGCAGTTCAAAAGACATGATCGAACCGTACCACGACCGTCAGGGAGTGGCCCGAACCACCCTAACCGCTCCCTAACGGTCGCGGTACGGTCGCCTGTGGAGCATTAGGGTTCCGCGACATGCAGCCAGACGTCGGAGTGCATCGTGTAAAGCCGAAACCGCTCGCCGTCGCGAATCACAATTCCGCTGGACCGATTGAGTTCGCGCGCCAGCAACGGATTGCCGTCGTACTTTTTCCACGAACGCAGATCATCGGAGACGGCGACACAGGTGCTCCACAACGACGGCGTCTCGCCCTTGGCCGAGCCGTGGTAGTAGGTGTAGTAGCGCCCTTTGTGCTTCACGATCTGATTCATCGCGATCAAGTCGCGGTCGTGAAGACCTTGTCCCGGACGCAGCACCGGTTCGTCGCTGACGTTGGTCCAGACTTTGAGATCGCGCGATGTCGCCAACCAGACCCCGGCGTCGTGTCGCTCGTAGAACAAATTCCAGACGCCGTTTTCCTGCCACGCGGTCGGAGTTCCATACGGTCCCGGCTCAATCGGCTGGCCGTTGGATTTGCGGACGTCGAGTTGCCCGGCTCGCTGCCACTTCACTCCGTCGCGGCTGGTCAGCAGTTGAGCTTGATCGTCACGGCCCTCGGCAAACATGTGCCATGTGCCGCTGTGAGGCACGAGCATCACGTCCTCAACCCAAAGCGGATCGACGAGCGGATTCTCTTTGTGCCGGCTCCACGCGATCCCGTCGGATGAGGTCGCATAGCCCAATCGCTTGATCCCTTCGCGAGTGCCGTCGTAGCCGGTGTACCACATCCGATACTTCGGCTTCGCGGCATCGGTGCCGTCTGAAGTCGGATCGAGATGAATCCAGCCACGCTCGCGGATCTTGACCTCCCACGTTCCCGGCCCCGCAGCCGTGAAGACCGGCTTGTCGCCGTACTGTTTGAACTTCACCAGCTCCGGCGGAAAGTCGTCGGCCAGAGTGGCGGACGGTTGCCAAAACCAAAGCGCGACGAGAACACAGGCCAAAGACTTCCCGGCTCGATCCGCGAAATCCGTGTCATCCGTGTTCTTCCAGGCCGCACGATTGGAACACGGATGACACGGATTTCGCGGATGAAACACGGAGCTGGATCGCATCATAGCCTCGACAAGAAATCGAACGATTCGCGCAGCACTTCGGGAGCCATGTGGCTGTGCCGGCTGAGTTCGACATTCACGCAGCCGGTGTAACCGATCTCGCGAAGTGCGGCCATGACCGGTGGGAAGTCGATCTCTCCCTCGCCGAAGCGCAAGTGATCGTGAACGCCGCGCCGCATGTCTTCGATGTGAATGTTGCAGAGATGTGTCGCCCACTGCCGCAGGTGATCGGGGATCGAACCGGTCTCGACGCATTGCACATGACCAATGTCGATCGTCAGTCCGAAACGGGGTGAACCGACTTGTGTGGCGAGTTGCCCGTATTGCTCAAGCGTCTCGATCAACATGCCCGGCTCCGGCTCAAAGGCGAGTTGCATGTGGTTCTGCTCGGCATAGCGAGAGACTTGGCGACAGCCATCGAGCAACCATTGCCACACGATATCGTCAGTAGGGCGGGCACTCTTGCCCGACTCCAGACGGGCAAGAGTGCCCGTCCTACAAACGCCTGACCAGAACGAGACTGCGTCGGAGTTCAATTCGTTGGCGATGTCGATGCAGCGGCAGAGGAAATCGACGCGGCGTGAACGGCCCTCGGCCGTCGGCGAGATCAACGTCGGCTCGTGCTTTTGACGCGGGTCCAGCAGGAACCGCGCGCCGGTCTCGATCACCGAACGCAGTCGCAGCCGTTCGAGCGTGCAGCGCATCTCGGCAAGCTCGCTGGCGAAGTTCGATGCGAACGGGTTGAGGCAATGCTGATCGACGGTGATCGCGACCGATTGGAAGCCGACCTCAGCCAGCAGTTCGAGGCCGTCTTGCCAGCGATGAAACGCCAAGCCATTCGTGTTGTAGCCGAGCAACATGACGACGCCGGTGTAGCCGCATTCGCCAGAATGCGGGTGCTCGATGACGTTCGGCCCGCATTCTGGCGAACGCGGCTAAACACAACTCCGCCGGTCAGTCGGCCAGCGGCTTCACGCGGATGTTGCGGAAGTAACAGACGCTCTTCGGATCGTGAGCTTGAATCGCAAACGAGCCGGAGCTGATCTTGCGGCCGGGGAATTTCTCGTCTCTGAAATTTTCCGGCTGCTCCCAATCGACGGTCGTCTTGCCGTTGATCTTGATGGTGATGTTCCGGCCGACCACCTTGATGTAGGTCTCGTACCACTCGTCGTCTTTGACTTCGACTTCCTCGACGTTCTTCACGCCGTAGAGGCTACCGGTCTTGATCTTGTCAGTATGCGAAACGTTGACCTGAGCTTCATAACCCAGAGCCGGCCAGCCGTCCGCTTGGTACTTCGTGTGGAAGTACAAACCGGAATTGCTTCCCTTGGTGGTCTTGCACTCGACTTTGTATTCGAAGTTTTTGAATTCCTTCTCGGTGAAGAGGTGGGCTCGATTGCCGCTGACTTTGATCACGCCGTCCTCAACTTCGAACTTGCCATCTTCGTTCTTCTTCCAACCGGACAGATCCTTGCCGTTGAAGAGGCTGATCCAACCTTCGCCGTCCTTTTTGTCTTCCGCTTGCAAACCGATCATCGCGACGCAGGACAACATCGCCGCCACTGCCATCATCCACCATTGCCGTTTCATGGCTGTTCTCTCCTGGAGTAGTTTGGAAAAAGCCCCGCGCCGCCAGCCGCTACTCATCGGGCACCGATCGCGCCGGGAACTCAGTTGACTCGGCCAATCTAAGGCCCCTGCCGCGGGATGAAAAGGACGCCGTCACGATTGAATCCACACACGCGAAGTGTGCCGCGGCGGCGCGTCTCCGATCAGCGGCGGTGTGAGGTCAAACTCGCGAGTCACATCGCCGGACCACTCATCACGCCGGCCATGCTGCCACACTCCCCGTTCACCCGTCCGCAGCAATCTGCGGAAGCCAAGTGCCAGGCGTCCCATCGTGTAACGAGCGTTGATGTCTTGCAGTGGCCGCGCGAGTGCGCGTCCCGTCAAGTCCTCATAGATCGCTGCGTCAATACCCAGCGGGCCGAAGTAGCCAAGCTGTTGCAGCCGCAACGCCGCTTGTTGAGTGACCTCGACCTCGCGCTGCCATTCGGTCGGAACGGTGGCGTCCAACGAGAACTCGCTGCCGCGATAGCCTCCTTGCTTGTCGGTCAACAGCGGAGTGACGCCTTGCAGTTCGGGTTGGCCGTGTCCTGCCTTCGGCAGCGTCCATTGAATCCCGACTTCCGCGCGACGCCGCAGCCACGGCTCGAAGAACACCGCACCCTCCGATTGAAGTCGTCGTTGCAGCCACCGCTCGTTTGTAATCGTCAACGTTGGTCCGCGGCCGAGCACTCGCTCACGAGCAGCCATGCCGAAGTTCGCTTTGATGACCCAGGCGTGCTCAGACTCGGCTTCACCGAATTGGCTGGCAGAACGGCGGACGACGTCTGCGATCTCTTCGATTCGCTCGACCCGCACGGCTCCCGGTAACGCGACGCCCAGTTGCTGCTCCAACTCGAACGACCAATTGCGAGAGTTCCCCAACCGCACCGCCTCATCGCTTGGCTGCGACGTGCGACTGCCAAGCATTCGTGAACGCGGCGACCAGCCCCACGGGACTAACTCGAATTCTTCCTCCGGCGGTTCGTTCAAGCTGCACACTCGCGGCAGCCCCTGCGCGGCGAGCGACTCCCAAAAGGAATCCGCGATCGGTTCTGGAGTCCAGATCAGGTCGCCCTCTTCGGCGAGCGCGATCCATGAGGGCACACGCTCCGCCGACATTCGCAGCAACGATGCGGCCGGGTTCCAGCCGCGTGCCGCAGCCAATTCTGACTCGAAATGAAAATTGCCCAAGAAGAGACGGCGCATCGACAAGTTCCGAGGTCTTGACGGTAGCCACGCTCGCCAGAGCGTGGGCTGAGTCACCAACCATCCCACGCTCTGGCGAGCGTGGCTACGAAATGCGCGCGAGGCGGTAGCTGTCCGCCTTCGCGCCGATATACTCCGCCGCCTCTTTTCTGGAAATGGACGGGACGACGAGCCGTGCGGACATGTCGCTTGGTCACGCTGGGTTGCAAGGTCAACCAATACGAGACGCAACAAATCAAAGAGGCGTTGCTGCGCGCGGATTTTCGCGAAGCGGCCGAGTCCGAACCGGCGGACCTGTGCGTCGTCAACACCTGCACGGTCACGGAGAACGCCGACTCGCGCGGCCGACAGGTCGTGCGACAACTCGCACGCGAGAACCCCAACTGTCAGACCATCGTCACCGGTTGCTATGCGACTCACGATCCCGATTCTGTCGCGCGGCTGCCGAACGTGGTCGAGGTTGTGCCCGACAAACGCGAACTTCCCGACGTACTGCTGCGGTTGGGGGTCGCCGAGTTTCCCACCGGCATCAGCCGTTTCGACGGACACAAGCGCGCGTTCGTGAAAATTCAGGACGGCTGCATTCTGCGCTGCTCGTACTGCATCATTCCGCATGTGCGGCCGCGACTGGAGAGTCGTTCTCCCGAAGACATCGAAGACGAAGTCCGCCGGCTGATCGACTTTGGCTACGAAGAAATCGTGCTGACCGGCATTCACGTCGGCCACTACGGCGTGGACACAACACGCGGCCGTTCGGGACAGGCACCGTTTCGGCTGTGGCATTTGCTGCAACGGCTCGACCGCATTCCCGGCCGCTGGCGGTTGCGGCTGTCGAGCATCGAAGCGGCGGAAGTCAGCGACGATTTCATCTCGGCCGCCGCGGCCTGCGAGCATCTCTGCCCGCACTTTCACCCGGCGTTGCAGAGCGGTTCAGACACGGTCCTCGCGCGGATGCGGCGGCGCTATCGGGTCGCGCAGTTCCTGGAATCGGTCGCGAAGCTGCACGAGCGATTGCCGAACCCGGCACTCTCGACCGACATCATCGTCGGCTTTCCCGGCGAGACCGACGAGGAGTTTGAGCAAACGCTCGACACCTGCCGGCAGGCGCGGTTCATGAAGATCCACGTCTTCCCGTTCAGCCGACGCCGGGGCACTCGCGCGGCACTGATGCCGAACGCCGTCGCCGCATCCGTCAAGAAGGCGCGCTGTCAGGAGCTCACGCGGCTGGAAACGGAACTGACTCGGCAGTACTCCGCGACGCTGGCGGGCCGCGAAGTCGAGGTGCTCGTCGAGGGCTTGTCGACGACTCGGCCGGGGTTCGTGCAGGGGACGGACCGCCGCTATGTCTCGGTCGAACTGCCGGGCAACTCGCGAGACTTCGGACACTTGGTCACGGGAGTCGCTCTGCCCACGGAGCGAAAGGATTTGGTCGCGAACCGACTTTCTGCCCCTCATCAGGCGAGCGTCTTCGATTCGGACTGCTTAGAATCCCGACCCTCTTCGGCCTGATATTCGCGAGCCAATCGGTTCGCAACGAACTCGAAATGTCGAGGTGCGATTTATGCCTCTGCCCGATCAGCCTACTTATCTCACGCTCCACGAACACGGCGACGTGCTGGTCGTCGGTTTCACCATGCGGATGCTCAACGACGAGGAAAACATCGAGCAATTGGGTCAGGAACTGTTCTCGCTCGTCGAGCAGTTCAACTGGCTGAAGCTGGTGCTCGACATGACGAACGTTGAATACGTCACCAGTTCCGTCTTGGGCAAACTCATTACGCTGCACCGCAAGCTGCACCGCAGCCAAGGCAGACTGGTTCTCTTCGGCTTTTCGCCGGGAGTCGATTCGATTCTCCGCACCTCCAAATTGCTGACGTACTTCTCTGTGGCTGAAAGTTGCGACGCGGCAGTTGCTCAATTGGCGTCGTAAACCGTGAAGGGGTCGGGAGTCATTTTCAGGCCGCCCGATTCCGTTCTGAATGGCAAGTCAGACGCCGCGGCCTGAAAAAGACTCCCGACCCCCTTGCGTCGTGAACGGAACAAGACACCGTGGCTCCGCTGATCGTGATCGAAGGCATTGACGGTTCTGGCAAGGGGACTCAGGCCCAGCAATTGACCGAGCGACTGACCGCTGCTGGGCATCGCGCCCAACTGCTCAGCTTTCCGCGTTATCGCGAGACCCTCTTCGGCCACGCGATCGGCGACTTCCTCAACGGCCGCTTCGGACAACTGCACGAAGTCCATCCGTTTCTCGCGTCCGTCCTGTACGCCGCTGACCGTTTTGAATCGAAGAGTGCTCTAATCGACGCGCTGCAACAATCAGACTTCGTCATCTGCGACCGCTATGTCCCCTCCAACCTCGCTCATCAAGGAGCCAAGCTGGACGGTCCCGCTCGCGACGAATTGCTGCGGACCATCGAACGCATCGAGTTCGACGTATTCGCGCTGCCGCGTCCCTCGCTGGTCGTGCTGTTGGACGTGCCGGTCGAATTCGCTCAACGCAACATCGCCGCGAAGAAACCCCGCAGCTACACCGACAAGGCCGCCGACCTGCAAGAAGCCGACGCCGTCTATCTCCAAAAAGTCCGCGACGTGTATCTGCAACTCGCCACCAGCGAACCGAACTGGGTTCGCATCGAATCCGTACGCGGCATCGAGCAACGCTCCGTTCCGGACATCGCCGCCGACATCTTCGCTCGCGTCACCTCAGCGACTTACTAACCAGCAGTCTCACACATGCTCTTGCCGCCTGCTCGGCTGGCGGCACAAGATCGTTTCAACCGGGAGGACAATCATGCTCAAGACCATTCGCAAAGTGGGCAACAGCAATGCCCTGTTCCTCGAAAAGCCAATCCTCGAACTGCTCGGCCTGCAAGAAGGCGGCCAAGTGAATCTGACTGTCACCAACGGTTCCCTGTTTGTGACCCCGGTCGCACCTAAGTACGTCGATCCCGAAAAGCTGCAAGCCTGCCTGAATCGGGTCGTTGACGAGTGGGGCGATGTCTTGGCGAGGTTGCCCGTGAATCCGGCCAAACGAATGCTGCCGCGACGCAAGAAAAAAAGTTGACGCACGCCTCATAGAATCGCCAGCGGGTTGCGGCGTTCTTCGAGCGTTCCGCGTGTCACGCCGACTCGGTTCGCCGCGTTGAGTTTCTTCCAAACGTCGCGGCCGGCGACGGTGCCCGTCAACAACTCGCGGTACGAATCGAGGATCATCCGAATCTCGTCCGGCGATTCGTCGAGCAGTTCAATACGGAAGTTTCGCACGCCGCGCGCCAGCAATTCCGGTACGGCCTCGGCAGCGCTTTGTGGGATCGCGTTAAACAGCGTGTTGCGGCAACCGACGTCGGCGGTCAGGCGGTGCTCGACGTTCAACCGGTCGCGCAGATGCACGTCATGCCGATCGCACGGGCGGCCGCAGTTCGTCGGATTTGTCCCAGGCGAGAGCACCGCACAGAA
>CAMDDX010000276.1 GCA_945893075.1 Planctomyces sp. SH-PL62 | reverse complement strand
CTTTTCACTTGGCCGTAGCAGTACAGGTTGCAGACCGGCAGCAGGTCGGTCATCAGCATTTGCAGGCAACTGACGTTGTCCTCGCCCCAGTTGTCGCCGTCGCTGAATTGGAAGATGTAGATGTTCCAATCGTCCGTCGGGAAGTCCCGTTCGATGACTTGCTTGGCGACCGTGTACGCCGAACTGATCCGCGTGCCGCCGCTCTCGTGAGTGTGATAGAACGTGTTTTCGTCAACCTCTTTGGCGACCGCGTCGTGAATGACGTACCGCACTTGCACGCCGTCGTATTGGCTTTGCAGCCAAGTGTCGATCCAGAATGACTCGGTGCGGACGATCTCTTTCTGCTCCTGCGTCATCGAGCCGGAGACATCCATCATGTAGATGATCGCCGCGTTGGCTTGCGGATCGGAAATCGTCTTCCAGCTTCGGTAGAGCTGATCTTCCTTCATCGGCACGATCTTCGGCTTGGTGAGGTCGTAGTCGTTCGAGGCGATGCTGCGCTTGAGCGCCTGCTTGTAGGTCCGCTTGAAATGCCGCAGCGACTGCGGGCCGGTTTGCCGGATGCTGCTGTATTTGTCCTTCTGCGTTTTGAGCGAGTCGTGACCTTTCGGCTGAATGTTCGGCAGTTCCAATTCCTGAGCCAGCATCTTGGCCAACTCTTCGATGGAGATCTCGACATCGCGCGTGTGTCCGCTCCCCGGTTCGCTGCCGGCCTGGCCTTCGCCGTCTCCCTGATTGCCGCCGCTGCCAATCGGCTGCCCGACTTCCCCTTCACCCTGAGCGACCCCGCCCGATCCCTTCTGCCCGTGGCGGAAGTGCGGGATGTCGATGCTCGGCACCGGGATCGTCACCAGCCGCCGCCCCTGCCGCCCAGTCATCTCACCGTGAGTGATATACCGGCGCAGGTCTTTGCGGACTCGCCCTTTGACGATCTCTTTGAATCGTTGTACGTCTCGGTCGATGGCTCGTGTCATGGCGTGACTTTCACTGGCTCGTAAATTATTTCGATGTGTCCGGCGCGGCCTGGGCGAAACACTCGGCGACATCAACCGAGAATCCCGGCAGCAGGACGCTTTCAGCAACTTCACCCTCACCAAACACGCCGCGCGGGAAGTACTCCGTTCCTTCCAAGCTCAACACGGTAATCGTTCGGTTTTCGGGATCGACGATCCAATACTCCGGGATGCCCGCCGCCGCGTAGTCGAGCGGTTTTTGCTGGAGGTCGCGGTTGCGAGCTTCCTCCCCCTCGCTGACGACCTCCATCACCAAGTCCGCTCCGAACGGTGGACGAGATCGGTCGGGGTACTGTCGTTCCCGCTCATTGCTGAGATACACCAAGTCCGGCTCACGGTATTTATTGGCCTCCGTCTTGACTCGCAGCGGGGCGAAGTACGCCCGCCCCAGACGCGATGTCTCGGAAAAACCGTGCAGCTTGAGGAACAGCCATCGGACGAGATTCTGATGAATGCGATCTGGCATTGGCAGAAACTCCAAAACCCCATCGGTGAATTCGATCAACTGCCGCGTTTTCAGCGCAAGATAGTCCTCTTCGCTCCAATCCCCTTGAGCGGGATAGAACCGAGCCATCTCCCAGGTGGGAGTTCCCACGCGCGATTTCGTTTCGTAAATGTCTGTGTCGGTCATGGCCTCATCCGTCCCTCAGTTCCTAAATGAAAATGGAGCTATCCCCGTTTGTTTCCCTAGCCGGTAACCGCCAGTTGGCCAACCAGCGTCTTGCCGGCGGTCTGTGGCGGAAGTGGGCGATTGTCTTGTTGAGCGAGATCCAGCCACTCTTCCACGATTTGGCAAAGCTCGCGATAGACCTCGACCTCATCGTCGCCGTGACAGCAGGGGCCGATGATTCCGGGGCAGTGCCCCACGAAGCAATGGTCTTCGTCCGACCATTCCACGTTTTTCACATAGCGAGAGCTGTCAGTCATGATTGGGAGTCCTCAATGGCTTGCCAATCCTCAACTCGCAAGCCAGGCACACGGTTGAACTCTGCCACATTGTGCGTCACCAAGGTCAGGTCGTTCGCGAGTGAGATCGCGGCAATCAAGAGGTCATTCGGGCCGATGGTCTTGCCCTGCGTTTCCAAATGTCTGCGGATCACTCCGTATTCAATCGCCGATCGGTCATCGAAGGGCAACGAACCAAGCGTCTCGAAGAGAACCTCCAATTGGTTGTAGTGTTTGTCGGGATTCTGGCTCCGCTCCGCCCCATAGATCAGTTCGGCCTTCACCACCGAGCAAGTCACCACATGCCCCGACTGTTCCCGCGCAAGGCGTTGGAAGACAGGAGATGTCACGGGGAATCGCAACAACTGAACGCAGGCGTTGGTGTCGAGGAGGTACTTCATTCCTACAAGTCCTCAGCGGCTTCCACGATCCCTTGGTCGTGCCTCCGAAAAGTGGGATCGGGAATACTTCCGGCGACGCGTTCCAAAAATTGTCGCCAAGCCTCTGGAGACATGTCTGGTGTTTTAGCGGGAGAGACCAGTCGTTCCCGTCGCGCCTTAACAGCTTGCTCGGCGAGTCGATCGCGAAGAGCTTGTTCAACAAACTCGCTGGGCGAGACGCCCGCTTGTCGCGCGGCTTCGTCCACGAGAGCCTTCGTTGTCTCGGCGAGATGGATGGTGTTTGGTGTCATCGTACATCCCCGGAAATGGACCTGTCCCCGTTCGGTCCGTCTTTTTTCTTCATTGCGACAGCAATCTCACGATCGATCTTCTTAATTCGGCGTAGCTGTGAAAAACCAGACAGCGAAACCAACGGCCCACCAATCGCCATCGCCAATAACAAAAACATGCCCTTGCGGATGAATGGCCCTGCGGTACGCAGCCAATGTCCTTCGGGTGGATCAGGTGCCCAAGAGGCCCACCAACAGTAAAGCCCAAAAAGCAACGCGCCGATCGCCGAAACCACGAATCCCACCAGAATCAGTCGGCACGCACCGCGTCGTAAATATCCTCGGTATTCATGGTCATGTTTCAAGCCGTTTGAAATCAAAACCTTCACGTCATAGAGCACATCCAATCGTGTCTGAAATCTGATCTCCCCCTGTCCCAATCGGAAGCAGATTTTCTCCTCTTCGTAGAACTCAAATTCATTAAAGCACCGATGAGCCAGATCGACCGCAGTCTCGATCATGCAAACTCCGTCTGGTGACGTCAGAGTCAATACGGTGTCGGACCACTCCAAAACCCATTGATCAGTGGTACCTGCATCATCAGGAACCAGATAGTGTCGAGGCATGTGTGTTTCAGTTTTGTCGAGATTGACCGCAGACCAATTCACGTGAACTCATTAGGCCATCACTTAAACGTCGCCAACGACCGAGGAGGTTCGGCAGGCGCGAGCCTTCTCTACGCCTACTCACTCTTCGAATCCCCACGCGCAAAAATGCTGGCCACATATTGCAGTACGTCGGTCGCCGACTCTTCGTTGTAGCCGAAGTTGCGGATGAGGCGGCTTTTGACGATGTCGATCTTTTCTTGCGTTTCTTTGTCGATGACGTTCGACACGAGGCTCGTCAGCTTGATCGTGTCTTTCTGGTCCTCGAAGAGTTTCATCTCCAGCGCCTTTTGCAGGCGTTCGTTGGTCTTGTAGTCGAACTTCTTGCCGTCGAGAGCCAAGGCTCCGATGTAGTTCATGATCTCGCGGCGGAAGTCGTCTTTGCGAGTCTCCGGGATGTCGATCCGCTCTTCGATCGAGCGCATCAGACGTTCGTCCGGTTGCTCCTCTTCGCCGGTGAATTTGTTCTTCACCTTTTCGCGCTGCGTGTAGGCTTTGACGTTGTCGATGTAGTTCGAACTGAGCCGCATCAGCGCGTCTTCGTCGGCGGCGATGGCTCGTTGAACTTCGTTCTTGACGACGTCGGTGTACTCGTCACGCACGACGGAGATCAGTTGGCGATACCGTTCGCGGACCTCTTCGGCCCCGACCAGCGAGTGATGCTTGAGGCCCCCTTCCAACTCTTTCATGACCATGAACGGGTTGAGGCTCGTGGCGGACGGGTTGACGACCAGAGCGTTGCTGATCTTGTCCTGCACGTAACGCGGGCTGATGCCGTGCAGACCTTCGGCTTTGGCTTCGCGGCGGAGCTGCACGATGTTGTCGGTCGTGAAACCGGGCAGCGTTTTGCCGTTGTAGAGTTTTAGTTTCTGCAGCAGGCTCAGTCCGTGATGCTTGGGTTCTTCCAACCGTGTGAGCACCGCCCACATGGCGGCGGTTTCGAGCGTGTGCGGGGCGATGTGTTTGCCGCGCACCCGCTTCTCGTTGTAGTCCTTCGTGTAGATGCGGATCTCGTCACTGAGCGTCGTGACGTAGGGCACGTCGATCTTGATCGTGCGGTCGCGCAGAGCTTCCATGAACTCGTTCGATTGGAGCTTGCGGTATTCCGGCTCGTTGGTGTGGCCGATGATGACCGTGTCGATGTCGGTCTGAGCGAACTTCTTCGGCTTGATCTTGTGCTCTTGCGACGCGCCCAGCAGGTCGTACAGGAACGCGACATCGAGCTTCAGGACTTCGATGAATTCGATCATGCCGCGGTTCGAGACGTTGAATTCGCCGTCGAAGTTGAAGGCTCGCGGATCGGACTCGCTGCCGAACTCGGCGATTTTGCGATAGTTGATGTCGCCGGTCAGTTCGGTGCTGTCTTGGTTCTTCTCGTCCTTCGGCTGGAAGGTGCCGATGCCGATGCGGTCTTGCTCGGACAGGAAGATGCGTTTGACGACGATGTCTTCGACCACCTTGGTCCAGTCGCCGTTGTATTGCATCTGCCGTTCGCGGAATTCGTAACGGCACAGCGGGCACAACTCGCCGGTGAATTCGAGCGGGTATTCATGCTCGCCGACCTTGGCTTTGCGGTTCAAATCGACGAACTCACGCACCGAATCGCGCTGAGCGTCCGGCACGAGCTGCAACGGCGATTCGTGCATCGGACACCAGGTGATGCTGCCGTCGGCCTCTTTCCAGCCGAACGAATACAACGCACCGGCGTCGGTCCAACTGTAGTGTTCCAGCCCGCGCTTCAATTGGCGGGCGATCGTGCTCTTTGAGCTTCCGACCGGGCCGTGCAGCAGCAGTACGCGCCGCTCGCTGCCGTACTTGAGCGCGGCGGATTTGAAGACATTCACTAAATCCATCAGCGTCTTGGTAAGGCCGAAGATCGCGTCCTCGCCGCCGTGGTCCGGGTCGTCGAAGAACTTGTAGCGGACGAGATTCTCTTTGGAGTTCTCGACCTTGTAGGTGCCGTAAGACATGACCATGTCATACAGCCGCTGATACGCCGTGCGGTTCACGCCGGGTTGCTGGCAACTGATGTCGAGATAGTCCGGGAACGTGCCAACCCAATGTTCTTGGCGAAAGGCCTCGGGGCTATGTTGCGAGGAAATGTTTTTCAGGAGTTCGAGACCAGTCGACATAGCACCGTTCCTTGTGAGGAGGAAAAAGGCGTGTTAGGGGCTTGCCGCCGCCGGCATCACGAGCCGGCAGCGGGAAGTTGGTTGTTCTTCAGTGCTCATCAGTGGTGTTGCAAAAACGAGGAGAAGGGACCGTCATTCAACCTCGCGTGGCGAGCGGGACAGTGGCCAATGGGGCCGGGCGTCTCACGCAGCGAGGGATCGCGGCATCGCACCGCGAAGCAATCCCGAGACGTGCGGGTCCGACCTTCCTTGGCCAAAGCCGACTTGTCAGCGAAGAACAATTCAAGAATCCGCTGGATGATGCCCTTCCTGGGAGCTACCAGCGAAGTTGGGGAGGCATTTCAACCCGGTGGATTATCACGTCAGGGGAAAGTGAGGCAAGACGAGTTTTTCTGCTCGCGACTTCACAGCGACGAGATTGCGGCCAATCTGTCGCGCGCCCGATGCGCCGTTGACATCGCTGGCGATGGCGAAGCGTCATTCAGGTTGCGGCACTTCGTCCAACGACAATGAGCGCCGCAACGATTCAATCTGACGCTGCAGCGTTTCCAGTTGTTGCTCCCGTTGCTTGAGTTCCCGACGGGTCTCGGACTTCTGCTCAAGCTCGATTTCTTTTTGGATCTCGGCAACTTGTTCCGTCAGGCTGGCGGCCTCCAGATGTTTCCGTGCCGACTTCAAGTGTTCGAGTCGCGAAGTCTTCGTTGGAACATTCGATGGCTGCGGTCCGACACTCGGCCAAGGAGTGATGGCACCGTTCATCGGCTGCCATGCTCCCAACTGCTGAATGGGATTCCCAAACGGATCGGCAGGCGGAAACAGTGGGGTCGCCATTGGCTGCGACCATTCCGTCGCTGGTATCGGAGTTCGAAGCAGTAAGTCGCGCACAGGTGGAATTCGATCGGCGTAAAGAATTGCCGGAGGTATCGGACTCGACGCTGTCATCCCCAGTGAGGGAAACGGGGTGTAAGTCGTCATCGAGTTTGCGTCGACACGAGAGGCAACAGGATGTGGCAAGACCTCGTTGATCGCCGTCAACTTCAGCACTGTGGGAGTGACGACGATGAAGAGGCAACGCTCGATGTCGGCCGGCTGATCCTTCTTCCCAGCCGCAATCGGTGGCGGCCCGACGTCGCGCACCGAGTGGCTCTCATAGGACTCCGCGTTTGGATGATTCGGGAATTCCATCACCAGAGACTGCTCAGCGTTGAGTTGAACCAACGTGTTGATGCGACGGACGTTGATCCCCGGAATGCCCGCGGTCTTATTGGCTTCATCAACTCGGCTGGACTCAAACATCAACGCCAGTCGAAGTTGCTCGTGGTTGATCACCGTCGGAGTGGCCTGAATCGTTGTGCCGAAACCTCGAACCGTCGGCGTTGTCCCTTTGGCATTGCCAACACCAACGATCGTGGGGAAGGCGAACTCGCCCCCGTTCATGAAAGTGGCGCTCCTTCCCGAAACGACCGTCAGGGTCGGCTCACACATCGTTTTCGATTGGGAGTCCTTCAGGATTTTGGCAGTCGCTTCGTCGACGACGGTCTTGGAGTAGACCCCTGACGCGATCGCTTGTGTGATTGCGGGTGGCAGCGGCGGCGTTGGTTCCGATTGAGATTTTGATTGTTCGCGTTTGCAAGATTGCTGCAGCGCGTCGTTCACGACGTTGCGATCCGCTTCGATGATCTTGAACGACAACTGCACCTGAGCTTCACTGGGAATCTCGAGTTGGTTGACGACCTTCCCAGATTGCGGGTGCTCCGTCGGTGAATTGAGGTCTACGACCGTTTGCACGGCCGCAAAGATCGTCGCGGCTTGCTGTGCGGTGGCTGCCGAGCCTTTGATGACGATGCCGTCTCGATGACTGATAAGCTCGATGCCGCACTTTGGGAATCGCTTTTTCAGAACGGGCTGAAGCCGTTGGCACAATGATTCAAAACTCGATCCGGTCGCGGGAACTGCCATCGGGACAACGGTCGTTGGCACGAGTGGAACTAATTCCGGCGGCTCTTGTGTAATGACCGCTGTTTCCGGTGCGGTCTCCACCTTCGTTTTGACGGCCGTCGATCTTTTTGTTCGCTTCGACGGCGTTGCATCAATGCGTTCGAAAAACGGTTGCACGGTCGGCAGCTCTGTGGGCACAGCCGCTGGCACCGTTGCCGGAGTCACTGGCGGTTCGGCTCCAATGACGTGACCTCGCACGCCGAACCAAGCCGCACCGATCAAGCCGAAAAGCCCCACACTGGCCGCGATCCTTCGCCGCATGATTTCAGTCCTTTGAAAGAGTCGAGACGGGAACTCGATACCCCGCGAGATGCCGTCCCAAGCCGTTGAGATTCAGCGACCGACGGCAGGTCGAGACATCGCCGCAGGATGTCGCTTGTAGCAGGCAAATCCCGCTTCGACCAAGACGATTTGCCGCTCGGAAGGGGTGTCTCCGCCGCGAAATCAGCCAACGTGCTCCCGAATCGCGCGCAGCACGTCCTCGTGCAAGCGACCGTTCGTGACGACGACTCCGCGATTGGCGGAGAGTTCTCGGCCGTGAGTGAACTCCAACGGCTTGCCGTCGATGTCAGTGACCTTACCACCCGCCTCTTCGACGACGAGCACTCCGCCCGCGTGATCCCAAATCTTTTCGCGATAGTCTTTCTTCGTCGGCAGGCGGAGATAGACATCTCCTTCGCCGCGTGCGACGACCGCGTACTTGGCTTGGCTGTCGAGCCGCACCGGCTGCTTCACGATCCCCAACGAGGCGGAGATCATCGCCGAGCGATCGTGCGCGCTGTGCCCGGATTCGACCGATTCGCATAATCGCACATCGGCCCAACTCGAAGTGGACGTGACCCGTACCGGTGCGGCAGGGGAATCGCCAAAGCAAGATTGCACGCTCGCACCCTGATCCCGCACGGCGAAGAAGATTGTGCCGGCGTCCGCCGCTCCTCCCGGTTCGAGCGGCAAGTTTGGGCAGCCGAGGATCGCGACTTCAATCCGGCCGTTGACGATCAACGCCAGCGAGACCGCGTATTGCTCGCCGCGCAGAAAGCCTTTCGTGCCGTCGATTGGGTCGAGCGTCCAGAACCTCGGACCAAACGAGTTCGCTCCGCCACGATCAATCCAGCGGCAGATCTCTTCCGGCGAACCGTTGAGTCCGATGCGGTTCAACTCCAACTGCACTCCGTCGAGTGACGATTTGTTTTCCGGCTGTCGCAATTCCGCCGAGTCTTCCTCGCCGATGATCGGATCGTTCGGAAATGCCTCGCCGAGCGCGCGACAAATGACCGCTTGGCTGGCGAAGTCGGCGATGGTCACCGGACTCTTGTCCTGTTTCTCCATCGCGGCGGGGATCGCGCGTTGGACATTGCGGCAGACTTCGGCCGCTCGACGAACGGCGGCGACAGCGATGGAAAGCTCTGTGGAGAATGGCATGAAGGGTGTTGTCACGTTTCAAAAAGAGGATCACGGCAATCGGCTTTCGGCCGGATTTCGTCGCGGTGTGGACCCTATTGATCAGAGTTCGGCGTTGATATATCAAGTCTGCGAACTGATACAAAGTCGGCCGCCTCGGGAGACTCAGTCAGCAAGGCGTTCGCGGGAGTAAGTGATGACGATAACGATGGCTCAAGCGGCATTGCAGTTGGCGCTGGAAGCGCACGCTGGGCAGACGCGGGACGGACGGGACGGCGAGTGGCGGCGACCGTACTTTGTGCATCCGGTCCAAGTGGCCGCGAAGCTCAGCGAGTGGGGGGCGGCGGACGAGACGCTCTTCGCCGCGGCGCTGCTGCATGATGTGCTCGAAGACACGAGCGTTCCGGCGCAGACGATTCACCAGCAATTTGGCGACGCCGTGTTGCGGTTGGTTGAGGAACTGACTTGCTCGGCAGAGCGTGACAAACTTGAGTACATGCGCTCGTTCGAAACGGCCTCGGTCGAGGCGTTCGTGATCAAGCTGGCGGATCGCTGGTGCAACGTCAGCGACTTCTGCGTCGAGGAACCGGGATACGCTCCGAAGTATCTGCGAAAGGCCGCACCGCTGTTCGAGTTCTTGCAGCGCCGGCAGTCGGAGATCGAGGGACGGTTCGGAGCGAACGTGTGGCTGCGAATCCGAGCCGACTTGGTGACGCTCTGCCGCAGGGTTGATCTGCATGAAGGAACGTTCGGGTTGTGAGCGCGTGTTTTGGCGATCGGGGCTAACAATTGCCGCTGTGCTGCCTTTGCTCCAACGGAGCGGAACTCGAAAGCCCAGGGCGATAGCCCTGGGAAACTGTCACGACCTTAGATCCGTAAGGCCCAACGGGCCGTGAAATCGTTACGGCCCGTTGGGCCTTCAAGGTTTGTGGCGTCACTGGTCCCCAGGGCTATCGCCCTGGGCTTTCGAGTCGCGCCGCTTTGCGGCTGAACTGCAGGATCAATCAGCGCACCTGGAATTCGTTAGTATCGGCAATCTTTAAGCGGGCCGGTCGTAGCGCACTTTCACGCTCGTCCGAAGTCCGCCGCGCGGCGTGAAGTCGGCCACGATCGTCATCCAGCGCGGCTGTGTCGCCGCGACGAGGTCATCGAGAATGAGGTTCGTCACGCTCTCGTAGAACGCACCGTGATTGCGGTACTGCTGGAGATACAGCTTCAGCGACTTCAATTCGTAGCAGAGTTGATCAGGGACGTAGGTGATCGTCAGCGTCCCGAAATCCGGCTGGCCGGTCTTCGGACACATCGACGTGAACTCCGGGCAGACCGTGACGATCTCGTAGTCGCGTTGCGGACAGGGATTGTCGAAGGTTTCCAAAATCGCTCGCAAGATGTCGCTCATGACGGATCAGACCTCAGGGCTGACGGACAGGAATTGATGCGGACTGATTCTAGGGGCGAAGCCAAAAAAAGGCCCGGACCAAAACCGGTCCGGGCCTCTCGCTGGGTGTCAGGGACATCGAGCCGTGCGATTACTTCTTGTCGTCAGCAGCCTTCTTGTCGTCAGCAGCCTTCTTGTCGTCGGCAGCTTTCTTGTCGTCAGCAGCTTTCTTCTCGTCAGCAGCTTTCTTCTCGTCAGCAGCTTTCTTCTCGTCAGCAGCTTTCTTCTCGTCAGCAGCTTTCTTCTCGTCAGCGGCCTTCTTCTCGTCAGC
>CAMDDX010000275.1 GCA_945893075.1 Planctomyces sp. SH-PL62 | reverse complement strand
GCGGCCTGCTGCTCGACACGATCGCCGTTGACCCAGACTCCGTTCATGCTGCCGAGGTCGCGGACCACAAAGTTGTTGTTGACCAAGGCGACCGCGCAATGCTTGCGCGAGATTTTGCGGCTGTTGAGAATCACCGCGTCGCAGTCGGGATGCCGGCCAACCAACACGATCGGCTTATCCAGCACGATCGGCTTGCCTGACTCAATAGGCATCAACATCGCGGGCATGTGCAACAACTCCACCGACGGGCGAACTTTCGCCACGAAATGCGGACTGAGCATACCCCGCGACAGTGAACGAAGCGACCAAGGGCCACGATTGCAATGGGGAGAATCGGTTCGTCAGGACCGGTCGCGCGGATCACGTGGATCGCGTCGAGTTGGCGTGTTGGAATTCAAAACGCCGAGGGAAGCCAGGAGATGTTGCGGATCGTTTCGAGGCCGATCGCCAGCAATTGTGGAGGCTATCTGCGTTCCGGACCGTCGCCGCCAGCGATTCGCGACTGTGACTCCCAGGACTGGTACACCATACGAGCCGGCCTAAACCGAATTCCGTTGGTGCTGGAGGACCGCGAGTCGTCCGAACCCTGGCTCCCCGACCGGCCGTCATTCCGCGAACCGACCGTTGTCCAGGATTCGCGTGCCGCCATCGCGCCGGGACTCTCCAGGAATTTCGGGTCCGGCACGGGGACTGAGTACGATTTCGCATCGGCCAACTGCGAATCTGTTGAGTTTGAAGCCGAAGTCAGCGGCAACATCGTGACCGGATTGGACGCGACCGCCGGGCGGCCTAAAGCCGATTGGCTCAGCGTCGGCACGGCCTGATAAATCGGAGTCGGCGCATACACCAGGCCGCCACACGGTCCGCACGCGACGACCGGGGAAACCGCTGTTGGAAACGCATACGCCTGTGTTCGCACCACGGGCTGTGCCACCATTTGCGTGACAACTTGCGGCACTTGCCGAGTCACTTGATACGGCACGCTGCGATACACGACTTGCTGTTGATAAGAGACTTGTGGAATGCGTTTGGCGACCTGCTTGGGCACATACACCGTTTGGTAGCTGCCTTCGTCAACGACCACGTCTCGAAACGTCGTGACCGGCACGTTCTGCGTGATCGCCTCCTGGCGGTATTGCGTGACGACTTCGTTACGGAACGTCGTCACCTGCTGTGGGACCATCTGGGTTCCGACAACCGGCTGATGCGATTGGCAATTGCAACGATTCACTGGCTGCTGACAGTGCTGGCAGCCTCGCGAAAACCATTGAGCCGACACATTCGTCGTCGAGGATATCACCGAAATCGCACTCAACACTGCCAGCAGCATTCCGCCGCGAACGTGCATGCTCATTGCCTTACTCCTTGGCGATTGGCCTCTGCCCCGGTGAGTCTCGTCGCTTGACCGATGTCTTCCGCGCAGACGCTCGCGGGACGCCCCGCACGCTGCGACTGTTCTCTGACTATCGGCGACACCTCCGGCAAACTTGAACGATTGGGCGAAGCTTGACGGCTCAGCGGTTCGCCCGACTTTTGCAGAGTGCAAAACAGCAATTCCACCGGCAGGGGTCAGGCACCGCAAAATTCAAAATTGGCGGAATAGAGTTGAGTGTGCCCACAAGACTTCACTCCGCCAATTTTGAATTTTGCGCTGTCTGACCCCGGACAAATGCTGTTATGCACGCACTTTTGCAAACGACCCGGCGTTTGGATAACGTGCTCCCGCTGACTGCCAACCGACCGTGGGGCCATGCGGCTCACATTCTCTATCTCACCAGGAGTCCCGCCATGAGCGATACCTCGTCCAACGCCGTGTCACGCCGTGAACTGCTGAAAACCACCGGCCAAGTCGCCGCCGCGTCGATCTTCGCCGCGTCCGCGTTGCCCGGAGCACACGCCGCCGAGAACAACACGATTCAGTTGGTGCTGATTGGCTGCGGCGGCCGCGGCGGCGGAGCGATTGCGAATGCGCTCTCGACCAAGCAAGGACCGACCAAACTCATCGCGATGGTCGATGTCTTTCCCGAAAAGCTCAACACCGCCTACCAGAATACGAAGAACCGATTTCCCGACCAGGTCGATGTGTCCGAGGACCACAAATTCATCGGCTTCGACGGCTACAAAAAGGCGATGGACCTGCTGAAGCCGGGCGACGTGGTGATCCTCACGACGCCGGTGGTGTTTCGCTGGGTGCATTTCACCTACGCGATTTCCAAGGGCTTGAACGTCTTCATGGAGAAGCCGACGACCACCGACGGACCGACCAGCCGCAAGATGCTCGAACTCTCGGCCGAATCGGTGAAGAAGAATCTCAAAGTCGGCGTTGGCCTGATGTGCCGTCACTGCAAGTCGCGCGGCGAACTGGCGCAGCGGATCAAGGACGGCGAAATCGGAGATCTGACACTGCTGCGTGCCTATCGCATCGCCGGCCCAACCGGCTCGGCCTCGGTCGGGCCGAAGCCAGAAGGGATGAGCGAACTTGCTTACCAAATCAAGAACTTCCACGGCTTCTTGTGGCTGAGCGGCGGCGGCTTCAGCGACTTCCTGATCCACAACATCGACGAGTGCTGCTGGATGAAGGATGCCTTCCCGATCGACGCCAAGGGACACGGCGGTCGTCATTATCGCGGCGACCAGGTCGATCAGAATTTCGACACGTACAACATCGAGTACACGTTCGCCGACGGCACGAAGATGTTCATGGCCGGACGCACGATGCCCGGCTGCCATCAAGAGTTCGCGACCTTCGTGCATGGCACGAAGGGATCGGCCGTCGTCTCGCAGTCGGGACACCATCCGTCGAAGGCCCGCATGTACAAGGGCCATCGCATGGCCAAGGAAGACTTGATCTGGGAATGCGCCAAGCCGGAACTGGACCCGTACCAACTCGAATGGGAAGACCTGATGACGGCGATCCGCACCGACAAGCCGTACAACGAATCCGAACGGGGCGCGAAGTCGAGCCTCGTCACCGCGATGGGCCGCATGGCCTGCCATACGGGCCAAGTCGTGACCTACGAGGACATGCTCAACTGCGAGCACGAGTTCGCTCCGAACGCCGACAAGCTGACGCTCGACGGCCCCTCGCCGCTGATGGCCGACGCCAACGGCAAGTACCCGGTCCCGATGCCGGGCATCAATGCTCGCAAGGAGTATTAAACCCGCAGCTTGTAGGACGGGCACTCTTGCCCCTCCTCGATCCGCGAGAAATTCCACTTGCCATCATGCGGTTGAACGCGCACGATGGCCGCACTGATAGAGAGCGTTTCTTTTCTCGACGTCTGAGGCCAATCATGAGCACGATCGTTCTCGATGAGCAGACCGTAAAATGGTTTGACGGAGTCCGTGGGCAAACGGAAGTTCGCGACGAAACCGGCCGCCTGTGCGGTCTGTACTTTCCCGCCCCGCCGCCACCTTACGAGCCGACCTTCACCAAAGAGGAGTTGGACCGCGCTGAGGCGGAGCCTGGTGGTCGATCGCTGGCCGAAATCCTGGCTGACCTGAGGGCTCGGTCATGAAGTTCACCGTGGTGTGGCTCCCGCGTGCCGAACGTGAACTCGCCACGCTGTGGGAGGCGTCGCCCGATCGAGCAGCAGTCACTCGCGCCGCCGACCGGATCGAGCAGACGTTGGCAGGGCTTCCTCATCGAGCCGGAGAAGTGCGGCCAGATGGGCGACGTTTGTTGTTTGACGATCCACTCGGCATTCTGTTTCGAGTCTCTCTGGATGATCGACTTGTGCGAGTCACCACAGTCTGGGACATCACTCGCGGTTGAGTGAAGGAATGGCCCATGCTGCAACGACGACTGGTCTTCCAAGCTCTGGATGCCTCCTGGACCAGTCTGGCGTTATTCGTTTTGGTGGTCGCGGCGGCGGCGCTGGTCGTCACGCTGTCGAAGTACGAGCGGAAACTCGTGCCGGCACATGTCGGTTACGGACTGCTGATCCTGCGGTTGGCGGTGATCGCAGTCATTTGGCTCGCGCTGTTGCAGCCGGTGCTGACGTGGAACATCGACCGTGAGCGGACAGGGCGAGTTGTCATCGCGCTCGATTTGTCCGAGAGCATGGGCACGTCGGATCGGATCGCCACCAAAGCTGAGAAGCTGCGGACCGCGATGGGATTGGGGATGATCGGCAACGATCAGAATCGCGACCGTTGGCTGCGAGTGCTCGCCGATTTGGAAGCCGACCGCGAGCCAAAGTGGGTGGACGACAACGAAGGCGCGAACGCCGAACAGAGAGCGACACTCTCTAAGAGCCGCAAGGAATTGGCCAACGAATCGTTTCAGAAGCTCGACAACATTTCGCGAGCGGAGATCGCTCGTAGACTGATCGGCGACAAGCCGGAAGGCTGGCTCGGCGAATTGCAGAAGACGTTCAACATCGAACTGCGTCTCTTCGGCGGCAAGTCGGTTCCGACTGAACTAGAAATTCTCGCCGGCGCGGTGCAGAACCCGTCCGATGCGCTCGACAAGGGGGTCACGAATCTCGCCTCTGCGTTGGGACCATCCGCATCCGCGACCGAGCAGTCGCCGATCAAAGCCTTCATCGTGCTGTCGGATGGTCGCGAGACTTCGGGCAACGATCCCGTGGCCATCGCACGGCGCTGGCGGGACTTGGATGTCGCGGTCTTTACCGTCCTCATCGGTTCAGAACGGCGGCCGAAAGACGTCATCCTCGACACGCTCGATGTGCCGCCCGTCGTGTATCTCAACGACACGCCCATCGCGAAAGTCACGCTGCAAGCCGCCGGATTTGAAGGAGAGTCACTCACGATCGTGCTTGAAAATGAAGAGGGCGAGTCGCAGACGAAGTCGGTCTTCGTGCCCAAGGCGGAGTCCGGCTTGCCCCCCACGGTCGCGGTCGAGTTCCCAATGGACGCCACCAAAATCGGCCGACAACGATTCACGGTGCGGACCGATGTGCTCAAAGGTGAGACTCGCGACGACAACAACTCGCGGGACTTCTCGCTGGTCGTCGTGGACGACAAAGCCAAGGTGCTGTTGGTCGAGGGGGAAGCCCGCTGGGAGTTTCGCTTCCTGGAAGCCGCGTACGCGCGCGATGAACGTGTCCGGCTCGAAAGAGTGCTGTTCGAGCAGCCGCATCTGGGCGTGTTGCCCGAAACATTCTTCCCACGCCGGCTGGATTGGCCCGGCCCGGAGACTCCCATCGAAAAGTCGCCGCTGGCCGAGTTCGATTTAGTCGTGATCGGCGACGTCGCGCCGCAGCACTTGCCGGAGCCGATGCTCGTGCAGTTGGAGCAGTTCGTGTCCGACATCGGCGGCACGGTCGTGTTCACCGCAGGCAAGCGACACTTGCCGATGCAGTATCGCTCGCCAACACTCGACAAACTTTTGCCGCTCACAAATGCTCGGCCGGCAAATTCGCTCGACCCGCCCGACACGCCTCCGCATCTGCGCGGCTTTCATTTGCGACTGACTCCCGACGGCGAACGGGCTGGAGGAATGCAGCTCGCGGCGGATGCCGAGACGAACCGCTCGACATGGAAGACGCTGCCGGGACATCCGTGGGCAATGATCGGCGACGTGAAAGCGGGAGCGACCGTACTCGCGACTGCCGATGATGGCCAGCCGCTGCCGCCGGAAATGGAACGCTCACGAGCGCTGATCGTCGAGCAGTATTACGGACTGGGCCAAGTCGTGTGGCTGGGCTTCGACAGCACGTGGCGGTGGCGGCATCGCGTCGGCGACCAGCATCATCATCGCTTCTGGGGACAGCTCGCTCGGACGGCCGCGCAGAACAAGGCGTCGGCCGGCAATGAGTTCGTGAAGTTCGGCCTCGAATCGACCGACGTGCCCGCCGGACAAGACGTCCTCTTCCGAGCACGCTGGACGCCGCCGCTCTTGGCACGCCGCCCCGACGTGAAGGCCCACGTTCAGGTCTTTCCACGTCACGACGCGAAGCCCGATCAGCCGCTGGCGTCGATTGATCTCACGCCGGATCAAACTCGACCGGCCGTGCATCAAGGCCGCTGGCTCGCGCCATTCGCAGGTGAGTATCGAGCCGTCTTGAAGATCGACGGCCCACCGCTCGGAGGCGCTGCGGATAAAGAAATCGCCGCCGACTTTCTCGTGCGCGGACCGCTGACGAAAGAACTCGCGGATGTCACCGCGACAAGGTCACTGCTGGAGCAAATGGCACAGGTCGCTCGCGGAAAGCTGCTGCTGCCACATCAACTGGGCGAACTCCCCAAGCTGATTCAACCGGAAGACCTGTCGGTCCGCGAGTCGCACGAGTACACGCTCTGGGACCATTGGCTGCTGCTCGCGCTGCTGTGCGGGCTGCTGACCGCCGAGTGGGTTCTGCGAAAATGGAATGGGCTGCCGTGAGCGGGACTTCTACTGTTTCCAAAATGAAAACTAACCAGCGGTTTGTTACGGTCACGTTCTGACGAGCTTCGGTTCGGGACTTCTTGTCTGCGGCTCAGCGCGATGAATTCCGTGGAAGGAACCAGATGGTCGATATCCGAAAAGCTCCGGAAATTGCCGCGGATTCCGACCTGTCGCTTCTGGTCGATCGTTACGACGCGCTGATCGGGGAACTTTGCCCGCAGAACGCGACCGCCGTCTGGAATCTTGCCAGCGATATCTCGGCAGGCCAGGTGCAGCTCAACGTGACCGACACCTATGGCCGCCACGGCAGCCGGATCCTGAACGCTGCACACCTTGGCGACGGAGACGGCATGTTCGCCCGGATCTCGCGACTGGTCGGCGATCTGGTTTATCAACATGCCGAGAACCTTCGAGTTCGAGGCACGCTCGCGCATCTGGCGAGCTTCTCGCCCGGACGCTTGTGCCGGCGCTTCACGGAACGTGATCCGGATATTCCGCTGCCATCGAGCGAGGACCGTCCCTGCGCCGTGCTGTTTGCCGACATCTCCGGTTTCACGAGCCTCACCGAACGTCTGGGTCGCAAGGGAGCGGTCGGCGCGGAAGAGTTGACGACGGCGCTCAACAGTTACTTCGGAAAGCTGATCGAGATCGTCTGTGACTTCGATGGCGACGTGCTGAAGTTCGCTGGCGACGCGCTGTTGGCCACATTCGAAGACCGCGTTGGAAGGACGGGGCTGAAAGATGCGGCGATCCGAGCGGTGGCCGCGAGTCTCAAGATTCAGCAACAGATGCGGGACTTCCCCGAGGTCGAGGGGACGAAGCTCTCGCTGAAGATCGCGCTGTCGGCGGGAGACCTGCGGATGCTGCACTTGGGAGGCGTCTTCGGTCGCTGCGAAATGCTGATGGTGGGAGATCCGCTGCGAGAGTTGGGCAACGCGAACCATCTCGCCGGGCCGGGTGACATCATTGCCTCGCCGAGTCTGCTGACGCGCGTCGAATCGACGGCCAGTGGGTCGCGCCTAGAGGGCGGCAACTTCCGCATCGAGTCGCTGCCGCAAACGGACATCAACGGCATTGAGAAGTCCGTGGGAACCGGTCAGTCGGCGTTGGTCGAAGCCCCGTTCCGACCGTCGGTTGTCGCCGCCATGCGGGGATATATCCCGGCAGCGATCTACGCGCGGTTGGCGGCTGGCCAGACGGATTGGTTGGGGGAACTTCGCAAGGTGACCGTCGTCTTCGTCAACCTGCCGGGCTTCAACCGTGAGACTCCGCTGCCAACGGCTCAGCAGTTAATGGTGTTGCTGCAACGAAGCATCTACCAGTTCGAAGGCAGCCTCAACAAACTGAGCGTGGACGACAAAGGGGTGTCGATGTTGGCGGGGTTCGGTCTGCCGCCGATGGCTCATGAGGACGATGCGGCGCGCGCGATCGGAGCCGCACTGCTTCTTCACGAGCGCATTACCGGGCTGGGCTGGAAGTGTTCGATCGGCGTAGCAACCGGACGGATCTTCTGCGGGGCCTATGGCAACGAGCAGCGCCGCAAATACACCGTGATCGGCGACACCGTGAATACGTCGGCGCGCCTGATGCAGGCAGCCCAGGGACACATCCTTTGCGAACGAGTGACGTGGCAAGAGGCCGAACCGCGGTTCGATTTCGAGACGCTCGAACCGCTGAAGATGAAAGGCAAGAGCGAGCCGGTCCCCTGCTATCGGCCGGTGGGGCGTCGCATCCAGACGGTGCGGGAGACAGGCCAGCGCACGACTATCGGTCGGAAGAAAGAGCGAGGGATCTTTGCACTTCGACTGGCCGGACTGGTCGAGCGTCAGGAAAGCTCGGTCCTGTTTTTTGAAGGGGAGGCAGGCATCGGCAAGTCGCACTTGCTGGCTTCGTTTGGCAAACAGGCACGCCTGACTGGCTGCCGGATTCTGACCGGTCGCGGTGATGCGATCGAACGCTCGACCCCCTGGTTCGCCTGGAGATCGGTGTTCGCGGGAGTCATCGAGATCGATGACGAGCGGCTGGAACCGGTTTCGCTTGAGCGAACCGTGCGCGACCGCTTTGAACTGGATGACGAACTGGTGCGATTGCTGCCGCTACTGTCGTCCGTCTTGCCCGTGACCTGGCGAGACAATGAATGGACCGCGCAGATGACCGGGGCGATCCGCGCCGTGAATGCCAACATTCTGCTGACTCATCTGATCCAGCAGATGGCTCGCGAGCAACCGCTGGTCATCGTGCTGGAGGATTCACACTGGTGCGATTCGGCGTCATTGGCGCTGCTGCGTGAAATCGCGACCAAGGTTCATCCGCTGCTGATCCTGTCCGCATCGCGGCCAATGACGCGACCGCTGCCCAGAGATTGCGAAGCGGTGCTCAAGCTGCCGGCCACCGAGCATGTGCAACTCGACATGTTGTCGGGGGACGACGCCGTCTTGCTGGCTCAGCACCTGCTGGAAGTCACGGAGCTACCGCCTCAAGTCGAACAGTTGATCCGCGAACGAACGCAGGGGCACCCACTGTTCGTCGAAGAGTTGGCCTACGCCCTGAAGGAATCGGGCACGGTCCAAGTCGTGAATGGCTTCGCTCGCCTGGCCGGCGACCTGCACGAGTTTGCGGATCGGGGAGTCCTGGGGTCGCTCGATGGCGTGATCGTCAGTCGTATCGATCGGCTGGCACCTTCTCAGCAGTTGACCGTGAAAGTCGCCAGCGTGATTGGATATGAGTTTCCCTATTCGATGTTGCGGGACATCTTCCCGGTCGAGCAAGAACGCGACGGACTGCCCACCTTCCTGCAAGCGCTGGCTGCCCACAAAGTCGCCCAATCCGTCGATGACCGGACGGACGGCGAATATGTGTTTCGACACCGCACGATTCGCGACGTGGCCTACAACCTGGTTCTGAAAAAGCATCGCGTCGAACTGCATCATGCCATCGCCGCCTGGATTGAATCGACCCATCAGGGAGAACTCGATGCCCACTACCCGCTGCTGGCAGAGCATTGGTTGCAGGCGGGCGAGGTCCGGCGAGCGATCGACTGCCTCGCACGGGCCGGTGAGATCGCTTTGGATAACAACGCCAATCGTGAAGCGGCTCACTTCTACCACAAGGCGCTGCGGCTGGAGACCGAATTGGCTGAGCGGATCGAACCAATGCAGCGGGCCTTGTGGCAACGACGCTATGGCGAAGCGCTGTGCCGGAATGGCGAGATCACGCTCAGCCTGCAGCATCTGCGTGAGGCGCTGAAACTGTTCGGCCACCCCGATCCGGAATCGCTCGTGGGTGCCGCGTGGCAGAGCTGTCTGGAAATGGCGAGTCAGTTCTTCAACCGGTGTCGCAGCCGGCTGTTCGGCAAGCCCACGGGCCGGCCGAGCGTCGCACTCATCGAGTCGGTTCGCGCCTATGAGCAACTGGCCGAGATCCAATACATGCGAAATGCGATGCCCTCATTCGTGGTGGCCGCGTTCCGCTCGTTGAATCTCGCGGAGCGGTATGGATTCTGTCCGGAACTCGGACGCGCTTATACGACGGTCTCCATCATGGTTGGCTCGATGAGATTGCGCCAGGCGTCCGAACGATACCAGGCCCGAGCCCGCGTGATCGTGGAGAAGTCGGGCGATCTGCCGTCGATTGCGTATGTCCGAGGGTTCAACTCGCTGCCGATCATGGGATTTGCAGACTGGGAGAAAGCGGAGGAGACTCTGGAATTCGCGATCAAACTTTGTTCTGAAATAGGCGACCGCCGACACTGGTCGAATGCAATGGGCCTGCTGATCGATGTCGCCGCCTGGAACGGTGATTGGGCCAAGCTCAGCAGTGTTGCCTGGAACCTGCGCCGCGCGGCCGAAGCCGAGAGTGTTGCTCAAGTGGCCTGCTGGGCAATCAGTTGGCTGCTCTGGCTCGAATCGGCACGTGATCCGGAAAGTTCCGTCACGCGCGAGGCCGAACGGGCGATAACAGTCTGGATGCGCGATGACGAGGAACTGCCATTGGCCGATGAAGTGCTGTCGCGAGGCGGCCTGCTGCTGGCCAGACTGCGACGCGGCGAATGGGAGCCGGCGCTCGCCGTCGCAAACGACATTGAGCGAATCCTTGGAAATGCTCAGCCGGTGGCGATCTACCTGCTGCCAACCTATTGCGCGATGGCCGACCTCTACTACGCACTGTGCCGATCCGGGTATTCGTCCGCGAGCATCACCCAGCG
>CAMDDX010000274.1 GCA_945893075.1 Planctomyces sp. SH-PL62 | reverse complement strand
TGGGTCGAGTCATCGAGACCCACCAAATGGCTTGCTGTTCGTGGTGGGTCTCGATGACTCGACCCACCCTACCTTTCGCCCGACGCGACAAATTAGCCAGCCGTGGGTGAATTGTTATTGGCCAAGACCCCAGCGAAAGTTTCTCGATGAAGTCCGATCCTTGTTCGTGTTCTCGACGTTCTGTGGTGCAGTCGCTTGTCGGCGGCTCGCTGTTGTTGCCGGGGATCGTTGCGGAGTTGCTCGCGGCGGACAGCACGTCGTCTGATGGGAACCCGCTCGCGCCGAGGGCACCGCATTTCACTCCGCGCGCCAAGCGGGTCATCTTCATGAACATGAGCGGCGGGGCTTCGCATGTGGACTCGTTTGATTACCGACCAAAACTCTTCGCCGATCACAACAAGCCCTACCAAGTCCCCGCGAAGATGCTGGAGGCATTCGCTCCCAACAATCGGGTCGTCGAGAAATACTTCAAACGCCCGCAGTGGGAGTTCAAGCAGCGCGGCGAATCCGGCCTGTGGATCAGTGACCTGTTCCCGCACATCGCCGAGTGCGCCGATGACCTCTGCCTGATCCGCTCGATGCGCAACGACCACGCCGATCACTTTCAGGCGACGTTGGGGATTCACACAGGCTCGGTGACATTCGCGCGGCCGAGCATCGGTGCGTGGGTCAGTCACGGCTTGGGGACCATCAACCAGAATCTGCCGTCGTTCATCGTGCTGGCTCCGTTGACC
Source organism: Planctomyces sp. SH-PL62 (assembly GCA_945893075.1). Classification (GTDB taxonomy): domain Bacteria; phylum Planctomycetota; class Planctomycetia; order Planctomycetales; family Planctomycetaceae; genus SXKJ01. The sequence goes on along the minus strand of CAMDDX010000274.1, from coordinate 9,836 downwards.
CCGTATGCCGGCGGGCAAGTCTGGGCTTCGGACTTTCTGCCGGGTTGTCATCAAGGGACGCCCGTCGCGCCCGGTGCCGAACCCATTGCGAATATCCAACGACGCCAACCGGCCGCCGCGTTGCAGGAACTGGAACTCGGTCTGGCTCAGGCGTTCAATCGCCGGCATCTCGCGAACCGCGAAGGTGACCCCAATCTCACCGCACGCATCAAGTCTTTCGAGACAGCATTCGGCATGCAGTCGGCCGCGCCCGAGGCATTCGATCTCACGAAAGAAACCGATGCGACGTTGCAGCTCTACGGACTGCCGCGCGGCAGCACGAAGGGTTTCGCATGGCAGTGCCTGATGGCGCGGCGTCTGGCCGAGCGTGGCGTGCGGTTCATCGAGTTGATCGACACCGGTGCGTCGAACAACTGGGACGCTCACGGCGACATGGCGACTCATGGGCCGCTGGCTAAGAACGTGGACCAGCCGATCGCCGGACTGCTCAAGGATCTAAAGTCGCGCGGCCTGTTGGACGACACGCTCGTCGTGTGGACGACCGAGTTCGGTCGCACGCCGTTCAACACCGGCAAGGACGCGAAGGGGCGCGAGCACCACGCCGAAGCCTTCACCTCCTGGATGGCTGGCGGCGGAGTGAAAGGGGGTTTCAGCTACGGCGAGAGCGACGACTACGGATGCACGGTCGCCTCGAACGAAGTCCACATCCACGACTTTCATGCTACGATCCTGCACCTGCTCGGCCTGGACCACGAGCGGCTGACCTACCGCCACGCCGGCCGCGATTTTCGTCTGACCGACGTCGAAGGAAACGTGGTGCGGGAGATCTTCGCGTAGGTAATGAGAAGGCTTTGCGATGTCTCGACTCCTAATCATTGTGGCACTCGTGCTGCTCGTCGCGCCGGGATCGACCGGAGCGGCTGACGGAGATTCGCCGTCGTATCAGCGGCATGTCACTGCGCTGTTTGGCAAGCTCGGATGTAACGGTGGCACGTGTCATGGGGCGGTGAAGGGGCAGAATGGATTTCGGCTGTCGATGTTCAGCGCCGATCCCGCAGGCGATCACGAACGACTGACTCGCGAGAGCCGCACGCGTCGGCTGAGTCTCATCGATCCGGACGTGAGTCTGCTGCTGCAAAAGGGGACCGGAAAGATCCCGCACGGCGGCGGCGGGAGATTCTCTGTCGGCAGCGTCGAGTACAAGATCCTGCGAGCGTGGATTGCGGCCGGGGCCGTCGCAGATGACATCGCACCGTCTCGTCTGAAACGATTGAACGTCACGCCGGCCGAGCAAGTCGCTCAACCGGGTGAGACCTACCAAGTCAAAGTCGAAGCCGAGTTTGCCGACGGCAGCGTCGAAGACTTAACGGCGTATTGCGTGTTTGAATCGCTCGACCGAGCCGTCGCCACGGTTGACCGCGCGGGAGTTGTCACCGGCGTCGGTGTGGGGGACGCGGGATTGATGGTGCGGTATCGCGCTCAACCGGCTGCCGCTCGCGTGCTCGTGCCACGACCGGGGACGAACACATTTCCCGACGTGCAGCCGACCAACTTCGTGGATGCTCAAGTCCACGCGAAACTGCGGCGTCTGAACTTGTCCCCGGCCGAGGCCTGTGACGACCCGACATTCCTGCGCCGCGTCCATCTCGACGTCGTGGGCGAACTGCCGACGCCGGAAGAAGTGCGAACGTTTCTCGCAGACTCTTCTTCGGAAAAGCGAGCGGCGAAGATCGAAGAACTCGTGACTCGCCCCGGTCACGCCGACCTGTGGACGTTGAAGTTCTGCGATCTCCTGAAGGGGGCGGACTTCGGTGTGTATGCCGACGCGCTGTCGAAAGAACATGACGCCCCGCGGATGCAGGCTTGGATTCGCGCCCGTCTCGCGGAGAACACGCCTTACGACGTGTTCGTCGAACGCATCTTGCTCGCGACCAGCCGCGAAGGGCGGACGATGGACGAGTATGTCGCCGAAGTGAATTCGCTCTTTGAAGGCTACGCACCGGGACGGCTTGATCTCGAACTGTATGCCCGCCGCAAGACGCTCGATCTGTTCTGGCAGCGACGCGGATCGGATGGCGTCAAAGGGACCATGCAGGTCGCTCATGCGTTTCTCGGATTGCGAATGGAATGTGCTCAGTGTCACCGGCACCCGCATGACAATTGGCAGCAAGAGGATTTGCTCGACTTCGCGAACCTCTTCATGCGCGTCCGCACGGTCGGGTTCTCAGACAAGAACGAGAAGCAGTTCCCGGATGCCGCCGCTCACTTCAAGAAGTTGAACGAAGAAGCCAAGCAGCTCGAAGGTGACATCAAGCAACGCAAAGAAGGCGAAGGCAAGAAGCTCGATGACGATGGCCGGAAGGCCAAGCAAGAAATCGACAAGCTCACCACTGAGATCGCCAAGCTGGAGAAAGCCAAAGGGGACGAGTCTGAGATCGCCAAGCAACGCGAGTTGCTGAATGCGGCGAAAGAGGTGGTGGCCGAAGCCGAAAAGTACCGGCAAGAAACCGCGGCCCTCGATAAACGCGCGAAGCTGATTGCCGAGGTGGCTCGGCGACTGATGCAGGCGGAATGCCGGCTGCTTCCGAATGGCGAAAACGCGCGAGTCACCAGCACGCTCGGCAGTCGCGAATCGAAAACGTTCCGGCTGCTCGGTGAGTCCGATCCCGTCACCGTGTCCGCCGATCGCGACCCGCGCGAATTGGTGATGGAGTGGATGCGGAAGCCGGACAACCCGTATTTCGCTCGCGCGATCGTGAACCGAGTCTGGGCGCACTACTTTGGCCGCGGCATCATCGACCCGCCCGACAACCTCTCAGCATTCAACCCGGCCACGCACCCGGAACTGTTGAACGCGCTCTGCGACGGCTTCATCGAGAACAAGTACGACCTCCGCTGGCTGCACCGCACCCTCTTGAAGAGCCGCACGTACCAGCAATCCAGCACGCCCGCCGAGGGGGCCGCTGCCGACCGCACGCATTACGCCTTCTTCCCGTTGCGGCGTCTGCCGGCCGAAGTGTTGCTCGACGCGCTGAACTCGGCGACCGGCACGACCGAAAATATGGACATGAAGTATCATCACTGGCCGGAGACGATCAGCACCGTGCAGGTGCCATTCTTGCCCCAAAACAAATTCGTGTCGTTCGTGCTGGAAACCTATGGTCGGCCGCAACGGAACGCGGCGGTGCAATGCGACTGCGAGCGCGATGGCAGCGGCTCGATCTTTCACGTTCTGACATTGGCGAATCACCCGCGAGTCTGGGAAAAGATCAAAGACCCCGCGGGCCGAGCATCGAAGATTCTCAAGACCAGTGGCGACACCGGCAGCAAGATTGAAGAATTGTATCTGGCAACCGTGAGCCGGCTGCCAACGGAAGCAGAACGCGACGCCTGCCTGAAGTTCATCGCAGGTTCCGAGAGTCCCGAAAATGGATTCCAAAACGTTCTCTGGAGCCTGATCAACACGCGCGAGTTTTTGCTGCAGCATTGAGTAGCCACGCTCGCCAAGAGCGTGGGAAATCGTGGAAACCCCACGCTCTTGGCGAGCGTGGCTACAAACCTGTTGGAGATGATCATGAATCGTCGTGACATCCTGCGAATTGGCGGGCTGGGCCTGTGTGGAGTCGGAGCGCTCGACCTGATCCAAGCTCAAGCCGAGTCCTCAGCGAACAACGCCAAGGCCAAGCAAATGATCGTCTGCTGGTTGGGCGGTGGTCCTCCGCACACGGACATGTTTGATTTGAAGCCGGACACCTCGGAGGACTATCGCGGAATCTTCAATCCCATCGACACAAAAGTGCCCGGCTTGCAGGTTGGCGAACTGCTTCCGGAGATGGCCAAGCGGGCCGACAAGTACACGGTCATTCGCTCGGTCACGACGATGAACAAGCCGGGGGATCACGCGCAGGCTCCGCTGTACTGGCTCACCGGCAACCCACGCCTGACGACGGGCAGCGACGAGTACCCGATGTATGGCAGCGTCGTGAATAAGCTCCGCCCCGGCCCGGCCGATTTGCCGACGTTCGTGGTGCTGGATGAGATCGACGTGCATACGCACAACGCGCTGTCCCGCAACTTTCTGGGCTCGGCGCACTCACCGTTCGTCATGCAGCCGCTCAAAGACAAGGACGCCATCACCAAGATGCTGACGCCGCAACTCGAATTGCCGGCGTTTGCTCGCAACACGGACTTGTTGAAGACGCTTGATACGCGACTGCGCCGCAATGACACGCAGGACGAAGTCATCGCCGGGCTGGATCAGTACCAACAGACCGCATTCAACCTGCTCCGATCGCCGAAGCTCCGGCAAGCGCTCGACATCTCCAAGGAATCGGCGGAGTCGCTCGAACGATTCACACGCAACAAACCGTCGAAGGCACGCTACCCGATTGGCGACCCACTGCATTTCCTCCTCGCCCGCCGGTTAATCGAAGCCGGAGTGCCGATCGTTCACTTCAATCTCGGCTACTGGGATTGGCACGGCGAGAATTTTGTTGCCGGCAAGCAGCAGATCCCGATGTTCGACGCCTGCCTCGCGGCGTTACTCGACGATCTGGATGACCGCGGACTGCTCGATTCAACCATCGTGCTGGCCCTCGGCGAGATGGGCCGCAAGCCGAAAATCGACAAGCCGAAAGAGACGAACGCCGGCCGCGATCACTGGGACTACGCGCAATTCGTGATCGCGGCCGGAGGCGGCTTCAATCGCGGCTGCGTCGTCGGAGCCACCGACAAACATGGCGAGCAAGTGACCGACAAGTTCTACAAAATCGAGAGCTTCGGCCGCACGCTGTATCACCTGCTGGGCATCGACGCCGACACGCTGGTGCATACCCCCGCGAATCGCCCGGTGAAACTGATCGTGGAAGACGCCCCGATCATCAAGGAAGCGATTTCCTGAATGGACCGCATAACGGAAGGGGTCGGGAGTCTTTTTCAGGTCGGACGAATGACCAATTCACATCAATTCCCGATCCGATGTCGTGTGCCAAGATCGCCGACCTGAAAAAGACTCCCGACCCCGTCTCGCTCGCGACTCCATCCGCTACACGAGTTCCTTGATCATCCCGTCGGCCTCGCCCCCCTGAAAATTGTTGGGGAGCGGAACCTGCATTCGGTCGAACACGGTGGTCCACAGGTTGCCGAGACGGACGTCTTCTTTGACGAGGTGGCCTTGGTGCTTCACTCCCAGGCGTGAGCCACCGGCGAGCATGGTTGGCAGGTGATGATTGTGGTGGGCGTTGATCGCGCCGCCGCTGCTGCCGTACGCGACCAGCGTGTGATCGAGCAGTGTGCCGTCACCCTCTTTGATCGACTTCAGCCGATTGAGGAAGTAGGCCCAGTCTTCCATGTACCAGATGTCGGACTGCGTGAACCATTTCAGCTTGTCCGGGTCTTCGCCGTGATGGGTCATCTCGTGGTAGTTGTACGGGTTGCCCATGTCGCGCCAGGAACCGGTGCCGTCCTGGCCGTCCATGCGAGCCAAGTAGGAGATGACTCGCGTGCTGTCGGTCTGCAACGCCAGGGCGATGACGTCGAACATCAATCGCTGATAGCGGCGATACTCCAGACCCGCTTTGTCTGGATCGAGCCCCTGCTCTTTGCCGAAGTTGAGCGTCTCGACATTCGGCTTGGGTTTGCGCAGCCAATCCTTCTCGTCCTGCATCCGGCGTTCGAGATCGCGAATGCCCGTGAGGTATTCATCGAGCTTGTGTTGGTCATCGCTGCCGAGCGTGTTGCTCAGCCGGCGCGCTTCCTCGCGCAGCGAATCCAGGACGCTGGTGCGGCGGATGAATTCGGCTTCGCGCTGCTTGAGCGTGTCGGCGGTATCGGGGCGGAACAGTTGATCGAACAAAACGTGCGGACGGTTTTCGGACGGGAGCGGTGTTCCGGCGGAAGTCCACGAGAGTGTCTGATCGTAGTTGCCGCCGAAGCCGGTGCCGCGCTTGATGCCGAGCGTCAGAGACGGAAACCGCGTCTCCCTTCCCACCGCCTGAGCCAGTTCCTGGTCGCACGAGATCCGCAGTTTCGCTCCGGCACTGCGCGTGTTCGTCCCCGTCAAGAACGTGCGATCTCCCACATGCCCGCCGGAGTACGTCAGCTTCAATCCGGAGACGACCGTGAAATCGCGTCGCAGTTCCGCGAGCGGTTCGAGAATCGGTGTGAGCGTGTAGTCGAGACCCTTGTCCGCCGGCGTGAAGTCACGACCGTTGATCCCCAGTCCGAAGAAACAGAATACGGCCCGCCGCGGCGTTTCGCTCGGCGTGATGTCGCCAGCCGTGGTCACTGAGGCGGAGTTGGAACTCATCGCATCGAGCCACGGCAGCGCGAGCGAAATGCCGGCTGCTTTCAGGAACGTGCGGCGCGGCAGTGTTGGGCGGCGTTTGAGGATGTTCATGAGCAAGACTCCGGGATTGTCGGCTTTCGCTCCGCGAAAGCTGCGTCCTTTCGCGGAGCGAAAGGCGACGTTCTTACTTGGTGCGAAACGGTTCGCTCTCCACGATGCCGTGGATCAGCGATTGAATGCGATAGTCGTTCTTCTGCAATGCAACGGCCAGCGAATCAACAACTTTTTGATCGGTGTAACCGACGGGGCGACCGAGCGCGTACGTCAACAGCTTTACCGCGAACGCGCGGGCGAAGCGATCCTTCTGCGTCATCAGGATCGCCTTGTACTCTTCGAGCGTCGAGAACTTCGTGCCGTCCAACAATTCTCCGCTGACATCGAGCACCGGTCCTCGGTCGCCTCGAAAACCTTCGCCGTTGAATCGCTCGCGCCATTTGCCGATCGCATCGTAGTTTTCGAGTGCCAGTCCATACGGATCGAGCTTCGCATGACACGACGCGCACACGGCATCGCGGCGATGCAGATCGAGCCGTTCGCGAACGGTCAGATTCTTGCCCGATGTGTTGGGCTGAATCTCACCGGCGTTCGGCGGCGGACTGTTGGGGGGATCGTTGAACAATTGCCGCAACACCCACGAACCGCGACGCAGCGGCAAGGTGCGCGTCCCATCGGCCAGGAACGTCAGCAATCCCGCCATGCCCAACACGCCGCCGCGATGATGCACCGGTTGAATCGCCACGCGGCGGAACTCAGGGCCTGCGACATCCGCGATGCCGTAGTGCTTCGCCAACCGTTCGTTGATCACCAGAAAATCGCTGTCGAGGAAGTGCGTGATCGGCAGATTCGTGGACAACACCTCGGCAAAGAACGCGAGCGGTTCTTGGCGAGCAGCTAGTTGAAGCGGTTTGTCGTAGTCCTTGTATTCAGCGGCCGGTTGGACCGAGTCGTATTCCCGAATCGACAACCATTGACCGCCGAAGTTGCGGACCAGTTGCTCGGCCTTCGGATCGGCCAGCATCCTTCGCACTTGTGCGTCGGCGATGGACGGGTCACGCAGCTTTCCCGAAGCGGCCAAGTCGAACAGTTCGTCGTCCGGCATCGTGCTCCACAAGAAATACGACAGCCGCGATGCGAGTTCGTAATCGTTGAGCGGACGACGTTCGGTCTGTCCGGCCGAGGGTTCGTACATGAATTGGAAGCCGGGCGAGCACAGGACACGTTGCAGGCCAATTCGCATCGCGAGTACGAACGACAATTGGCTCGTGGTTTGTGCCTCCTGCACGACGGCCACGATCGCGTCGATCTCTTGATCCGTGACCGGCCGGCGATACGCCCGCGGCAGGAACTTTGCGAAGATCTCGCGTGCGTAGGCCGCGTCTTGCCGATCATCGCCGGCAAACAACAGTGATTTGTGACTGGCTGGCGGCCACTCTTTTTGAATCGGCCCGGTGACTTCGATCGACTCGATCAACAGTCGCGGCAACTTTTCGAGATCCATGTCGGGGTTGTAGATATTCGCCTGGCCTTCCCAGGCATTCAGTTGCTTCTCCAGATCGTCACGCTGCAATTTCAGTTCATCGAGTTCCTTCGGCGGTGCGCGGCGCGTGATCGCTTCCTCGGTGCGTCCTCGCAGCGCCGTCCATTTCGAGAACAGCTTCACATAGTTCGGCTCGCGAATGACCGCTTTCTCGGTGTGATTCCACAGCAGCCGAAAGACCTGCGGACCTTTCACCTCGCCGTTGACCGGGCCGCGCAGAAACAGCAGCGCTTCAGTCGTGCCCGACGGATCGACCGCCACTTCCTGCTCGACATAGATCGGCGAGTCCACCGCGTATTGCAGACGGAACTTGTTCGGCTCGGTCCGCCCGCGATTGTCGACCTTGGCTTTGATCCGCGCGCGATAGTAACCGTCCTGCGTCACCACCTGGCCGATGGCGAAATGCACGATCGCGCCCCAGCCGTCGTATTCGCGACGATAGGTCGGCCCCCCCTGGATGTGCTCAACATGATCGGGATGGACGAAGAAGTCTCGAGCGCCACGCGGAATGGTGTGAGCAAATCCCGGAAAGACTTCGACCATGTCTGGCGGAGGCTTCTTCCGCAAGTAGTCGAACCGGTTCGTGAACGAGTTCTCTTTCGGAGCCGCCGTCACGATCGCCCGCGAGACAATTTTCTCGGCCACGCCGAGGCTCCGTTCGATCTGTGTCTGATCGAAGAACAACGCCACGCCGAGCCGATCGAATCCCTCGGCCTGCCCGTCGCTGGGCAAGTCCTCGATCAACGGCCGCACGATCAATTCATCGAGCTTGAGCAGATCGCGCACGGTGTTGGCGTACTCATCGCGGTTGAGCCGCCGCATCGGAATACGACCCCCGGCCTTCTTCGCGTCGAGATCCACCTGACGCAATTGTTCGTTGACCCACGTCACGAAGGCCGCACTCTGCCGAGCATCCGGCCGGGGACTTTCCTTGGGAGGCATCTCCCCCGCGTTGATCCGGTCGATGACTTCCTTCCAATGATCGGCAACCGTCGCCGCCGAGAAGTCGGTGCCAATCAAATCAATGCGATACCCGGCCTTCGTCGTCGTCGCTCCGTGACAGCCAACGCAGTGCTGCTTGATGAACGGCTTCGCAACTTCCTCGTATCCCTTGGGAGCAGTTGCCGCTTGTTGAGCGCTACTCGATTCCACCACAACCCAAGTCGAGGCAATGCCGATCACGAGCCAGAGGCAACCGCGCCAGAACCGCGTCGCGAAAGGTTGTCCATTCGACGTGAGCATGGAGCAAAATCCTCGTCATGTCTCCCGTCGAGGCGACGGTTCGTGAGCCGGAACGCGCTAGCGTCCGGTTGGTCGTTACTTCTTTTGCCCGAACCTGACGCTAGCGCGTTCCGGCTGATCAAAGTGAGACGTCAGCTTCCCCGATTCTCCAACCCCGTGAGCGTCCCCGTGCTGGAACCGAATTTGTCGGCTTCGATGTTCATGCGCTGGAGCATGCTCACGAAGAGATTGCTCAGCGGCGGGTTGTTGTTTTCGTCGAAGGTTAGATGTTGGCCGTGCTTGAAACCGCCACCGGCCAGGAGCACCGGCATGTTCTTGACGCTGTGCTTGCTGGCGTCGGCCAGGTTGCTGCTGAAGAAGACCGTCGTGCGGTCGAGCAGGCTGTCCCCTTCCTCCTGCGTTTGTTTCAACTGGGTCAGGAAGTCGCGGAGCGTCTTCATCTTCTCCAGTTCGAGGATTTTTAGCTGGGCGATCTTGGTGGGGTCTTTGCCGTGGTGAGACAGATCGTGATGGCCCTGGCTCACGCCCTGAATCGGCGGCACTCCGCTGGTCCCGATCAGTTGCAGCGTGACCAGCCGGCTGGAGTCGGTTTGCAGCGCCAGATGAATCAGGTCGAACCACAGCCGAGTCTTGCCAATCAGGTCGGTGCTGTTTTGGACGTTCTGAGGCGGCTTGGCTTCGACCTTGGGCTTGGGCTTCTTGGACCAAGCC
>CAMDDX010000273.1 GCA_945893075.1 Planctomyces sp. SH-PL62 | reverse complement strand
GTGATGCGGCGGTCGGTGCGGCGGTAGCGGAAGAAGACGGTCACTCCGCTGATCAGCGGCAGCATCAAGCCTTGTGCGAAGCCTCCGATGACGACCATCTGCCGCGGGTCTTTGAACGTGAAGAACAGAATCAAAGCAGTCACCGGAATCAGCAGCGAGAAGCGGTGAATCATCTTGGCTCGTTGTTCCGGGCGTTCGTAGCGGACGAAGCCGGCGAGGCTGAAGAAGTCGGCCAGCAGGCGTGAGTTGCCGGCGCTCGAGATGTAGAGCGTCTTGAAGAGGACCGCTCCGGCACCGATCAGAAAGACGACGATCGTCCAAGGGCCGAAGGCATCCTCAAACATTCGCGAGAGCGTCTTGATCATGTCGGTCCCCTTCGGGTCGAGCTTCTGTGGATGCAGAACGGTGGCCCCCATGAAGTAGAACGCCAGCGTCGAGATCGTGAAGACAATCATGCTCACCCACGCATCCAGGTGCATGACGCGAATCCAACCGCGAGCACGTCGCTCCCACGCCTCGCCCGGTTCGCAGCGGCCGGCATAGCGGGCATAGCCTTTCTCCAAGCACCAGTACGGGTAGTAAAAAAGTTCCGAAGCTCCGACGCCGGTGATGCCGAACGCACCGAACGCGGCGGCGATCCCCAGCACCGGCGCGCTGAACGTGAGAGCTTGCACCACTTGGGTCGGAACCATCCCCGCCGCCACATCGGGCCACGGAATTGGATAATTCGTCGCCGGCAGAGCACAGGTCGCTGTCAACGTGATGAATGTCAGGCCGACGACGAGGACCGTCGTGATCAATTCGATGCGTCGGTAACTCCCGCTCCAGAGTAATCCGACGGCGGTGACGCAGGTCAGCACGGCCCACGGAATCTCCGGCCGCGCACGCATGGAATCCGCCAATGAGGGAAGCGTTCCGCTGAGTGATTCGATGAGACGGGCGGACACACCGGGGAACGCGAGATTCAGCGACTGCCCCACCGTGCCGGTCATCGCGCCGAGCTGAAAGATTGTCGTCAGCATCATGAACAGCCAACACCAGACAATCCAATGGGCTCCCAACCTTGGTCCCGGCAACTCGTTGATCGCACCCAGCGTCGGCTTGCCGGACGAGATCGCGTAGCGCCCCAGCTCGACCTGCACGAAGACTTTGATGATGCAACTGAAAATGATCAGCCACAAGAACGCAAATCCGTAATTCGCCCCCAGCGAAGTCGTCAGCAGCAGCTCACCCGACCCGACAATCGAGCCGGCCAGGATGATGCCCGGTCCAATTTTCTTCAGCGCGGCCCACAGCGAAACGGGCGGTTCCTGAATGGCATCGCTCGGCAGGGCATACGGATCGTATTCGAGGGCTTCCGACATCAGCGGTCCTTTCGCGGTGGAGTTGAGGGTCGCTCATGTTCCAGGCTTGAGCCGGCAAAGCAAGCGTTGGATCGCAAAGTAGACGGGTCACTCCGTGACCCGACGTTTCCGGTCACGGAGTGACCCGTCTACTTTGAATCTTGCTCGGCTTCACAGTTTTTGTGGGCATCGCCTATAGTCCGCCCGCTCACGGACTCGAACGGGGCCTCTCAGAGACTTCCATGAAAACACGGTTGTTTGTATTCGCACTTGGAGCGGCCACGTTGTTGGGCGGCTCCGCTCCGCTGTCGGCGCAGCACCAGTCCTTCGCCATCTTCAGCGGCCTGGTGACTCCCGCTTGGTTCCAACAGCCTGAGCCGACGATTGATCTCGACCCGGCTCCCAAGGCAGAAGCGTCCCCCAGCGTGGCGGCCAAAAAAGCGGCCGAACCGAACCCCGGCGGTTTGACGCTGGGTTGGAAGCAGATGAAGGAGTTGTTCCTGGGCTACAGCAGCGTGCCGATGTGGACGCTCGTGGCTTGTTCGGTTTTGACCCTGATGTTGGTCATCGAACGCTTGACTGCACTGCAAGCTCGCCGCGTGATGCCGCGCGCATTCGTCACCCGCTTTCTGCAACGCTTGCGGGAAGGACCGTTGGACTCCGCCAAGTTGAACGAGTTGACCGAAGTCTGCCGGGAGAACGGCAGTCCGATCTCGCATTTCTTCGCAATCGTCGTCGAGAACGCCGGACGGCCGTCCTTTGAGATTCGCGTCACGGTCAGCGACTTCGCCGACTCGGAACTGTTTCATCTGCGCAAGAACATTCGCGCGATCAGCGGCTTGGCGATGCTCGCGCCGTTGCTGGGACTGTTCGGCACAGTGCTGGGCATGATCAGCGCGTTTCATGCGCTGTCACAACAATCCGGCTCCGGCAAGACCGAGCTGCTCGCGTCCGGTATCAGCTTGGCGCTGATCGCGACCGCCAGCGGATTGGCCGTGGCGATTGTCGCGTCTGCCGCCTACTACTACTTGCTGGGCCGCATGGACCGACTGATTCAAGAAATGGATGTGCTGACGAACCAAGCGGTGGCGTTAGTCTCCAGCGACGGCCGCGCCCGCGAGGGAGACAAGAAGGTGCGTCGTGGACCAGCGGCTCCGCCCGCCGAACAAAAGTCCGCGTGATCTGACGTAGCCGCGTTTCGCCAGAACGCGGGCCTCTTCGAGCACACTCCCCGCAGTCTGGCGACTGCGGCTACGTTGAAACCCGATGCTGCATAGCAAATCCAACAGCGCTGAAGAGCCGCTCTTCATCAATCTCACGCCGATGATCGACGTGATTTTGACGCTGCTGATTTTCTTTATGGCGGCGACCAAGCTCTACGATTGGGACGAACAAAAACTGGACGTCCAAGTTCCGATCGTCTCCAGCGCTCAGCCGCTGACCGACGCTCCGGACGACATCAAGCTGCGCGTCTCGCGCGAGGGGACCATCGCGTACAACGAAGACGTGATCGACGTCGCCGAGATGAAACGGCGGCTGCAAACCGCTCGGCGAAATTACCCGGATCAAGGGGTGATGATCCGCGCGGATGGTCGCGTCGCGCATCAGAAGGTGGCCGAGGTCATGTCCGCCTGCCACGCCGCCGGCATCGGCCGGATTCTTTTCTCGGTACGAGAAGTCGCCGACGAATGAGCTACGCGATGATCTCTTTCGCCACCTTGCCAGCAACGTCGGTCATACGGAAATCTCGGCCGGCGTGACGGAACGTCAAGCGCTCGTGATCAAGACCCAGCAAGTGAAGCAGTGTCGCGTGCAGGTCGTGCGTGCCAAGACGGCCTTCGACCGCTTGCTCGCCGAGTTCATCGGTCGCGCCGTATCGAAAGCCGCGCTTCACGCCTCCGCCGGCCAGCCACATGGTGTAGCCGCGGTTCGCGTGACCCCGTCCGCCGGGATTGTCTTCGCGCGGCTGACGGCCGAACTCGCCCCCCCAGATCACCAGCGTTTCGTCGAGCATTCCTTTTTGCTTCAGATCGGCCAGCAGCCCGGCGATCGGGCGATCGACGGAAGCGGCTCGCGCGCCCAAGCTCTCGCGGATGTTGTTGTGATGGTCCCAACCCGTGCTCGTGAGTTGGATGAATCGCACACCTTTCTCCATCAACCGCCGAGCCATCAGGCATTGCGATCCGAAGTTCTGCGTGGCCGAATCGTCGAGACCGTACAACTCGCGAATCCGAGCCGGCTCGCGCGACAGGTCGAGCGTCTCTGGGACGGACGTTTGCATCTGGTAAGCCAACTCGTAGGACTGAATCAATCCTTCCAGCTCCGGCTGATTCGGATCTTGAGCCAGCGCGCGGCGGTTGAGCTTCTGCACGAAGTCCAATTGCCGACGTTGATCCTCATCGCTGAGGTTTCGGTTGGCGATGTGCGGGACACCACGCTGCCCCGTGCCCAGTCGCGTTCCTTGAAACGTCGCCGGCAGAAATGCCGAGCCATAGTTCTGCGCTCCACCCAAATGCGAAATCGGGTTGACCGTCACGAACCCCGGCAGGTCATCCGCCATCGAACCGAGTCCATAAACCACCCACGCACCCAGCGACGGCCGCACGAGGTTCTCGCTGCCGGTGTGCATCGCGAGCACCGCCTGCTGATGCCCGGCATTGTTCGTCGTCATGCCGTTGAGCAAACACAGCTCATCCGCGTGCTGAGCCAGTTGGGGAAAGGCATCGGAAATCCACAATCCGCTCTGACCTCGCTGCTTGAAGGGGAACGCCGGAGCCAGAAACCGGCCCCCCGCGCGAGCGAGTTCCGGCTTCCAATCAAACGTGTCGAATTGACTCGGACCACCTTCCATAAAAAGGAAAACTGCCCGCTTGGCCTTCATCGCAAAATGGGGCCGCTTGGAGGCCGCATCCGCCGCCAGCGCGGAGAGCGCGAGCCAGCCGAATCCAGCGGCGGCCTGTTGCAGAAATGTGCGTCGAGCACTCATGGAAATTCCTTTTGCCCTGGAGTGCTGCGGCTCGACGCAGCCCTCCATTCAATTGGAATGAAGACGTTGATCGCCAAGACAGCGGCTGACACTCAGCCGAATGTTGTAGCGACGGTTTTGAGAATCTAAGTGTCGTTATTTCCAAAGGATGGAGGGCGGTGTCGAGCCACCGCACTCCAGGGTCTTTTACCGGACATAGCGAAACTCCGCGCTGGACATCAGGGCTTGGATCAGCGTCGTCCAACGATATTGCTCCGGCGATCGCGACGATGCGGGCGGATGCAAATCGCGCAGCAGCGTGAGCGAATCGGACACTTCGTCTGGATCGGGTTCACGTCCCAACAACCGCAGGTAGGCCAATCGAACTCGCGGTGAGTCCGCCGATTCGTCCTTCAGCAATCGCGCCGCCGCCCCGCGAGCAGACTCGGTCACGAAGTCGCTGTTCATGAAGAACAACGCTTGCGGAGCGACCGTCGTGACCTCGCGCTGTCCTGTGATCTGATGTGGGTCGGGGAAATCGAACGTCGAGTATTCCTCCGGCAGCAGCGACCGCAGCACGGGCAGATACACCGTGCGATAAGGAGCATTCACGGCCAGCAAGCTGTAAGTCGAAGATCCGCGAGCCTTGCCGCCGGTCCCCGCCACTTGAATGCCTGCTGGCCGATCGAATGCCAGTCGCCCCGAAGCGAGTAACAGGCTGTCGCGCAGAGCTTCCCACTCCAAGCGGCGCGGAGCGACGTGACAAGACAGCTCGGAGGACGGGCCGCTTTGCCGATACACACGGCTGAGCATGATCTCTCGAATCAGCTTCTTCACCGACCAGCCTTCGGCGACGAACCGCCGTGCCAGGTGGTCCAGCAAATCGCGATGCAGCGGCTCTTCGCTGACCGAGCCGAATTCATCCACCAGCGGCACGATCCCTCGGCCAAACAAATGCGCCCAGACACGATTGACGAACACACGCGCCGTCAGCGGTTGCTCACGCGACGTGATCCACAGAGCTAATTGCAGCCGGCCGCTCACGGTCGCGGGGACATCCCGCATGGCCGGCAGGCCGGGGATGCGCAGCTCGCCGCGCGGGGGCGCGACATCGCGGTCGTACGGCTTCCCCTTCAAACGAATTTCACAGTCGCGCGGTTCACTTTCGGATGCGCCCATCGCTCGATTCGGGTCGGTGGTGTAGCGGATGTCGCGCCGGCCTTGTCGCCACTCGTCTTGGAAATCGGACATGGAATGCACGCCAGCCACCAGTTCGCTGACGTTGCCGCTTGTGGCGTCGGGCAAACGCAGCAGCAGGCCGCCGTCCACGTAGTCCATGCTGCCGAATTCGCGGGTGTGAGTCCCCTGCCCTGTCCACAAGCGAGTGCTGGAGAAGATGCCGGCCAGGGCGTAGTAGTCGCGCATCGTGATCGGATCGAGCTTGTGATCGTGGCAGCGAGCACAATTCACCGTCAGCCCCAAGAACGCGCGGGTCGTCACGTCAATCTGGTCGTCGATGCGATCCATGATCGACTGCTCGCGCGAGCCTTCTTGCAGGCTGATCGACCCCAGCGCGAGAAAGCCGGTCGCGATCCGCTGCTCGCGCTCTTCGGCAATCGACCGCACCGGGAGCAAGTCGCCCGCGAGTTGTTCGGTGACGAACCGGTCGAACGGCTTGTCCTGATTGAATGAGTCGATGACGTAATCGCGATACCGCCACGCATACGTGAACGGTGCGTTCCAACTCTTGCCGACGCTGTCCGCGTAGCGCACGACATCCAACCAATGCCGGCCCCACCGTTCGCCAAATCGAGGAGACTGAAGTAACCGGTCGACGACCTTCGCCAGCGCCGCGTCATCACTGGCCGAGTCCGTACAGAACGCCTCGATCTCTGCGGGGCTTGCCGGCAAACCAATGAGGTCGAACGTCACGCGCCGAATCAGCGTCGCTCGCTCGGCATCGCGAGCGGGCGTCAGTTTCTTCTCTTCCAGCTTCGCAAGAATGAATCGGTCGATGTCCGTTCGTGGCCAAGTCGCGTCACTCACTCGCGGAGGAGCGTCGCCACGCAGCGGCTGAAATGACCAATGACCGGCCTCGTCAGCTCCAAGCTTGGTGGCGAACCCGATCACACTCGCCAGCAACACACACCATCGGGTCAGGCGGGCGATCACATCTCGCGAGACTCTTCCCATCATTGGCCTCCTCATCCGGCAAAAGTCAGGAAGACGACTGTCAGGCAGATGAATTGGAAAAACAAGCTCTCACCATATCCAGTTGCTGATTAGCCGAAACGGGCGTGCGACCTTACCTTGTCGTCTATGCCCGGCTCACTCGACCAGTATCGCCTTGTGGAACAAATCGCCGCGACGCCTGACGCCGTTCGGTATCGTGCCGTTCGCAGGGATTCCGCTCAGCCGGTGGAAATCCAGATCTTTAAGACCAACGATGCGGATCGCGCGCGGCGTTGCCATCGCCGTGTGAAGCTGACGCAGATGGTGCAGGAACCGTGCGTGCGAGCGGTCTTGGCTTACGACTCGACTGTGGCATCTCCGTTTGTCGTGCTGCCGGAAGTTTCTGGCCGCACGTTGCGAGACGAGTTGGGGACCGACTTGCCGCTCACTTCGAATCGTGCTCTGACGATCGTGAGCCAGGTGGCCACGGCGTTGGTCGCGGCGCATCGCGTCGGCCTCGCGCATGGGTCCATCGCGCCGGAGCACGTCAACATCGCCGAGTCCGTTTTGGGAGAACCACTCGCTTGCCAAATCTGCTTTGCCACAACGCCGCCCTCCAGCCGCGATGATTTTGCGGAGGATGTCCGGCAGTTAGGTGACTTTTGGTTCTGGCTCACTGGCAGCGATGTTCCGGCGGAGCAAGCTGCGCTGCGTGACGACATGCGTGCGACGGACCCACTGGATCGTCCCAAAGCCGACGACGTGTCAGCACGATTGCACAATTGGCTCGTCGCCGACACGGCGGTTGGCGGGGGCACCTTGATTGTGTCCGCTCCGATGCCAGAAGAACCGCCCGTTGGCGGCTCGGAAGAACCACCGGCGGTCGGCACGAGAATCATGTCGGCGGAAGAGGTGGCGGATTCCAACGGGAGTGAGGCACAGGACTTTGCCAGTCTCTCACCCTCTCGTGTCGCGGGCAGTTCGGAGTTGTTCGTGCGGTCCAAGGGAGGGCACTCGCGGCCATTGCCCGGCCTTGATCCGCTGTTGGATCGGCAGCAACTGGGACGCTTCAAGTTGTTGAAGAAGCTCGGCGAAGGAGGCATGGGAGCGGTTTGGAAAGCCGAAGATCCGCTTGATGGAAAGATGGTCGCAATCAAAGTGCTGCGGTCGGAACTCGCCCAGAACGACATCGCGTTGAAGCGATTTCATCGCGAGGCGCGGATGCTGGCCGAAGTCGAAAGCCCCTACATCGCCAACTTGTTGGAGCTCAATGCCGAGGACGGCCTGCAATACATCGTCATGGAGTTCGTGGAGGGTCAGGACGTCGGTGCCTGCCTGAAGTCGCGCGGCCGGCTGTCGGAACGTGACGCGGTTGCGATGGTGGCCGATGTCGCGCGGGCGCTGCGTGAAGCTCACACGCGCGGCGTCGTGCATCGCGATTTGAAGCCGGACAACATGCTGCTGGTCGCCAATCCGGACGACGAGCATGCGCCTCCGCGTGTGAAGCTGACCGACTTTGGACTGGCGCGAGAGATTCAGGAGTCGGAGGCGCAGCAAGTCACGGGTGCTGGGGCACTGTTGGGAACTCCGCGCTACATGTCTCCGGAGCAGTGTTCCGGAACAGCGATCGTCGATGCTCGCTCCGACGTCTATTCGCTGGGAGCCACGTTGTTTCAACTGTTGGCGGGACGCGCGCCTTTCGAGGCGAACACCGTGATGGGGATCATCCACAAGCAGATCAGCGAGCCGGCCCCGCTCGTCAGGACGATCGTCGCGGAGCTGTCGGAAGCGGTCGAGCAAATCGTGGCCAAGTGCCTCGCGAAAAAGCCCGAGGCCCGCTTTCAACATGCCGGCGAGTTGCTGGACGAACTCGAACGGCTGCAGCGCGGCGAGCCGACCAGCATCCTGGCGCATCCGGCTGTGCCCCCCGCCGACGCGCGGGACATCATGTCGTTCGACTTCGTCTGGGAACTCCGAAACTCGCCGGACAAACTCTGGCCGCACGTCTCGAACACCGAGCGTCTGAATCGAGCCATCGGCTTGCCGACCGTGGATTACACCACCACGGCCAACGCACAGGGAGGCAGTCAGCGCTTCGGCCAATTCCGCAAACTGGGCATGACGATCGG
This sequence comes from Planctomyces sp. SH-PL62, assembly GCA_945893075.1. Classification (GTDB taxonomy): domain Bacteria; phylum Planctomycetota; class Planctomycetia; order Planctomycetales; family Planctomycetaceae; genus SXKJ01. Next base: position 2,010 of record CAMDDX010000273.1, on the reverse strand, counting down.
TTGGCAGGAGCATCCCTTCGAGTGGATCGAGGGCCGCCGCATGGGCGTGCTGCGCGAATACCACGAGGGGCCGATCAAATGGTTCACAAGCGTTGTCGAACTGACGCCGCGATCCGACGGCGGCACGACGCTGTCGCATCGCATTCAGATGGTCCCCGCCAATTTCATTGGCCGAGCCGCCGCCAAAATCGAAATCGGAGTGAAGAGCCGCCGGTCGCTCGAACAGGTTTATCACCGCATCGACGCGGCGCTTTCGGGAGAACTGGGATCGCTCGGCGATCCGTTCGAGGACGTGCCGGCTCTGCCGGCTGACAAGCAACGGATCTTGGACGCACGGCTCCAGCGTCTGATCGAATTGGGGGTCGAGCCGTTCGTGGTGGAACGCTTCGGCGATTACCTGTCGACCGCTCCGGTTCAGCAACTCGCGCGCATCCGGCCGATCGCGCTCGCGCAACGGTTGTCGGTTGATGAACGGCAGATGATCGCCGCCTGTTTGCACGGAGCACGCGAGGGATTGCTCTCGTTGGTGTGGGACATCATCTGCCCGCTGTGCCGCATCCCGTCGCAGACTCAGGATTCCTTGAAGCTGCTCAAGGAGCACGGCAACTGCCAAGCCTGCCAATCGAACTTTGAACTCGACTTCGCCAACTCGATCGAACTCGTGTTTCGGATCGCCTCCGATATCAAGGACTGCGAGACCGGCATTTACTGTGTCGGAGGCCCGGCGCATTCGCCGCATGTGGTGGCGCAGGTCCGGCTCAAGCCCGGCGAGAAGTTCACTTGCGATCTCAATCTGGGCGAAGGTCTGTATCGCCTGCGTGGACCGCAATTGTCGTACGTCGCCGAATTCCGCGTGCTGGCCGGATCGGGAGTCTCACGCTGGGAACTGGATCTGTCGCGCGGCCCGACCGCCGACACGCCGCGCACCGTGCAAGCCGGGACGCAGTTCTTCGTGCTGACCAACGATCAAGGGCACGAACTGGTCGCGCGGCTGGAGCGTGTTGCCAGTCGCGCCGATGCGTTGACCGCCGCTCGCGCCGCCGCGACGCCGCTGTTCCGCGAGTTGTTTCCGGGCGAATGCCTCTCCGGCAATCAGCTCATTCGCGTCGAGCAGATCACGCTGTTGTTGACTCGGCTCGACCACGCTCAGCAGTTGTACTTTGAACTGGGAGACGCGCGGGCCTTCGAGCGAGTTCACGAGCACTTTCAGAAGCTCAATCAAATCGTGCAGCGTGAAGGTGGCTCGCTGATCAAGACGCTGACCGAAGGGATCGAGGCGGTCTTCACCGAACCGCTCGGTGCCATTCGCGCGGGTTTGGCGATGCGCGAACTGAATGAGTCGGACCTGAGCATCGCGATTCATCGCGGCCCAGCGATGGTGGCCACGCTCAACGAGCACCTCGATTACTTTGGAGCCACCGTCAGCACGGCGGAACAACTGTTGGCGACGGCCCCGCACCACGGCTCGGCCGCGCAGTTGGTTGTCAGCAACGCGATCGCGATGGACGAAGCCGTTGCGGAAACGGTCGCCGCGCGGCAGCTTGCGTTTCTGGTCGAGCAGCAACTCGCGACGGCCCCGCAGGTCTGGCTGCATCGCGTGCAGCCGATCGCGCGGTGAACGATTCGGGGTCGGGCGTTCAAAATTCAAAATTGCCGTGGCAATTTTGAAATTTGAACGCCCGACCCCGGAGTCTTCGCACCAACGGTGCGACACTCGAAAGCCCAGGGCGATAGCCCTGGGAAACGGTCACACCCGACGACCGTAAGGCCCAACGGGCCGTGACCGCGTTACGGCCCGTTGGGCCTTCTCAGAATCATTTCGTCACTTGTCCCCAGGGCTATCGCCCTGGGCTTTCGAGTCGCGCCGCTTTGCGGCTGAACCGCAAGAACGACGGTGGCGAAGACAGAACCCATTGAGTCGTTTGGCAGCAACGCTCACCCGACTCTGACGGTCGCGCAATCTCTCTGGCGTCAAACTTTGCCGGCTGCCTCAACGAATCCGGTTCTCCG
>CAMDDX010000272.1 GCA_945893075.1 Planctomyces sp. SH-PL62 | reverse complement strand
AATGTAGGGTTGGTCGAGTCATCGAGACCCACCACGACCCACGATTGATTTGGTGGGTCTCGATGACTCGACCCACCCTACGATTGAGAAGCTACGATTGAGAAACTAGCCAGCCGTGTCGAATTGCTCCCGGATCGTCACACATGCCTCTCCTCCCGATTCAATCTCTCGATGACCCGCGTCTGACCGTCTTTCGCGATGTCAAAGCCACACGCCATTCACGCTGGGCGGGATGCTTCATCGCGGAGGGAGCGCGGCTGGTCAAACGCTTGCTGCGCAGTGATTACGTCGTCGAATCGTTGTTGCTCACCGAAGGCCGCGTCGAGGAATTCTCACCCTGGCTGCGACCGGACGTGCCGGCCTTCGTGATGCCGCAGACGCTGGCCGCGGAATTGGTCGGCTACAACTTCCACTGTGGGGCGATGGCGTGTGCGCTGCGCCGGCCGAGTCCGAGCCTCGATGACATCATGGCTCGCGGCGGCGAGCGGATGACGTTCGTCGTCTGCCCCGACGTCAACGATCCCGAAAACATCGGCACGCTGATTCGACTCGGTGCCGCGTTCGGCATCGACGCGATGCTGCTGGGGCCGGCGTGTGCCGATCCGTTCTCGCGGCGTGTGTTGCGAGTCTCGATGGGCAACGCACTCACGCTGCCCATCGTGAGCAGCCGCGACTTGAACGCGGACCTGCAACGATTGAAGTCCGAATGGCAAGTGCAGCTCGCAGCGACGGTCGTTGAGAACTCCGATCCGACGGATGGCGGCGAAGTCGTCCGGACGCCTACGTCCGGACTCCCGGACGTAGGCGTCCGGGCTACAAAAACTGCGGAACCGCTCGCCCTCGCGGGCCGGCCGGCACGGCTCGCGTTGTTGTTTGGCAACGAAGCGAATGGACTCGGTTCCGAATGGCTGGACCTCTGCGATCGGCGGTTGACGATCCCGATGCGTGAGGCCGACTCGCTGAATGTCGCGATCGCGGCGGGGATTTTCCTGTATCACTTCACGACCTCGGCCCCCGCTGCGCCGCCAGTCCCGCAGAGTGTTTCAATCTCTTAGCGCGACGCGGCGAGCAGGGTTGAACCTGGTCCGAATCGTTTGGAATCTGCAACGCGAATCCACAACGAATTGTCAAACCGGCTTTGCGCGTCATCGCGGAGGTGTCTCACTGGGCTACTCGACCGTGCGCTGATTGGTGCTTTCGGAAAGATGCCGGACCACCTGCAGGAAGTCCTTGCCGAGCCGAGATTCCGTGACGTTTGTGTCGAGCCGTTTCCGTTTGGCGACAGGGACTCGACGAGTGTGGCGGTTCGGCAACGAATTGTTTCGGCATGAACTCTGCGATCTGTCGGCGATGTGATTCGCTTCGCAGACGGGCGGTGTTCCAAAACATTTCGAGACCTTCGATCGCAAGCCGATCGACAGATCGCGAAACCTCTCTCTCCGGTTTTGGACCCCCGCTGTCTGCGGCGAGAATGAATCGAGCGCTGACGCAACGAGATTGTCCCCCGTTGTGCGTCTCCCCGTGTGAGAGCGGTGGAGACGTCGTCGCCAGGCTCGCGGAGTGCCTAAGCGATTGCGAACGGCACTCCTTTATTTGAATGATGGAAGCTGCGCTGGCGTTCCTTAGGTGAGACTGAGAGACCTCAACCAGCAAATACGAACCCCGCGGTGCGTGAGACACACCGCGGGGTTTTTTCGTACGCTCACAACAGTGGGAAGTCGGTCGGAAAAAGATTTTGAACAGAAGGTCGCAAAGGACGCGAAGGCCGAAGAAGTCAAACAGTGATGAGCCATTCAAGGAGCCCGACATTTTTGAAATGCAGGGCTTCTGCCTCCAGTGACTTCTGAGCTTCTTCATTCCTTCGCGTCCTTTGCGACCTTCTGTTCAAACCGCATCAGTTGGTTTCTTGGTTGAGCTGCGAAGTTGCCACGCCGCGCTGATCGCCAGAGCAGCCGTTTCGATTCGCAAGATGTGTGAGCCTAGCCGAACTGCCATCGCACCGGCGGCGATGGCTGCGGAGTGCTCTTCCGCAGTGAAGCCACCCTCCGGGCCGATCAGCGCGATCGTTGTTTGCGGGACATCGCCGAGCGACTCGAACAGTTGGCCAACATTTCGTTCCGCGCGCGGATTAGCCAGTAAGAGAATCCGTGTCGGCAACGAGGCTGAGAATTCGCGAAGGGTGTCGTTCAGCGTCGTCAGTGGATCGAGGCGTGGCCGACGTGAGCGGCCACACTGCTTGCACGCGGCAATGGCGGCTTGCAGGAGCTTGTCCATCTTCCCCTCACCCGGTTCGACGACACTGCGCGCCGTACGCAACGGGATGACTCGCGTCACTCCGAGTTCCGTCGCTTTCTCGACCAGCCAGCGGGCGCGGTCACCTTTCGGCAGTGCGGTCGCGAGGATGAGTTCGCCAGATTCGGCCGGCGTCGTCCAGCAGTCGAGAATCCGCAATTCGGCGGAGCGTTTGCGGTGGTTGATCAGTTCCGCGACCGCTTCGTCTCCTTGGCCGTTGAACAATCCGACGCGGTCGCCGACTTTCGCACGCAGGACGTGCAACAAGTGATGAGCCTCGGAGCCATCCAGTTCGACTGTGGCCTGCTCAATCGTGGCAAGCTGTAACGGTTGCGGAAGGAAGAAGCGTTCGACCGGCGATTCTGGTCGTGCGGATTGTGGGCGGGTCATGGGATGCCGGAGCCTCTGCCGAATACGGACTTGGGATCGTAGCACAGGCGGCTCGCCTGTGTTTTGTCGAGGGACAGGCGAGCCGCCTGTCGCTACGGGAGCACGTCGATGCACGGACTGTATTGGGGACGGAATGACCTCGCGTTGCAAGGCCCGCTCGGACAGGGCGGGTTGATCGTGACTCCACCGCACGAAGAGGCGTTGGCTCGGTTGGAATACCTGGTCGGGCAGCGTCGCCGTTTTGGACTCCTGCTTGGCCCGGCCGGGACCGGGAAATCATTCGTCTTGCGAGCCGCGGCTCGCGAGGCGAAACGGCTCGGCCGCGAAGTCGCCACGATTGATCTGTTTGGGATCGACTCGCATGACCTGCTCTGGCAATTGGCGCTCGCGTTGCGGCTGGGGCCGACCGAGCGATGGTCCCACGCGGCACTGTGGCGATCGGTCTGCGACCACTGGCACGCGCTGCACTCGGCCCGGTTGCCGAGCGTATTGTTGTTCGATCACCTGGAACGAGCGGAAACGGATTGCCTCAGCCTGATCGGGCGATTGCTGCACCTCGACGTCACGAACGACGGTGGTCTGACGATCCTGGCGGCGGCTCGCGAAGGGTTTGAGGAATGCTCGTTGGGAGAACTTTCCGAGCAGTCGGAGTTGCGAATCGAGTTGCCATGCTTGAGCCAGCGCGAGACGGAGTTCTTCATCCGCGAGATGCTCGACAACTCCGGAGGTCATCACGAGATCTTCCGGCGTGACGCGCTGGTGACGTTGTTCGACTTGAGCGGCGGAGTACCACGTGAGATCGTCCGCCTATGCCATTTGGCCTTGGCGGCTGCCGAGCATGACGCCCTCGATCGGATGGATTCGACGACGTTGCTCGACGTGGCGGGCGAACTGCCGCGAGCGGCGCATCGTCGCGAACGATCCGGGGTCAGGTCTTCAAATTTCATTTTTGGCACCGCGATCCACCCCTGATTCCAATGCCACGTCGCCATTCCAGTCCACGCCGAGCGTCATTCGCGAGGCCAAAAATGAAATTTGAAGACCTGACCCCTGCGACTACGCCATCAACCGCTCGATGGGCTTGCCGGAGCTGAACTTCATCGGTCGGCCGATCGGCGTCAGAACCTCTTTGTCGAACTCGACGCCGAGTTGCCGCAAGATCGTCGCGAATAGATCGGGCACCTCGATCGGATCGTGCGGCAACGTGGTGGACTTGTTCGCGTCTTGTTCGGTTTGAGGTTCTGTGTCGGTCTCGCCGATCACCAGGCCGGAACGCAATCCGCCGCCGCCGACGAGACACGAAAAACCCTTCGGCCAGTGGTCGCGGCCTTCGAGCGGATTGATCTTCGGGGTACGACCGAACTCGCCGATGCACAGCACGACCGTCGATGCCAGCAAGTCACGCTGTTTGAGGTCGTGAATCAGCGCCGCCAGTGCGGGGTCGAGTTGTTTCGCTTGCGTCTCATGTCCGGTGAAGTTATTGGCGTGCGTGTCCCAACCTTGTAGCGTAACCTCAACCGCACGGACGCCGGTTTCGACAAGTCGCCGGGCCGCCAAACAACCGTGACCGAATTGCGTGTCGCTGTAGGCGTCGCGGATCGCTTGCGGCTCCTGGTCGATCTCGAAGGCTTTGAGCTGCTCGGAGGTCATCATCCGCAACGCACGTTCGACGGTCAGTTGGTGCAGAGTGTTTTCGACTTGCACGCGCCGGCCGGCTTGAAAGGACTTCGAGACAACCTCCAACGCTTTGAGCCGCTGCTGCTGACGATCGTCACCCACGCGCGCCTTCAAGTTGCGAATGCCGTTGCTTGGATCGTAGATCTTGAAGGCGTCGAACATCTCGCCGAGGAATCCGCCGCGAGCTGGATACTGGCCTCCGAGCAACGAAATGTGCGCGGGAATTTCGACTTGGTCGTTCGGCAACTCGTGACTGGCGATCGCTCCCAGCGACGGATGAATCAGCGTCGGGTCGGGACGATATCCCGTCTTCAGCAAGTACGTCCCGCGTTCGTGGTCCCCTTCCTTCGAGACCAGCGAACGAATGACGTTCAGTTCGTGAATCTGTTCGGCGACGCGCGGGTACAAATCGGCGATTTCGAGGCCGGGCAGCTTGGTCTTGATCGACTTCGTCGGCCCGCCGATCTTTGTGGCGGGATGCGGATCCCACGTCTCCAATTGGCTCGCGCCGCCACCGAGCCAAATCACAATCAGGGATTTCTGACGCTCGTTGCCGCGTTGATTGGCCGCTCGCAGGTCGAGACCGGGCAGAGCGAACGACACACCGGACGCGAACGCGGCCTTGAGAAGATCACGACGAGAAAGATTCATGGCAGCCTCTTTGGCACCGTAGCCGCACTCGCCAGAGTGCGGGAGAAGGTCTGACGCCCCGCGTTCTGGCGAACGCGGCTACGATTGCGTCAGTGATTCCACGCAAACTCCGGCGAGTTGAACAAGGTCCAATACAAATCTTCGACTGCTTGACCTCGGCGTTTGGGACGGACTTGTTTCAACAGCGGTAGGAAGTAGTCGGCCTCCTCAGCGGCCGGGCGGCGCGTCAGGCAGACGAGGTAGCACAACTCCAGAAACTTCTCGTCGTTGGGAGCCATTTGGGAAATGCGGCCGCTGGCGGTGAACGGTGTCGCGTCGATGGTCTCTTTGGTCAAGTTGCCGTTCATGCGGAGCAACGCTTGCGGGATCGTGCCGGCTCGATCTTCGAGTTCGTTCTCGCCGAGGTCGCCGTACTCTTTGACGAAGTCATTCGACCGCGTCAGCTTGATGAACCGCGAGATCAGGTGCGAGTTCTGATCGACCGTGGTCAGCGACGACGCTTGATACAACGCGCCGATGACTTGCTCCGGCCGCAGCCGAGTCAGCGGGAAGATCGCGAAGTGCTCTTTCATCCGGTCGAGTCGCGGGACGTCATCGCTGTCGGACTTGGATTCCAAGAGAAACGGTTTCGACGCGACGATGACTTCGATCAAGCGGCGCAGGTCATAACCATGCTCGCGGAAGTCGGCTCCTAACAGATCGAGCAAGTCGCGTTCGCCGGCTTTCAGGGACTTGGGGTGTTTGGCTCCCTCAATGTTTGGGCCGGCGACCTGTTCTCCCGGCGGATCGGGGAGGTCATCGACGGGCTCAATCCACGACCGACCGAACAGCAGTCCCCAAACTCGGTTCACGATCGCCCGTTCGAGCCGGCGATTTTCCGGGTGCGTGACCCATGCGGCGAGTCGTTCGCGGCGAGTCCCTTTGGTCGGCTCCCATTGGTCGCCGAACGGAACGGCTGGCTCGACGACTTTCTTTTCGAGCGTGTGGCGGTCTTCGACCTCGAACTTCAAATCGCGATCCTCACGCACTCCCACCGGGCTGAGTTTGAGTTGTCCGAAGTGCGCGGCGAGGCCCGCGAACTCATTTTGCTTCCAATGATCGAACGGATGATCGTGGCACTGAGCACAGTCGATCCGCTGGCCGAGAAACGCTCGCACCGCGCGGCCAGCTAGTTTGTTTTTGTTGAAGCCCTCACCGTCGTCGTAGCCCGCCATCACGAAATTGACTTCCGGCTCGTCGGTCCACAAGCCGTTGCCGGCGATCATCTCGCGGACCAGTTCCGGATACGGGCGATTCGCTTCAAGCTGTCCGCTGAGCCAATTCAAGAACCGGTCGCGGCGATAGACGATGAACTGTCCCCCTTCAACGCCGACGAAACCGCGAGCCAATCGTTCCGCGAAGTATTCGGCGTAGCGTCGGTCATGCAAGAACCGCGCGGTCCAACGCTGCAAACGATCCGGCCCGCTGTCCTGCTCGAATGCTCGAATCTCTTCCAGCGACGGGACCGTCCCCATCAGTGCGAGCGTGATCCGCCGCAGTACGGCCAATTCGTCCGCCTGCTTCACCGGCTGGAGGTTTTCGCCGGCCCAGCGTTTCGCGAAGAACGAGTTCACCTTCGGAATGGACTCGTCGAGATCCGCGGTCGGACGAGCCGACTCTTCGGTCGCGATCCCTTTGAGCGGCTGATCGGTGACGAAACTCACCAGCCAAATGACGGCCAGCAATACGATGCCGGGAAGTAACAATTTCCATCGCATGAGAAGCCTCACTTGGGGCACGTTTTCAACGTGCCAACCAGCCGGGCACGTTGAAAACGTGCCCCACGAATGATCCACATACCACTCGACGCCCTGTGGCGTTTCAGGGATCATCGCGAAACCACAGTGAGGCCGTCGAGGTATGTCGGCAATTGTAGGTTGGGACTCTTTCCCGACCGGTCGGGATGGAATCCCAACCTACTTTGGATGCAGCCGTGACCAGTCTAGGACCGACCAAACCGAGCGTTCGACCGCCGCTACCTTCGGAGCGTCGAGCCTTCTCTCCACCGGCGAACGACGACTTGCCGACACTCGTCGCCGATGAGCCAAGCACGCAGCCCGTGGCACTCAAACCGCTCCCTGGATGGGCCTCACAGCCTCCAGAGTTGGCGGTCCTCGAAGTCGATAATTCTGTCAGCGAGTTCGCTTCAGAATCTGCACTGCCAGTCCTCGAAGAAGAACTCGTCGCCGACCGCTTGCCGCCGTTTCCCGTGCCGTGGCGACATCCGATTCTGTGTGCGTTGTGGATCGTGCGCACGTTGTTCGGACTCGCGAGCCTGACGTTGCTGCTGGCGATCGCGGCCGCTGTGCCACTCGTCAACTTTTGGGTGCTGGGTTATCTGCTCGATGTCGAAGGCCGCGTCGCTCGGTCCGGTAAGATTCGAGCGTCGTTTCCCTTGTTGGGACTCGCGCCGCGATTCGGTTCGATTGTGCTTGGCGTTTGGCTGTGTGTGTTGCCGCTGCGTCTCTTGGCCGGAGCCGCGACTGACGCTCAGTTGATTGATCCGGGTGGAGCCGGTGGCTGGAAGTTCGGTTTGTTCGCCGCGAAGTGGTTGATGGCCGCGCATCTTTGTTTGGCTCTGGCCCGTGGCGGAGCATTGTCGTGCTTCTTCCGGCCCATCAAAAACGTGCGCTGGTTGTTGGCTCGCTGGCGCGATCAGGACTACTGGGTCCGAGCCTCGACGGCGATTGGCCAATTCCTCTCCGGTCTGAATGCTCGGCCGTATTATTACGCCGGCTGGCGCGGCTATCTGGGGACGGCGGCGTGGCTGTTCATTCCGTCCGCGCTGTACGGCTCGATGCACGATCCCGATAAGCCGGCGCAAGTGCTGGTGATGTTGATCGGCGGCGTCGGGTTGTGGCTGACGCTGATGTGGGCACCGCTGCTGCAAGCTCGGTTCGCGGCCGAGAATCGCGTCATGGCGTTCGGCGAACTCGGTCAAGCTCGCGAGTTGTTTCGCCGCGCGCCGTTCGCGTGGCTGTTCGCGATTGTGCTGACGTACTTGCTGGCGTTGCCGCTGTACTTGTTCAAAGCCGTGTCACCACCGCAAGACGCCATGTGGTTCATCACGATCATCTTCGTGGTCTCGATCTTTCCAACGAAGGTCGCGCTCGGCTGGGCCTATGGCCGCTCGATGCGCTGCACCGAGCGAGCGTGGTGGCCGTGGCGCTGGCTGTGCAAGATCGTGCTGGGCATCTTGCTGGCGATCTACGTCTTCATTCTGTTCGGCACGCCAGCCATCAGCGAACACGGTCGCCGCGTCCTGTTCGAGCATCACACGCTGCTGCTGCCCGTGCCGTTTTGAGTCTCAATCTATCGATGTCCTGCTTGTGCAGGAGTCGTCTTTTCCCGATTCGCTGCCTCTCTTCATTCGCTGTCAAAACCAGTCCTTAAACCAGTCCTTAAAACTGAGCAGTGGCCCTGAATGCGGATCCGACGACAAGTCATTGACAGCGAATGAAGAGAGGCAGCGAATCGGGCAGGGGACGATGTTTTTGCTGAAAGAGCGTCCCATCGGCTGCGGTTCGAAGTTGTGTAGAGACCAATGAGGCAAGCTCGGCGGGGTTTGCGAACGTCGCTTGTTTGATGTCTAACGTACCTGTCGCGCTCCGTGTGACGGCTACTTAGCTCGTTCAACCTGTACCAGATTATCGAAGAACGTTGCTCCACCGCCGAGGTCAGTCAGCCGAGTCGGCGTAGTCGAGTTGCAGTTGCGGTTGCCGAGGCTGTGCTTGTTCCACCAGATGCTCGGCGCGACAACGACTCCGGGACGGACGTTGTCGCCGACGAGTGCTCGCGCAGTGAACGAGCCGCGGTCGTTGAAGATATTGACGAGGTCTCCGTGTTGAACACCGCGAGCACTCGCGTCGGCGGCGCTGATTTCCAATTGCGGTTCGATCGCCGAACGGCGCAGCGAATCGACTTCGACAAACGTCGAATTCAAGAAGTGCGGTGACGGCGGCGACAACAATTGCAACGGGAATCGCTTCGCCAATTCGGGCGCGGAGGCGGGTGATTCGGCGGGAGGGATAAACGTCGGCAGCGGATCGTGACCGAGTTGTGCCAGCCGCTCACAGCGAAGTTCGCACTTGCCGCTGGGGGTCGCGAAACCGCCGTTGGCGAACGGTGCCGTCAAAGTCGGCGAGTCGTGGCCGTTCAGCTTGATCGCGCCTTCGTGCTTCAGTCGATCGAGCGTGATCCCGCGCATCGCCGCCGGCACGTTTTCGAGCGGCCCCTTTTCCCACAGCAACTCGCGAGCGAATTGTTCGTCGGTCCCGTCGAACAACTCCGGCTCAAAGCCCAGCCGCCGCGCGAGGCTCCGAAAGACGTCCGTATTGCAACGGGCTTCGCCGAGCGGCGCGATCGCGGGGACATTCACTTGCACGTATTGATGACCATAGGCGCCATGCAGATCGAAGTGCTCAAGCTGAGTGGTCGCCGGCAAGACGATGTCGGCGTAATCGACGGTGTCGGTCGGGAACTGATCGTGGACGACGGTGAAGAGATCCTCGCGTCGCAACCCGGCCAGCACTCGTTGTTGATCCGGCGCGATCGCGGCCGGATTGCTGTTGTAGACGTACAATGCTCGCACCGGTGGGCCGGTCAGTTCTCCGTGCAACGCTTCGGCAAGCTGCGTCATGTTGACCGTGCGTGTTCCGGGCGGAATCAGATCGGAGCGCTGCACGGCCGCGAGGTTGAACGCGAACGTGCCGCTCGTCGAAAGCAGAATTCCGCCGGACGGATGCCGCCAAGCTCCGATGACCGCCGGCAGACAAGCGATCGTCCGCACGGCCATGCCGCCTCCAGCGTGCCGCTGCAATCCATAGTTGATGCGGATGACGCTGGCGGGGCCGTGGCCGATGCTGCCAGCATCGGTCGTTTGTTGCCGATCTCGTTCCGACGCTGGCAGCGTCGGCCACGAGCCGGCCGTTGCGTACTCGTGAGCCAGCCGCTCGATGTCGGCAATGTCGAGGCCGGTGACCTCAGCAACTTGCTGCGGTCCATAGTCGGACAAGACTCGCGCTCGCAGTTCATCGCTGCCGAGGCAGAAGTCTCGCAGGTACGCTTCATCGGCGAGGCCATCTCGAAAGAGGACGTGCATCAGGCCGAGAGCCAACGCCGCATCGGTCCCCGGTCGCGGTGCGAGATGCCAGTCACTGCGCGCGGCTGTCACTGAGCGATACGGGTCGATGGTCACGATCTTCGCGCCGTTCCGCTTACGAGCCTCGACCATCCGCACCCACAGGTGCATGTTGGTGACGGCCGTGTTCGAGCCCCAATTGATGATGTATTGCGACTGGCTGAACGCTTCGGGATCGGTCCCTTGCTTGCTGCCGATCGTCATCGTGTAGCCGGCACCGCCGGCGGTCGCGCAGATCGTGCGGTCCAGCAGCGAGGCTCCCAGCCGATGAAAGAAGCGGCGGTCGAGTCCCTCACTTTGAATCTTTCCCATCGTGCCGCAGTAGCTGTACGGCAGGATGGCCTGCGGCCCGTGTGGTCCGTCGGCGATCGCTCGGAAGCGTGTGGCGATCTCGTCCAACGCGGCGTCCCAGGTGATCCGCTCAAACTGGCCGAAGCCTTTGGGACC
>CAMDDX010000271.1 GCA_945893075.1 Planctomyces sp. SH-PL62 | reverse complement strand
GGGTAGCCGCGTTTCGCCAGAACGCGGGTGACAGGTCAAACGCCCGCGTTCTGGCGAAACGCGGCTACGAGACATTCATCCTACGAGTCGATCGGTAAATCGAAGACGGTTTGACAGTTCTTGCAGCGTGCTCGGCGAAGTCCCGCGCGAAGTGTGATGCGGTACGAAGTCTCGCAGCCGGGGCAACTCACGTTGACGACTTTCGGTTCGACGACGACCTCCACCACTTCGATCTCGCGAGCAACGCGCGGTGTGGCGGCCCGTTGCGCGGGTGGCCAATCGGGGAGCGGTGCTGGTCGCACTTGCCGGCGAACGGGTGCAGCAACCTCCGCAGCAGGTGATTCAACCGGTGGAGGGGTTTCGACAACGGGAGCCGCCGGAGGCGTTTCGGATTCTTCGACCAACAAGCTGACGGGATCGAGCGGCAACTCATCGAGATGCTGTTCGACCCAGCGGGCCGCCTCGCCGTTGAGCGGGCTTTTCACGTTGTAGCTTTGATAGGCCAGCATCTCGCCGATGCGGGCGACAAGCGACGCGAGCGGCTCACCGGCGCTCCAGTGATCGCCGACGCAGATCGCGTGCGGCGCGATGTTCGGATGAAACACCGGCGACAACATGCGGCACTGCGGCGGCACGCGCGGGTAGTTGCGCGGCAACACGATCTCGACCAGATGGCTTTTGGCATGGATCAGTTCGTCATTGACCTGCCGCAAGCTGCGGATGCGGTATTCGAGTTGATATCGCTCCGGCGGCTCGCCGTCAGATTGAATGATCTTCAGCCGCGGATGCCGGCGCACATAGTCGCTGAGCTTCTCGAAATCGGCTTGCAGCCGTCGCAATCGCATGGCACTCATCAGAGGTTGGTCCTAGTAGCCCGGACGCCTACGTCCGGGCGGTTTGATCGGACGTAGGCGTCCGATCTACGAGTCTCAATGCCGCAGCACGAATTCGGGGGACGATAATAGACTCCAGACGACGTCTTCCAGGTTGGCCCGGTGTTTGTCGGAATTCGCGAGATACTTTTTGAGGGCGGCGCGCTCGGTCGGCAGCGATGCTCGATTGAGGATCGTCCAGAAAATCTCCTCGATCAGCGCGTCTGGTTCGGATTTCGCGTTCAGCCAATCGCGGAGGCGGTTGTCGTCGCGGGCCAGCAGTTCGTTGAGGATGGGGCCGCTGACGAGCTGGAAAGTTTGGGAGAGCGTTGGGTCGTCGGCTCGTTCGCACTCGCAGGCTTGCAAGCGAGGCGGCTTGCCGAACATGGTCAGCAGTTGATCGCCGCTGGACGGTCCCGATTCTCTTCGCCGGAAAGCGCGGACGCCGGCCAATTGTGCGGCGCGCGTGCCGGCCGGATACCCGTTGAAGTCCAGCTTCGCGCCGAGCACTTGGCTGAACGAGTCGGCCAGTTGCTCGGCGGACAGGCGGCGGATGATGGCACGCGAGAAGTTCGATTCGTCGTCGCGGTTCGTGTCGTTTGGTGTGGAGGAGAGTTGATAGATGCGTGAAGCCATGATCGTGCGGATCAAGTGCTGGACGTCAAAGCGATGCGCGACGAACTCATCGGTGAGCGCGGCCAGCAGCGCGGGGTTGCTCGGCGGATTGGTGGCTCGAAAGTCGTCGATGGGATCGACGATGCCGCGGCCGAGCAGATGGAACCAGATGCGGTTGACCTGAGCTTCGGCGAAGCGGCGGTTGTTGGGACTGGTTAGCCAGTCGGCGACGGCGAGGAGTCGATCGGGTGAGAGAACGGCTTTCGGCTTTCGGCCATCGGCTTTCGGTTCCAGAAAACTGGGGGGCACTGGTTTGCCGGTTCCAGGATGCTCGACCGCGCCGGTGTCAGCGATGAGGACCAGTTGCTCGCCGTCGAATTCGTGCGAGTCGTTTTTGTCGCGGCGGTTGTTTTCCAGCACCTCGTACTTCACGCGCGCGAATTGATTGGCCCAGCCGTAGTAATCGGTCTGCGTCCAACGGTCGAATGGATGGTTGTGGCACTTCGCGCATTGCAGGCGCGTGCCGAGAAAGACTTGAGCAACAGTTTCGGCCCGCGTGATCGGATCGCGCATCGCGCGATAGAAGTTGGCGGGGGGATGTTCGTAGGTGCTGCCGCGCGCGACGATCAATTCGTGGACGAAAACGTCCAGCGGCTGGTTGGTGGCGATGCTGTCGCGAATCCAGGCGTGAAACGTCGCGACCCCTTTGCGGTCGAGCGTCTTCTCTTCGACGCGCAACAGGTCCGCCCATTTGAGTGCCCAGAAGTCGGCGAACTCCGGCCGAGTCAACAACTCGTCGATCATCCGCTGCCGCTTGTCGAGCCGTTGATCTTGCGCGAAGTTCCGCGCCTCGATGGCGGTCGGCGGGATGCCGAGCAGATCGAAACTGGCGCGACGCAGGAAGGTCGTGTCATCGCAGATATCGGACGGATTCATGCGCAGCAGATGCAGCTTGGCGAAGACTTGCACGTCGATGAAGTTGGCGGGAGGCGGAGCCTGCGCCACGAAACCGGGCCGAGCCGGCAAAAAAGCCAGCCGCACCGGAACTTGCTGATTGAGGTATCTGACCACGACCGTGGCTTCGCCGAATCGTTCGCGTCGCACTACGCCATCCACCGAGATGCTGACGATCGGTTGCGAGGAATCGAAGCAGGCCAATCGAGTCACGTCGCGCGTCGCTCCGTCCGCAAACTTCGCAATCGCTTGCAACCGCACCGAGTCCGCCGGTTCAACGACGAATTGTTCGAGCGGTGTGACTTCCAGCGATTGCAGGGCTGGTTCGTTGCGTGTGGTCGAAGGCATGCCGGCGGCGATCCAGCGACGGAGTAAATCGTACTCCGGCGAATCTTCAGCGAACCGCTGGCCACCTTCGTGTGGCACGGACATCGTCGGCTTGAGCAGCAGCAGGCTCTCCTCGGCACGGATCGTGTTGACTCGGCGACCGACTTGCTCGTGCGTCAGCGTGACGAAATCGGCATCGGGGTTTTCGCCACGTAGCGAGAGCTTGAAGCCTCCCTTGCCGAACTGGTTGCCGTGACACGTCCCCAGATTGCAACCAGCCTTCGAGAGCACCGCCATGACATCGCGTGCGAACGACACATCAGCGGCGTGCAGGCTCGATGCGTGCGTGACGAAAATCAACACGATGGCAAGCGGCAGGAATCGAGCGGACAGCAGACGCATCACAATCTCTCTGGAAGGCCAATGGGCAGGGCCGACAGTGTTTCGAGACCGCCTGGCGTTCGCAAGACGCCTTCTCGCTTCCATTTGTCGCCCTTCATTTTTTGCCAGCCGCTTTACCGAATTCGACAGAGCTGGCGAAAAATGAAGGGCGGAAAATGGGGACAGCTCAGACGCCATTCGTCGCCCGATCCGACGACATGCTGTGCCCGCGTGGATGGCATTGATCTTTCAGGATCGGCGCAGTGTCGACAGAAACCAGCCGGTGGCCAAGAGTCCGATGGCTGCCCACAAGTAGTTTGTCCCGGAGACCGAATGCCAAGTCCAAGTGAGATGTGTGAGCAGGTAATTCCAAGAGTGTTGCATGGCCGTCTCCTCGACAGCGCGTGGTGTCCGATTCAGCGTTGGCCCTGAGGTCGCGAGGCGCGGTCCTCGATTCTGCAAACACTCAGAGAGCGTCCGAGGTTTCGCGTCGTGACGGCGATCTATCGCAGTCGGAGTGAATTCCGCAGAGCACCCCACAGGGCTTGTCGCGCATAGCGGGTTTGACGTGATGCCATTCCACAACGCGACTACCCGACGCGATACGGCAGCGGCTGCCCGGCCAGTCCGGCGCGGAGGTTTTCGATCGACATCTCGATCATGCAGCGACGAGTCCGATCCGACGCGCTGCCCAGATGCGGTGTGAGCACGAGATTGCGCAGCTTCAAAAGGGGATGCTCGCGCGGCAGCGGTTCCGGTTGCGTGACGTCGATGCCAGCCGCGGCGATGCGGCCGGTACTCAGGGCGACGTACAAAGCGTCGGTATCGACCACCGCGCCACGAGACATGTTGATGAGCACGGCCGAACGCTGCATCTGTTCGAATTGCGGTGTCGAGATGAGATTCGTGGTCTCTTCCGTCAGCGGACAATTCAACGCGACGAAATCGCTCTCGGCCAAGAGATCATCGAGCGTGCGGAACTCGGCGTTGAATTCCGCTTCGGCGGCGGGGTCACGGCGGCGATTGTGATACAGCACTCGCATGTCGAACGCGCACGCTCGCCGCGCCACTTGCTTGCCGATGCGGCC
The DNA here is from genome assembly GCA_945893075.1 of Planctomyces sp. SH-PL62. GTDB lineage: Bacteria > Planctomycetota > Planctomycetia > Planctomycetales > Planctomycetaceae > SXKJ01. The sequence goes on along the minus strand of CAMDDX010000271.1, from coordinate 6,403 downwards.
GAGACCGACGATGCCCAGCGTCGAGCCGTGAACCTCTTTGCCGATCATCAGCGACGGGTCGTAGAGGGTGAACTCCGGGCTGCGCGCGTAGTGATCGCCGATCACGATATTGCGCGCCGTCGCCAGGATCAGCGCGAACGTCATGTCGGCGGTCGAGCCATCCAAACAGCCGGGTGTGTTCCCGACCGGAATGTTTCGTTCGACCGCGGCCGCGACGTCGATGTGATCGACGCCGACGCCGTGGTTGCTGACCACTTTCACGTTCGGAGCGCGATCCAGCAGCGGCCCATCGACGCGCGGATGGCTGTAAGTGATGAACGCGGCCGCTCGTCGCAACGAGTCCGAATCGGCGGACGTGTCCCACGGCAAGACTTCGTAACCGTCGCCGAGCAATTCCACAAACAGCGGCGGGAGGTTGTCCGCCATCACGGGTGTGCGAGTCATACGAGCGGCTCCGGTCAGTGACCAACAAAAAAACTCCCACCAATCGGGAGACCAGTGGGAGCAAGAGCGTGCCGTGGGGGTAACTATTCATGCCGGCGATGATTCGTCCAAGCGGCACACCGGCTCGCGATTCTAGGATTGGCTCGCAGGCTGTCAATCAGACGCTCGCCGTTAGCATCGACCGGACTCGTCAAATAAATGGACCTGTCTCCTCTGTCCCCTTCGCCAACGTCCGCAATTTGGAACTGCAGAGTCCTCCTGCCGATCGGTTCCATCGCATCTATCGCGGCGAGCATGTCCGCTCGCGCGACAAGGTCATCCTGCATCTGTACGACGTCTCAGCCAGCACTGACACCAAGGCCGACCGCATTGCGAGCCGAGAGTTCGACGCCTTGCAGAAACTCCAGCAACTCCCTTGCGCGCCACGCTTGATGGACTCGTTTCACGAGGTACCCGATTACCCCGGCGAGTTATGGTATTTCTCGCTCGTTGATCCTTGCGCCCCCTCGGTGTCAGAGCGTTGTGGTGATCGACGTTGGGAAGTTGCCGAGCGTCGCCAGTTCGCGGTTCTCGCCTTGCGAGCACTCGCGAAAATTCATGCCTGCGACCGTGATGGCGTCGGTTTCGTACATCGGCAGATTAGTCCGCAAACCCTGCTCGTCGGATCGAACAATCAGCCGGTGTTCACGGCATTCGATCTCGCTCGTATCTCAGGCACGATGACCGTTTCGCCCGGAGCCGAGTCGTTGACTGCTGACGACTGGATTGCTCCCGAAGTGAGAGTGCAAAGGCTGGGCATCGCCGATCAGCGATCCGATGTCTTCGCCTTGTGTGCGACACTGCGTCGGGTCTTTGACGGGCTGACTGATGACGAAGCCATGTTCGCTCACAAAGCGTTGGCGGCCGGGCTTGCCGAGAAATCGGATCAACGGCTCAGTCTGGCCAAGTTGGCTGACAATGTTGCAGGACAATCGCAACCGCCACCGCCAAGTGCTTTGCCGTTGGCGCGATACTGGAGCGAGGGTCTGGAAGTTCCCTTCAAGCAAAGCCGCTATCGAATCCTGAGCCGGCTTGGGACTGGCAGTTTCGGGACAACATCAAAGTTTCCCACATTGACGCGACCGCTTGGTCTGTCGCGGAAGAATCGCGGCACTCAGTGGTGAGCAATCGCGATGAGACGCCTGCCCGCCGCACCAGCCAGCTTCGGCTGTTCTAAGCGGCGGCATTCCATGACTGACAGCGGTCTCCAAACAACTGTGCTCGCCCAGCTTGCGACTCCAAAAACATCGCCGTAGATTGAACCTGAGAGAGCACAGCATGACGACACTTGAAGAGATTACTCGCGGGGCGGCGGTCAAAGGGATTCTTCCCGATGGGCTGGTCACGATCATCGACGTTTGCTGGATCGGGACGGTCGCGATTGAAGCCACGTATAAAGACAGTGCGGGGCGGCTCGGCAACGAACTGATTTATCGCGACCGCGAGCCAACGCTGGAGATCGTCGAAACCGGAAGCCCGTGGAGTTTCGATGGTGACGGTGCTCTCTTCCGTCTGCTGTCGGAAGCCAACCGAATTCGCCTTGCGTATCTGTTCGACCCGCTCTTGGCGGTGCATTCGTCTCTGGTCGATCCGCTTCCGCACCAGATCACTGCTGTTTACGGCGAGATGCTGCAACGTCAGCCGCTGCGGTTTCTGTTGGCGGATGACCCTGGTGCGGGCAAGACGATCATGACCGGCCTGTTCATCAAAGAGTTGCAGGCCCGTGGTGATTTGCAACGCTGCTTGATCGTCTGCCCCGGCAACTTGGTTGAGCAGTGGCAGGACGAACTTGATCGGCGGTTCCACTTGCCGTTCGAGATCATGACCAACGACGTACTGGAGTCTTCCCGAACCGGTAACTGGTTCAATGAGGCATCTCTGGCAATCTGTCGGCTCGACAAGTTGAGCCGCGACGAAGAGGCTCAGGCCAAGATTCAGCAGACCGATTGGGATTTGATTGTCTGCGACGAAGCTCACAAGCTGAGTGCCACGTACTTCGGCAACGAGGTCAAATACACGAAGCGGTATCGGTTGGGGCAGTTGCTTTCGACGCTGACGCGGCATTTCTTGTTGCTCACAGCGACGCCGCACAACGGCAAGGAAGCCGACTTCCAACTCTTCATGGCGTTGCTGGACGGCGATCGGTTTGAAGGCAAGTTTCGCGACGGCGTTCACGTCACCGATTCGTCCGACTTGATGCGACGATTGGTAAAGGAGCAGTTGCTCAAGTTCGACGGCACGCCGCTGTTCCCGGAGCGTCGCGCTTACACCGTCAGCTATTCGCTGTCGGACGGTGAGGCCGATCTCTACAAGCAGGTCACGGAATACGTCCGCGAAGAATTTAATCGTGCCGAGAGCCTAGAGAACGGCGGAAGCAAAGGCACAGTTGGGTTCGCTCTGACGATCTTGCAACGCCGTTTGGCGTCATCGCCGGAAGCGATTTACCAATCACTCAAGCGTCGCCGCGAACGGCTGGAGAAGCGACTTCGCGAAGAGCAATTGCTCAAGCGTGGAGCTGAAGTTCGCGTCGACATGACGGCTGACCTGCCGCAATACACCGACGACGATATTGACGATCTTGAAGATTTTCCCGAATCGGAAATCGAGGACGTTGAAGAGCGTGTCGTCGATCAAGCATCGGCAGCCCGGACGATCGCCGAGCTGCGCATTGAGATCGCTCAATTGCAGGGGCTTGAAGCCATCGCGTTCCGAGTCCGGCAGAGCGGCACGGATCGCAAGTGGGACGAGCTTTCGCGACTGTTGCAAAACAATTCTGAGATGTTCGACGCACATGGCCATCGCCGAAAAATGGTCATCTTCACCGAGCATCGCGACACGCTGAATTATCTCACCGACAAAATTCGCGGGCTGGTTGGGCGTCCGGAGGCGGTCGTCGTCATTCATGGTGGCGTGGGACGCGAGGATCGACGCAAGGCTCAGGAGGCTTTCACGCAGGACAAAGAAGTGCAGATTCTGGTTGCCACCGACGCGGCCGGTGAAGGGATCAATCTGCAACGTGCTCACTTGATGGTGAACTACGACCTGCCGTGGAATCCGAACCGGCTGGAGCAGCGGTTCGGCCGCATTCACCGTATCGGACAAACGGAAGTCTGCCACTTGTGGAATCTCGTGGCGGCTGAAACTCGCGAAGGCGAAGTTTATCTCCGGCTGTTGGACAAGCTGGACGAGGAGCGGATCGCGCTGGGCGGGCAAGTATTCGACGTGCTCGGCCAGATCACGTTCGATGATCGTCCACTTCGCGACTTGCTCTTGGAGGCGATCCGTTACGGCGATCGCCCGGACGTGAAAGCTCGGCTCTTCGAGGTCGTTGATAAGGCTCTCGACCGGTCGCATCTTCGAGAACTGGTTGAAGGCCGTGCCCTTGCGCATGACGTGATGGATGTCAGCAAAGTCCGACAGATTCGCGAAGAGATGGAACGTGCCGAGGCTCGCCGATTGCAACCGCACTTCATCGCGTCGTTCTTTATTGAAGCCTTCAAGCTGCTCGGCGGCACAATCCACGAACGAGAAGCGAAGCGGTACGAGATCAAGCACGTCCCCGCCGTCATTCGCAACCGCGATCGACAGATCGGGCGAGACGCGGCCGTTCGGCCGAACTATGAGCGGATCACTTTCGAGAAAGACTTGAGGAACGTCGCTGGCAAGCCACCGGCGGCGTTTGTGTGTTCGGGGCATCCGCTGTTGGATGCGACGCTGGATCTTGTCATCGAACGCTATCGTGACTTGCTGAAACGCGGAGCGGTCCTGATCGACGATACGGACGACGGCGATCAAGTCCGAGCGCTGGTTTATCTGGAGCACTCGATTCAAGACGCCCGCACGGATCGAGCCGGCAATCGCCGCGTGGTTTCCAAGCGGTTGCAGTTCGTGGAAGTCGATCAAACCGGACAGCCAAAGAACGCGGGACCGGCTCCGTATCTCGACTATCGCCCGCCGACCGAACAAGAACTGGAGGTTCTTGAACCCCTCACTAACCCGACGCGCCAGCGAGGCCCGGATGCAGCCATGCTCTCTGCGAAAACCTCGCTCGCGCGTCGGGTTAGTGTGCCGGACTGGCTACGAAGGGACTTGGAAGCCAAGGCTCAAGAACACGCGGCGGTGTATATCGTCCCGCAACACTTGGATGAGCTTCGCCGTCGCAAAGAAGAGTTGATCGACAAGACGCGAGCCGCCGTGCAAGAACGGTTGACGAAGGAGATCAACTATTGGGATCACCGAGCGGTCCAGCTCAAGGATCAGGAACTCGCCGGCAAGGTCAACGCCAAGCTGAACTCCGGACTCGCACGTCAGCGAGCGGATGAACTCACAGCCCGGATGCAGAAGCGGCTCACCGAACTGGAGCAGGAACGCAAGTTGTCGCCGTTGCCCCCGGTCGTGCTCGGCGGTGCGATGATCGTTCCGGCCGGATTGTTGAGAAAGCTGGCCGTCGGAGACGCCGCCGACAAATCCTCGCCGCCGATGTTCGCCCACGACACCGAACGCTCTGAGATGTTGGCGATGAATGCCGTGATGGAAGCCGAGCGGCGTTTGGGCAACGTACCCAAGGACGTGAGCGAGCAAAATCTCGGCTACGACATCGAATCGAGCATCCCGAACACCGGCCGGTTGCGATTCATCGAAGTCAAAGGGCGCGTTGCCGGAGCGAAGACCGTCACCGTAACAAAGAACGAAATCCTGACCGGCTTGAACAAGCCGGACGATTTCATCCTTGCGGTTTGCTTGATTGACGGTGATCGTGTTGACGTTCGCTATGTGCGGCGTCCGTTTCATCGCGAACCGGACTTCGCGGCAACAAGCGTGAATTACAATCTCAACGAACTACTCGCGCAAGGAGAGCCGCCGTCATGAATGAGACGGACTTGAGATCGCTGCTGCGCGAGTTGTGCGGATTGCCGACGGAGACCGAGTGGATTGAGTTCAAAGTCAACAACACGAACCCGGAAGAAATTGGCGAATACCTTTCGGCCATCGCGAACTCAGCGGCACTTTTGGGCCGCGAACGCGGCTATCTCGTGTGGGGAGTCGAGGACGTTTCGCATCGAGTCGTCGGAACGACCTTTCAACCGCGGCAGTCCAAGAAGGGGAACGAAGAACTCGAAAATTGGCTCGGTCGGCTCCTTGATCCGCGACTCGACTTTCGCATTCACGAGTTCGATCACGAAGGACATCGGATTGTGCTCTTCGAGGTGCCGGCCGCCGATCACACGCCGGTTCGATTCCAAGGGACCGAGTTCATCCGCGTCGGCTCATACAAGAAGAAGCTGCACGACTTCCCGGAAAAGGAACGGCGGCTGTGGGCCATCTTCAGACGCGAGACGTTTGAGCAGGGCATCGCTCGCCGCCATGTTTCGTCGGACGACGTGCTGCGGCTAATCGACTATCCGGCGTTCTTCGACCTGCTCAAACTGTCCCTTCCCGATAACCGCGCTGGAATCCTTGACCGGCTGCGTCTGGAGCGCGTCATCGAACCGGCCGGCGACGACGTTTTCGACATCACCAACCTTGGAGCGATTGCTTTTGCGAAACGTCTGGAAGACTTCGACCGTATCGGGCGCAAGGTTCCGCGCGTCATTCAGTACCGCGGCCGCGACCGCCTGGACACCATCAAGGAACACGTCGTCAGCAATGGCTACGCGGTCGGTTTCAACACGCTGGTCGATTACATCAACGACCAACTTCCGACCAACGAAGTGATCGGCGACGCATTTCGCCGCGAAGTCCGCATGTACCCCAAGCTGGCGGTGCGCGAACTCGTGGCCAATCTCCTGATCCACCAGGAATTCTCGCTCACCGGCACCGGGCCGATGGTGGAAATCTTCGTCGATCGCATCGAGTTCACGAACCCCGGCACGCCGCTCGTCGACCCGCTGCGGTTCATCGACGAGCCGCCCCGTTCCCG
>CAMDDX010000270.1 GCA_945893075.1 Planctomyces sp. SH-PL62 | reverse complement strand
TTGGCTACGACGCTTTGCCATCACGCGACTCAAGCATCATCCGCTCAAAGAAAGTCTGCGAGGCAAGATGCAAATCGCCGGCTGGAACGACGACTTCCTCGCGGAAGTCCTCACAGGTCAACAACTTTGATACGCGCTGGCCGTGGGGTAGCGCCGATGATAAAGGTGAATCACCACAATCAACGGTAAGGCCGCCAGACCCAGTAGGCCCCACGGATTCGCGAAGTACATGGAAGACAACTCCGAGCGGTCTTTCGCAGAGCACGTCACAGCCAGCGCCAGTCTTGCGAAGGTCTGTGCAAACGGCAATCGGTGCGTGACCGGAGTCCCTGAGAAGCGCTGGGCTTTTCCTGAGAAACAGGTGACGTCCGCGTGACAAGAGGCTAGGCTGCTCACGCGATGCACCGCTGGACTGGTCGTGCGGCCGCATTTTTTGATCACTCACGCTGGAGATTTCTCATGCCTCGCAAAATTCGTCCGTGGTTGGGTTGGTCGTTGATGTTGTCACTGTCCACTGCGGGATTCAGCGGCTGTTCCTCGGACGCACCGGCACCCGTTGGTGAAAATCAACCAGCGGCGAATGCTCCCGCAGGTGCGGCTGCGATGCCGGCTGGAGGAATGCCCGGAATGCCCGGAATGCCCGGTGGTGGCGCAATGCCCGGCGCTGGCGCGATGCCAGCCGGTGGAGCAATGCCAGCCGCTGGGGCAACGCCAGCCGCCGGAGCACTACCAACTGCTGGAGCACTACCAACTGCTGGAGCACTACCAACCGCTGGAGCACTACCAACTGCTGGAGCACTGCCAACTGCTGGAGCGCTGCCAACCGCTGGAGCGCTGCCAACCGCTGGAGCACTGCCAGCGGCAACTCCGAACGCAGCGGCTGCGTTGGTTGGAGTACCCAATGGAGCGCCCGGCGCAGCCGGTGCGCTTCCTGGTGCAACCGCAGTCACGCCGGCCAATGCGCCGGATGCAGCTGCATTACCGGGAGCGGCCGCGCTTCCGGGAGCGGCGGCTCCAAACGCAGCGGCTCCGTTCGCTGGTGTTCCCAATGCTGCGCCAGGCGCAGGTCCAGGAGGCCCTGCAGGGTTGGCCGGCGGGCCCGGTGGTGGTGGTCCCCAAAACCCGCAGTCGCAGCCGGGAACATTTGGCTTCGCCGCGGAAAAAGTGGCGCTCAACTTGATGAGAGGCGACATCAGTGGCTTGGAAGAGTTCATCAGCGCCAAGTGCAAGGGGCCTCTTGGAGACGTTCGCGATGGCAAGGCGACGGAGAAACAGATCGAAGACCTTAAGAAGACGTTTACTGGTCTTAAGGAAGGCAGCAAACCGCGAAATGAAAATGGGACTTGGTCGCTCTCGGTTCGCAACGCCGACAACGCGACCATCAGCTTCAAGGTCAAGAAGGAAGGCGAGGACTACAAAGTCATCGAGATGACGGTCAAAGCGGGAACCGCCAAGAAAAATCGCTAACGACCTGCGAGTTTGGGTTTCTCAGATGCTCGATCAGACATCGTCTCGCCGACATTTTCTGGCGGCCCAAGCGCTCGGCTTGGGATCGGTCGCGCTGACGTGGCTAATGCGTCAGGACGGCGTACACGCCGAGACCGTGCGGCCGGAGTTGGAAAAGAAGTCGTACGACCTTTTGCCCAAGCCGTCCGTGAGCGAGCCTCAAGCCCGCGCGATGATTTCGCTCTTCATGCAAGGTGGTCCTAGTCATATCGACCTGTGTGATCCAAAACCGGTGCTCAATCAACTCGACGGGCAGAAGTTCCCCGGCGACATCAAGTACGACAATGCCGCCGAAGCCAGTTCGCGCGTGCTCGGTTGTCCGTGGAGGTTCCGCAAGCACGGCGATTGCGGCATGGATTTCTCCGAACTGCTGCCGCACTTCGGGGAGATCGCGGATGACATCACCCTCATTCGTTCGATGACCACGGGAGTCAACAATCACGGCGAGTCTTTGTACGCGCTCAACACCGGCCGCACCCAAGCGGGCCGGCCGTCGCTGGGGAGTTGGCTGACCTACGGACTCGGAACCGAAAGCCAAGACTTGCCCGCCTACGTCGTGCTGACTGATCCAGGTGGCTTGCCAGTGCTAGGCACGCACAACTGGTCGAACGGCTGGCTACCGGCTCTGTATCAAGGAACGGTTGCACGCTCGCGCGAGCCGCGCATCCTGAACCTCGACCCGCCGCCGCAACTCAAGGGACTGCCTCAAGAGCGATACTTGGAGTATGTCGCCAAGCTGAATCGCGAGCACCTCGCGCGGCATCCTGGCGAGACTGATCTCGAAGCCCGCATCGCGTCCTATGAATTAGCCGCGCGCATGCAGACGGCGGCGAAAGAGGCGTTGGACCTGTCTCAGGAAACCGAGGCGACTCAAAAGCTGTACGGCCTCGACAACGACAAGACGCGAGATTTCGGCACGCGCTGTTTGCTCGCGAGACGGCTGATCGAGCGGGGCGTCCGTTTCGTCTCGGTCTACTCGTTCGCGCAGATGTGGGATCATCACGGAGGATTACGCGGCGGATTGCCACAAGCCTGCCTGCGGGTCGACCAACCGTGCGCGGCATTGGTCAAAGATCTCAAGCAGCGCGGGTTGCTCGATTCGACCGTCGTGCATTGGGGCGGCGAAATGGGACGGCTGCCGGTCATCCAAAACGACACGGGACCGGACCGCGTCGGTCGCGACCACAACACCTACGGCTTCTCGTCATGGTTTGCCGGCGGCGGCTTCAAAGCCGGCCACACTTACGGCGCGACCGACGAGTTCGGACATCGCGCCGTCGAAGGCATCGTCACGCATCACGACTATCACGCCACACTGCTGCACCTCTTCGGTCTCGATCCGAAGCAGCTCACGTTCACTCGCAACGCCGCGCCGCAATCGTTGATCGACGCGACCGCCACCGCGCGAATCGTGAGAGAGGTGCTCGCGTGAGCAAGCCGGCTCGATCGCAACCCGCGAAGCCGATTCTCGTTGACCGCCGTTTGCTGGGATCGTGGCGCTCGAATCGCCGCCGGACGATGGCCGAATGGGTTTGGCCACGCAGCATGAAGCCCGACCGCAGGAAGTGGTTCGCGGGACTGTTCGGTCATCTCAAGCAGCTCTACACGCCGCGTTACGTCACTTCCGACCTCAAAGGCTTCTGCGGGCGGGATCGTTACGAAGTGGTCGCGATGGATGCCGACTCGGTCGCAATTCTGTGGGGGACGGGACAGATTCTGCACATCCATTTCGAGGACGACTGGTATTGGATTTCGCTGGGCCGTAACCGCGAGTGGTTCAAGCGAGTGAAGTCGAAAACTCGTCAAGCCGCCGCGCGGCGTTCGTGAACAACAGCGGGCAAATCGACCAATGTGTGAATGTTGCCGCGGACGGGTGCTGTCTCGAAGCGACCGTCCGGAGCGGCAATCTGCATCGGCAAACCGAAGATCGGATTGAGCATCGTCGAGACAACTCGACCGGTGATCTCTGAGTTGGCGACGACGCTCAGCCGAAACCGCTTGAGAATCAGCGGCAGAATTGTTTTCAACGTGACGAGTGCCAGAGGTGCGCCGAGGCAGAGCCGTGGGCCGGCACCGAAAGGTAAGTACTCGTACGGAGTCGGCGTGATCGTCAGCCAACGATCGGGATCGAAGACCTCCGGATTCGGGTACAGGTCGGCCCGGTGATGCGTCATGAACTGGCTGAAGATCACCACCGAGTTCTTCGCCAAGGACAACGGTCCCAATTCGACCGGAGCACTGTTGCTCCGTTGCGAGTAACTCGAAGCCGGCAGCAAACGCATGCTTTCACGCAGGACTCGATCCAGTCGTGAACCTTTCGCGCTGTCGAATGCCGCGAGCGGTTCGTCGTACTCGCCGGCCTGCAGTTCGCGAAACAGCGGACGTATCACGTTGGGATGCTGAGCCAGCAGAAACAGCGTCCAGCCCAGGGTGTTCGCGGTGGTCATGTGCGCCGCGCCAAATAGCAATGCGACGTGACCGATGAGTTGCTCCGTCGTGATACCGCCCGTCTCGTCATGCACGCGGATCAGTTGTGACAGCAAATCGGTGCCGGGTTTCGCCGCGCCGCGACGCAGCCGAACTAAATCCAAAATGCGTGTTTCGAGCCGCTTGGCCAACGACAGCAGTTCGTCGTAACGCGGCATGAAATCGTCTGTGGGCAACAGGGCCGCCAAGCCGAGTTGATGATTCACTTCGACCCACGGATCGAGCATCTCGCCAATCTCTAATGCGATCTGCATCTGGTCCATGCCGAAGAGCATCGTGCTGGTGATCTTCCGGGCGAGCACGGTCATTTCCGTCGCAATGTCGCGCGATTCGCCGAGTCGCCAGCCGTCGAGCATCTCGGCGGTCAACGTCGCGATCGTGTCGTGATGAACGCCAATCGCCCGCTTCTCAAACGGACCGGAGACCTGTCGCCGTTGCTGCTTGTGTTCTTCGCCATTCATGCTCAGCAGCCCGCACGTCAGCCGCCGTTGAGCCGAATTCTTGGGGCCGCGCAAAGCGAAGAACCGCGAATAGAACAGCTTCGAGTCGCTCAGCACTTGGTGATTGAGCTGCGGGTTGAACACGAAGACGAGTTGCTGTTTCGACTCGCGCAACGCGGCGACATCACCATGCTCACGACGCAACCACCTCATGCAAGCGATGGGGTCGGCGACGAAATCCTCAAGCCGCCCGTCGGTGATGGGGGGCTGGCTCGTCCACAGGTTGATCTCAGCAGCCGGTCGATCCATGAAGAGACTTTCTCATCCTTGAGTGTCAGCCGGGGATCTGTAACTCGTTCTGTGACCTTGCCGCTAGACGACTTCACAGAATTCTTCGTCTTGCCTCTCCGAAATGGATTGCGCTAAAACCCCATCGACTCACGAAGTTTTCGAGTCGGAGAGTTCTTCTCGGATCGAATCACGGAACCTGCCCATGGATGGTGCGATGATGATGAAGAGTTGGCGGCTTGGATGCTGGATGCTGGCGACAACAATGCTCACAGGTTGCGGCGGAGGATCAAACCCCGCGTCTCCATCGCAGCAGACGACAAACTCCGCCACCACGAAGGAATCACTCACTTTGGCCGAGGGCCTTGATCTCCCGGATTCCAATCACGGCGTATTGCCCGCCTCTGGCATCGGCCAGCCTCCAACGAAGGCCGGCTCCGGCGAAGACGATTCTGAATTCGACAGAGCCCAGCCCACGAAAGACTCGCCGGAATGGTTCATTCTGCAAATCACGCGGCTCAAACTGCGACCACTCGGTGATTCAGTCGATGCGTTCTCGCAAACCGCGGAACGGCAAGCGGAACTTCGCCGCGAACGTAATCAGCAGTTGGTCGACTTGGCCACGGAAGCGATCGCTCGCACCCACAAGGATAAAGACGAGTCAAAAGTCCGAGTCTTCGATCTCGCGGTGCATCACCTCCTGGAGGCGGAATTGCAGCTCGCCCTCACCGGCGACCAAGATCACATCGACGCGATTTATGAGCATGCCAGTTCGTTGTACGAACGAGATCCGCAATCGAAAGCGGCCGTCGAAGCGGGACAAGTGCTGATCTCGTTCGCACGTTTGAACGCTCAACGGTTTGGACAGCAAGAACCGAAATGGCTGGAGGAGTACGGCCGGCTCGCACGGCAATTCGCCAAGCACTTCCCCCAGGAAGAACGCCAAGCGATCCCGGTCCTCTTCGCCGCCGGACAAAGCTGTGAATATCACGGCATGACTGCTGACGCGATTCAGTGTTATGCGATGGTCCGCGAACTCTTCCCGGAAAGCTCCGCCGCGGCACGAATCACGCCCATCCTTCGCAGATTGAACCTCAAAGGCCAGCCGTTGCAACTCGCCGGTCCGACCATCGGCGGCGGCTTTCTGAATGCCGAAGAGATGCTCGGCAAGCCGCTGCTCGTTGTGTTTTGGACGACTCAGGCGAAGCCATTCGTCCGGCAGTTGCCGGCGCTGCAAGAACTGCTCGGTCAGATCGACACCAACCGCCTGAATATCGTCAGCGTGAATCTCGACGACGACGACAATGAATCCGCCGTGCAGACGTTTCTGGAATCCAATGGCCTCGCATGGCCGACCATCTTCCAGACGGACTCCGACAAACGCGGTTGGAACAATCCCGTGGCCGCCTACTACGGGATCCAATCCGTGCCGCTGTATTGGGTCGTTTCCTCAAAAGGGAATGTTGTGGAGACTGCCACCAACGTCCAACAAATCGAACCGCTGCTCCAAAAGTTGATGACGTCCAAGAAGCCCGTGGAAGACAGTCAGCAATAGTGGCAGACCGACACCGTCAAAACAAAACAGGCACCCGCGAACGAATCGCGGGTGCCTGTTGTCATTGAGGTCTGAATCATGGACGGGGCGCGTGACTAAAGCTTTCGCACCACGCCAATCACCATGCCGAGGATTTTGACGTCGTTCGTGAAGATCGACTTCTTCGGTCCGCTGACCGTGTCCAATCGAATCCGTTCGCCGTCTTGATAGAACCGTTTGTAGTGCGTTTCCTTGGTCTCGGTCACCGCGATCACCCGATCGCCATCGCGATAAAACTGCTGCATCCGGCAGACCAGATAATCGCCCTTGATGATGTTTTCATCGGCCATCGAATCATCCGACGCGCGGTACATGAAGTGGTCGCCGGAACCCAGCAGGTCCATGAAATCGATCTGCTCGCTGTCCTTGATTTCCTTCAGTCGAGTTGTCTGGCCAAACTGCCCGCGAAGATCGACGGCCGTCTTGCGCTGCGGTTTGTCACACAATTGAATCGCCCGCGACAGATTCGGTTCGCGAGTGATCAGCCCTTTTTTTTCCAGAGCCTTCAAATGGCACATGACCCCGTTCGGGGATTTGATGCCAAACTCGTCGCCGATTTCACGCACCGTCGGACCATACCCGCGGTTCATGATGTTGTCCTTCACGAACTCGTAGATCTCGCGCTGCCTGGGGGTGAGATTCGCCGTCTTGGTCATCAAAATGTTTGCCATCTGCAACATCCTTTGCCTAATGCATCCCACCTTAGAGAGTGGGGCCATCGGAAGGTCATCCTGTCTGGGACACAACGCTCAGACAGGAATCCAGAAAAATGTACCTCAATAGAACTAATGATATACGGTTGTCGCAAGTTCGGCTGGCCACTCTTTTGGAAATTTTCCAACAATTTCTGCGTCCATCGTTGGCGGCGGAAATTCGATGAGTCGCGATCAAAAGCCCAATCCAACCGGGTTCCATGGCTGGCAAGGTCCGTCCAACCGAAGCACAAAAGCGGCGTTCGGTCGTCTCGGAATGTTGCCCCAAGCTCGGAATCATCCGAGGAACTCAGTGCCGCTTAGCTCGCTCGCGCGGCCGTTTCCGACTGATACTGGTTGAGCTTGTTGTAGAGCGTCTTGAGGGCGATCCCGAGTTCGGCAGCCGACTTGGGCTTGTCTCCAGCGTTGCGCTCGAGCGTCGCCAGAATCATCTCACGTTCCATCTCTTGCAGCGTGGTCGCGTGAATTGAGGCGGTCGAGTCCGCGGCGACTGGCAGCCCGTGCGATTTTCGATGACGTCGCACGCTCAGACTGCTGGGCAGATCATCCGGCGCGATGGTCTGTCCGTCCGACAGAATCACCGCATGTTCCAAGGCGTTGGCGAGTTCGCGGACATTGCCCGGCCAGTCGTGATTCGTCAGCACGTCCAGCGTTTCCTGCGGCAGCATTTTGGCCGGAGCCTGACGGCGCTTGAGATGCCGAGCAATCAGAGCTTGAGCCAACGCCGGAATGTCGTCCTTTCGCTCTCGCAGCGATGGGAGTGGGACTTCAAACGTGTTGATGCGGAAGAAGAGATCTTCGCGAAACGTGCCGGCGTCAATCATGTCCGTCAAGGGACGGTTTGTCGCGCACACGATGCGGACATCGACGTGAAACGCTTCATTCTCACCGACACGCCGGACTTCGCCAGATTCCAGAAACCGCAGCAGCTTGACCTGCATGGCCCGGTCCAACTCGCCAAGTTCATCGAGGAACAGCGTGCCGCCGTCCGCCACTTCAAGCAGTCCCTTGCGGCTGATGTCCGCACCGGTGAAGGCTCCCTTGCGATGTCCGAAGAATTCGCTTTCCACGAGTTGTTCTGGCAGAGCGCCGCAATTGACGGCGACAAATGGCATCGAGGCTCGCGGGCTGAGATCATGGATGCGGCGTGCAACCAGTTCTTTTCCCGTGCCAGTCTCGCCCAAGATCAGCACGCTGGAATCTGTCGGAGCGATCTTGTCGATCAGTCGTTTGACGCGCTGCATGACCGCCGAATCGCCGATGAGGTCTGAATTCCCTTGCACCGCCTTCAGCGATTTCTCCAGCGCGATCGTCTTATTCATCAGCGTGCGATGCTCGGCAACGCGGAGCAACAGGCTGTCGAGATCGAACAGGCTGCACGGCTTGGGCAGGAAGTCGAAGACTCTCATCCGCAGTGCTTGAATGGCGGTGTCCATGCTGCCGTGCGCCGTGTGAATGATCGCGAGCGTATCCGGAGCGATCTCTTTCATCCGCGCGGCGACTTCCCAGCCTGACAGACCGGGCATTTGCAAATCGAGGATCGCGCAGTCGAATGATTTCTCGGCGAGCACCTTCAAGGCCGACGCACCGTCTTCGCAAACGGTCACGTCATGACCGCGATCTGGAAGCTCGGTGGCCATGATTTGACGGATCAGCGGTTCGTCATCGACGAACAACACACGCAGCTTGCAGCACGATGCAGCGCTCAAGGCTCGACTCCCGACTCCATTCGGTGCGGCTCCTCGCACAGATGATGCGAGCAGCGTGGCTTCACTCCGTTTCGACGTTCCGTGTCACGGAAGGGCGGGGTTGATAGCAGAACCCGGCAAACCAGGCAACGGGGGCTGGTGAGGCGAAGTCATGCGGCCTTTTGCTGTGAAATCACGGTTCGCGGCAAGCTCAATCGAAACGTGCTGCCTTGGCCGGGACCGGAACTGGTGGCCGCGAGTCGGCCGCCGTGTTCGGTGACGATGCGATGGCAGATCGGCAATCCCAGGCCGGTCCCTTGTCCGGTCGGCTTGGTCGTGAAGAACGGGTTGAAGATTTTGCGGAGCACATCCGCCGACATGCCGCAGCCAGAATCCTGGAATTCCAGTTCGATGTGATCGGTGAGTTCCGTCAGCCGGATGTCGAGGCGTCCCGCGGCGACCGTTGAGGCTTCCGTCGTCGGCAGGACTTCAGAACTCTTTGAACTGGCAGGTGTCGGGCCGGACAACCGAGGGCGACGATCCACTTGATGAGCAGCATCCTCGATTGCGTCGAGCGCGTTCGCGACGAGGTTCAACACGACCTGCTTGATTTCAGAACCGTTGACCTCCAACACGCACGGTTCCGAACGGTCGAAGACGATCTCGCACTGGCGGTACTTGCTCATGGCGCGAATGAGGTGGATGACCTCGCGGATGATTTGCGTGACGTCGTGATTGGCTCGCAGGCCCTCGCCGCCACGAGCGAAGTCGAGCAACTTCGCCGTGATCTGCTGACAGCGTGACGATTCCGACTGAATCATCTTCAAATAGTTTTCGATGAGCGTGGCGTGTTGCGGTGTCACTTGCCCGAACATCGCGGCGAAGCGAGTCAGCAGTGACTCGCTGGTCCAGCGGATCGCGGTCAGCGGATTGTTGAGTTCGTGAGCGATTCCCGCCGCCAGGAAGCCCAAGCCCGCGAGCCGCTCTTGCCGAGTCAATTGCTCGGCGAGTTCTTGCGCGTCTTGTTTCAGGCGGTCGCGAGTCTCGACGAAGCGATCGGCCATACGATTGAACGAATCGGCCAGTTCCGCGAACTCATCCCGCGTATCGAGCCGCACGCGATATTCAAACTTGCCCTGAGCGACACGATGCGTCCCTTCGAGCAGTTTTTTCCACGGTCGTGAAATCCAGCGTCGCCCCGCGAAGAATCCGCAGACGAGCAACCCCAGCACCAACCCGGTCGAGATCGATACCCACCAGAAGCTGGCGCGATAAGTCTTGCGCGAGGAGTCAAGCAATTGTGGCAGGCCGGTCCCGAATTCCGGCAGGCCGGCGGCGATACCTTGCAGTTTGCCCACCTGCCAGAGCAATGACTGAGTCGTCTTGCTGGCGTTGTTCGGGTGGAGAAGTTGCCGCTGCTCAGATCGCAGCTCTTTCAGGCGGCGGCCAATTTCCCACAGCCGATCGGCGGTGAGATCGCGTGTCGTCGCGAGTTCCGGCAGCGGCGGCAAATCGGCCAGCTTGCGCAAGGCCTCGTTGGTGCGACGTTCCGCTTCAAAGAGTCGCTGCTCGAACTGCCATTGCCGCTCGGTTCGTCCCGCGTCGTCTTCGGGCAGTTCGGCCAGCAACGGCTCCATCAGCGCGGCAAAGGCTTCGATCAATTCACGCCGCTGCGGCACGCGGTTGAGGTTGCGATCCAGATCGTTGACGACTTCGCGGTAGGAGAGGATCGCCCACAGGCTGCTGATGGTCAGCGTGGCGACCATCGCCAGCACCAGCCCCACACCGATCAGCAATTTGCCTTTGAGAGTAAACATCGCGGTCGTCGATCCCTGACGAAGAAGCTCCAGCAACGGGCAGGAGTTGTAGCGAGTCGCTGCACGCCGTTCGACATCAATTCCTCGCACCGCTCAGGGGTCTGGCACTTCAGAATTCAGAATTGGCCGACGCGCGGCAGCGGTGGTCGTCGCGATTC
>CAMDDX010000269.1 GCA_945893075.1 Planctomyces sp. SH-PL62 | reverse complement strand
GTGCGGCATTACGTGCTCAACCCGGATCAGTTCGTGAAGGATGCTCGCACCGGCCTGCGGGTCGGCAATCCTCAGCCGGTACTTGATGGCAAGATCGACGAGTTCTTGGAAGCGTACTTGCGCTGGAAGCTCGGCAAGAGCTAATCGTGAGGCAGGTTGAGTGAAGGGTCGTGCGTTCAAAATTCAAAATTGGCGGAGTGAGGACAGAAGGGACGGCGAAGGCTGAAACACCTGAGCGACGCGAGCGCCACTGGCTTGCCGGTCTTTTCGGATCCGCCGCGGCGGACCTTGATCGCGAGATCACTTCGGCCGAACCCTCAAGAGATGTTTGGTGCGTCGCACCGGAGCCCTCCGGTCGAATCGACACCGCTTGCAGAAGCCACCCCGTAAGCGATCCGCAACCACAACCAACTCAGTGATCTGTCACCCAAATTCGTGAGGACAAAAACTTCCCAAATTCCTCACCGCGTTCGCGGTGTGCTCTGTTGACAGAGTGGGGCCATATAGATGTTGGGCGATTGCTTGGTTGCGGTTCATTGAACCTTTCGGACGCCGGACAGCTTTCATTTCGCCGCCTGACCATCAGACGGCAGTTGTTTGTTTTCGTTTCGCCATCAAAGGCCGCCGACAATCAAGTCGCCGGACAGCGATCAGAGGGCGTACCAGCGGGAGGTTGGTTGGGTGCTGGTCCGGTGCTGGTCCGAACGCTTCTGCGTTCTGGATTGTTCGGAAAAAAATACATCACGTTGATTAGTCGCGCGACAGGCTTTCAATGTTTTCTTTTAGTCGCAACATGCTGGACGAATCCAGAAGAAGCGCATTCGGGATACGCTCCATTGCAACCGTTGCGGACTCAAGAGATTGGCGAGCGTTAGCTTTCCGTCCGGCCATTCGATGAACCAATGCTTTTGATGCATGGCCACGGGCGATAGCGTAGTAGGTATATCCTTCTTCGTTTTGCCAACGAGAGCGGTTTAACCACCAATCGTTGCTCTCGCGGGGAGGAGACGACTCCAAGGCGGAAATCGCACGGGCGATAATTGGGAGTGTCGTTGATGTGTGCAGTGCGATACCCCTGTCGCAGTCATTAAGGATCGACGATTCAAGCTTGTTCCTCGGACCGACGTCGAGATCATCGTTGATCGCCGAGACCGCCGCACCAGCCAAATCGATGGCGTTGCCGGCGCTAGAAGAAACCCTTTCATATTCTTTCCGAATCTCGTCAAGGGAAACGCTTGATGGCTGTCGGTTAGATGCTGATGGTTCTGCGGACGATGGTGCCGGTGGGTCTGAGACGCCGGACGAGCAGCCAAGTAAGAAGAACATAAATCCGATGACGACACGTCGCATAGTTGCTTCCGTTGCATTTCTGCGTTGAGATTGCCAACAAGTGCCAATCCGCTGTCATTTCACCGACTGACCATCAGGCGGCATCTGTATTTTCCCCGAATGCGTCAGGACGCGATTAGTGGTAAGAGCTCGCGGGACACGGGATCAAGTGGTGACAACGCATCGAGCGTGCGGTGGACTTGTGGTGAATTGCGGTTCATTGCGGTTGATCGCCCAACAGTTGATTGAGCAGCGTGCAGCCTAACTCGGTCCTGCACGGACGGCTGATCAATCCTGTGTGACAGCAGAATGCCAATGAACAATGTGGCGCGTCAATCAACTCGGTTGAGACAACTCCTGTTGGTGATGGCGTGTTAGGCCGCGTGCTGCCTAACACCGTTCGCACTGCACGCTGCCTAATTCTGTGAGAAGCGGTTTCAAAACCGTCGCCACGTTCGCCAGAACGTGGGCAAATCCGCGACCCCCCCACGCTCTTGGCGAGCGTGGCTACGCCCCGGTGGCTCACCAGACTGCGTCGGCAGGAGGAAAATCGCACAAATCGCCGATCATATTGCTATTTCGGGGTTTATGGTTCGGGAGTCGGCCACTCAAGGTCGGGAGTTGGCCATTCAGGGTCGGGAGTTGGCCACTTAGGGTCGGGAGTTGGCCACTTAGGGTCGGGAGTTGGCGGCCCAAGGGCGGGAGTTAGGCACCCAGGTTCAGGAGTCGAGCACTTACCGTCGGGAGTTGGCCGCTAAACGGCGGGAGTTGGCTTTGCAACGGCGGGAGGCGAGCCTGCAAGGGCGGGAGGCGAGCCTTCAAGGGCGGGAAATGCACGCTAAGGGCTAGGAGTTGCGGACTTACAGTCGGAAGTTGCTGCCGCAGGGTCGGGAGCCGCAGAAGCAACATCGGGAGTTAAAACAACAACCGCGGGAGTTGCGGACCGACGTTCGGGGAGTGCCGCGAATTCATTCCGCCCCCGGCCTTGCGCTTTTAAGTTGCGCGATTGCTTCGGAACCCGGAGGGTTCGCAGCCATTAGCCGGTGGTCGCCGAAGGCGCACCACCGGAAAACCGGCCAAAACGAGTCTGCATCCCGGAGGGATGCCAGCCAACCGGCCGCTGGCATCCCTCCGGGATGCGAGGTCCACAAATCCGTGTATCCGGTGGTGTCGCTTCGCTCAACCACCGGCTAATCGCTGTGAACCCTCCGGGTTGAACCCCTGAGGCAAGCTCAGGGGCGGGGGGCGCCTCTTGCCATTCCCCGTTGTCCGAGGGCTGACGGCCATCGGCTCGCCCGTGGTCGGGACTCACGTCCTGTCGCTCGGTGGCGCGGCGCGATACGCTGACGCCCATCTTTCTCAGGATTCCGTTCTGGAATCTCTTTCGCTCGTCACACGTCAAGGAGCCACTCATGGGTCGCATTATTGAAGCGCAGCGGATTTCCACGGTCGATGCCCTGCTGGGGCACTACACCGAGGCGGAAGTTGTGAACGGCGCGCCGATCTTGATCGCGGTGGGAGTGGGCCGGCCGCAGGTGCTGGCGAAACGCAATCAGTATCTCGCCATGCAGGAGGAACTGGTCAGCCTGACGGAAACACAATTGCCGATGTTGATCGCCGAGCGAACGGCGGTGTGGGGCAATAGCCCGGACGATGAAGCGGGCGTGTGGTTTCAACTGCGACTGTATAAGCCGATGGTCCGTCTGCGGCTGGGCGGGCGGCATCCGCTGACCAAGACGGTGCCGAACTTGGGCGAAGTGCAGCCGGGCACGCTGGGCAGCATCTGCCACCGCTTCGAGGATCATTGGACGCGCGTGAATGCGGCGCTGGTGGCGCTGACTCTGGCACCGCTGACTCTGGGAGCCTTCACGCTGGCTCTGTTGCAGGCGGCGCAGGCCACGCTGCAAGCCAGGAACACCGCGATCGAGGCGCTCGTCGAAGGCTCGCGGCCGTTGACGCGAGCCCAAATGGAACGGCTCTATGGCGACGTCGCGGAAGACGACCGCGAAGAGGATTCGCTCGTGGCGCTCCTGCTGGGCTATACCGTCATGATTCAGTCGATGTTCCCCGGCCAGCCGATCGCCCTGACCCTGCCGCGCGTGTTCCCCGAAGGCGGATCGCCCACCCTGCCAACCTTCCGCTTCAATTGGATCGCTCAGGCGGGCAACGTGGTCAAAACCTGGATCGAAACGCCCAACCTGCCGGCCGGTGCTTTGATGTTTCTGCACGAGGGAGTCGTGGAACTCACGCAGCCGTTCAATCCGGCCAATCCCGGCAGCACGCAGACGCATCTCTGGAATGCCGTCCAAGTCATCGGCGACTTGGACGAACTCGAAATTCGCAACGGCGACGGCACCACCATCGCCCGCGGCACCCGTGACAACAGCTTCGCCGAACCGGCGTGACCGAACGGCGACGGGGCGCGTTGGAAACGATTTCGTGAGCCGCAAGGCGCTAGCCGCGGGTTGTTTTCATCGACCCGCGGCTAGCGCCTTGCGGCTCACAAATTCGATTTCAACACGAATGGCGGAGAGCCGGAATTGATCAAGCGACTGCCTCAACAGCCGCAGCCCTATTTGGCTCTCGCGTCACTGTGCGAGAGCCGCGGACAAACCACGCTGGCGATCGAGACGATCGAACGCGGTTTGGTCAAACTTCCTCAGCAACCGCAATTGCAAGAGGCGCTGCTGACGCTGTTGGTGCGATCCGGCCATCCGACCGAAGCGGTCGAGTCTGCTCGACGGTTCGTCGGCTTGTCGCCGAAGGATGCCGATTGTTTGCGTCTCGCGAGGGTGTTTCTGGCAGTCCAGCAATTCGAGACGGCCGATGTGTGGTTGCAACGCGCTCGCGAAGCCGTCACCGAAAAACCCTCGGCCGAATTACTGTTCCTGGAAGCTCCGTTGCCGCAGCAACAAGGGACGCAGCGTCACCAACCAGAATTGCTGGCGGAGGCTCGGCGAAAGTACGACGAGCTATTGAAGCTGTCACCCGGTTATGTCCCCGCGCTGAACAACCTGGCGTGGTTGCTGGCGGCAGACTTGAATCAGCCCGCCGAGGCGTTCGCCGTGGCCGAGCAACTTCGGGCCGCAGTTGCGACCGAGCGTTTGGGAGCGGACATGCTCGACACCCTGGCCGAGGTCTATCGCCGCAGCGGCCATCAGCGCGAGGCGTTGGACCTGGTGAGCGAGTCGCTGACACGCTTCCCGAACTCAGCGATCTTGCGTTATCAGCATGCCGCCGCGCTGCTGGCCACATCCGATGAAGCTGAACCACGTGAGTTGGCTCGGCAGGAACTCGCCCTTGCCAAGCTATGGGGCGTCCCGGCGCATCGTGCCGCAGATCTGGACGCGCTGCTCGTGCGAATGAATGCCGAGTGACGTCGCCTGTCACGGAGTCTTGTAGGGTGGGACCAGCGGCGCTTCGCCGCGCCGGCTCACCACCGGATGAACAACGTCATCAATGACAACGAGCATGGTGGGCCGGCGCTCGAAGCGAGCTTGTCCCACCCTACGGAGTTGTGCCTGGACGGTGACACTCCTTTGAATTGTGCGTGTGACCTCGTGAGAATCGCTGGCGAGAGCATTTGCTGTTGTCTTCAGAAATCGCATGAGGTCACAACGTGAATCTATTGCGATCGACCTTCGCCGCTCCGGCCGAGCAGAACGTGACGCTATGAATTGGCAGCATCCACGAGACGAGATTCTGGCGACGATGGAGCGCATCTATCGCTCGCGAATGACGACGACCTCTGGCGGCAACCTGTCGATTCGCGAAGAGAACGGAGACGTCTGGATTACTCCGGCCCGCGTCGACAAGGGAAGTCTGCGACGCGACGACATCATCCTCGTGCGTGCCGACGGCTCGATAGACGGCAAGCATCGGCCGTCGTCTGAATTGCCGTTTCATCAGGCGATTTATGCGGCTCGGCCAGACGTGCGGGCGATCGTCCATGCGCATCCGGTCGCGCTGGTCGCCTTCAGCATTTGCCGCCGAGTGCCTGACACGCGGCTGTTGCACCAATCGTGGCGCATCTGCGGCGAGGTTGGTTTCGCACCGTATGCGTTGCCTGGCAGTCCGGCACTGGGCCAGAACATCGCGCAGATGTTCGCTCGCGGATTCGATTGCGTCGTGCTGGAGAATCATGGCGTCGTGACGGCGGGCGACTCGCTTCAACAAGCGTTCGAGCGTTTCGAGACGTTGGAGTTCGCTGCGAAAACGATGATCAAAGCCTCGCAACTTGGCGAGGTGCGGTGTCTCGATGAAGCCGCGCTGGCGCTGCGGGTTGGTGTGAGCGACCCCGGCTCAACTCGGCCGGCGATCAGCAGCGAAGAGAACGAACTGCGGCGGCAACTTTGCGAGTTCGTCCGTCGCAGCGAACGTCAGCGGCTGATGATTAGCACGGAAGGGGCGCTGTCGGCTCGGCTGGGAGACGATTCGTTTCTGATTACGCCGCACGGCGTCGATCGGAGTCGCATCGAACTGGAGGACATCGTGCTGGTCGAGAACGGGCGGCCGGAATCGGGAAAGATTCCGAGTTCTTCGACCGCCGGTCATCGCGCGATTTATCAGCGGCAGCGTGACGTGCAGTCGATCATCAACGCTTACCCGGTCAACGCGACGGCATTTAGCGTGACCGCGGCGACGCTCGATTCGCGGACGATCCCGGAAAGTTTCATTCTGTTACGAGACGTGCAACGCTCGCCGTTCGGCGCGCGAGTCGGCGACGGTCGCGATCTCGCCGAGCGGATGACGCTCAGTCAGCCGATCATGCTGCTCGACAACGACGGAGTGATGGTGGTCGGCAGCAGCGTGCTCGATGCGTTTGACCGGCTGGAAGTTTTGGAAGCCACGGCCGAAGCCATGATCGACAGCCGCCCGCTGGGACCACTCGTGCCGATGTCCGACGCGGTGATTGAAGAACTCTGCCAAGCGTTCTTCCCGTAGATAATCGGGGCAGTTCGTCGTTCCAAGTTTGAACTGCTGCTGATTTCATACAGGTGACATCGGCCGTTCGGTTTTGGCCCCAACGGGGACTGACTCGATAGCCCAGGGCAACGCCCTGGGGTGGTGAAATACCAACCGGCCTTTAGCCCCAACGGGGCGCAACTGGCATGCGACCCGTGCGAGTGTCGCCCCTTCAGGGCTAAAAAATCTCTCTCGTCTGGCCAACCCAGGGCGATGCCCTGGGCTTTCGAGTCACGCCCCCTTGGGGCTGAAAACCGGAAGACTGGTCGCACCTATTTCAAACGTGGAACTACTCGAAGTCAGCATCAAGGCGCGAACTCGTTGATGTCGCAGGCCGGCGTCTCTCCGAGCAGAAGCTGTCGCAGTAAGACCGCCGTGATCGGAGATAGCATTAAACCAGCTCGGAAGTGCCCGGCAGCGACGAGCAGGTTGCTGGTGTGTGGGATTCGGCCGAGGTACGGCAGGCCGTTGGGTGAACCAGGCCTCAGGCCGGACCAGCAGCGTTCGAGTCGCGCGGATTTGAGCGACGGAATCAGCTCGCATCCGAAGCGGATCAGTTCGGCCACCGCCTCCGCGGTGTTGCGCTTGTTGAAGCCCACCCATTCCTCGGTCGAGCCGACCAGGAGATGACCGTCCGCGCGCGGGACGATGTAGCGCGAACCGACTTCGATGATGCGGCGCGTCGGCAGCGGCAACATTTCGAGCAACACGATTTGCCCATGCACAGGCTCGACGGAAATCTGACAACCCGCTTGAGCGAGGACCGTCTGACTCCAAGCACCGCTGCACACCACGAATTGACCTGCGGAGATGACTTCTGTCGGCGTGCGGACGGCGGTGACGCGACTGGCTTGTTGCTCAAAGCCGATCACCGGCATGCCCGGCGAAAGCTCGACGCCGCGTGTGACGCAAGCGGCAAGCAAGGCTTTGATCAAACGGGGATTGCGGACCTGGCAATAATCCGGCAGATGGACCGCCTCGCTGAATTCCGGATTCAAGTGGGGTTCGAGTTCCCGCAGTTCGCGTGATCCGAGTCGCTCGGCACGAACCCCTTCGGATTGCAGCTTCGTGGCGAGCGCGGATGTTCCGGCGGTGATCTCGATCCCGCCGCACTGCGTGAATCCAGTGTCGATGCCGGTTTCTTCCATCAGTCGTGCGGCCCATTCGGGCCAGCGAACAAAGCTTTCGCCTCGCAGACGAAATTCTGGCGAGGGCGCGCGTTCCGGATTGGCGGGCGTAATCATGCCCGCACCTGCCCAGGAGGATTCTTGGCCGAGTTGGCTTTGATCGAGGACTCGCACGGAAGCCCCGTGCGTCGCTAGTTCGTAAGCGATCGACAGCCCAATCACTCCGCCGCCAATGAGAACGATGTCTGACATGCTGTGCCTGGAAAAACCAACGCTCCGCGTGATGAGCCGATCGCTTCACGGAGCGTTGGCAAGCGTTCGGCTCATCACGCGGAGCGGTGACGGCTACGTATCTGCGGCTTCGCTGGGCTACTTCTTTGCTTTCTTCTTCGTCGGCGTGGCGGCGGAACCGCCCATGGAACCGAGATACGACGTCGCGAGCGTCTGAGTCGTGGCCGGCTTGTAGACGTCGTTGACGGCGGCTCGCAGGTCTTTGCCCGATTGCAACGCGGCGACGAACTGCATGAACTTCGGCTGCGAACCTTCTTTGATCATGAAGCCGACCAGCGTAAAGCCGATCGGAGCCATATCGGTCGGTGCGAATTTTCCGTCGTTAAAGAGATCGGCCGGTTGTTCGATTCCGCGCAACGCTTCAATGGCACCGGCACGCAGGCCGCGCAGGTATTCGTTGTCGCCACCGACCTCTTTGGTCGCCATCGCCAAGCCAGTCCCGCGAATGAGCCATTCCGGAAGCTTCTTGCCTTCGCGTTTCAAGAAAGCGCCGGTCATCTGATCGATCAGGTTCAGCCGCGTGTCCGGGTTGATCGAGTTCGGGGTGTCGCCCACGTCTTGCAGGACGATGTAAGCCTCCTCTTGACCCACGCCGATTTCCGAGTGCCCGACAATGGCCGGGTCAGGTTCGCGGTTGTCGATCGTCTGGCTGAATTCGGAATAGCCAAAGCGGTCCTTGTAGACGATGACCGCAAGCTTGCCTCTCCAGATAGCGCTGTCAGGCAACTTGAACGCGCCGCGCAGAGCTTTCGCGTGTTCGTCGGCCCAGCCGGAGAGTTGCTTGAGCCGTCCTTCATCGACATTGCCGTAGAAGAAGAAGTCGGAGGTTTCCAACTCGTGTGCTTCTTCTTTGGCAAGCACCTTCGTCCAATTTTCCTTTGTTTTTTCCTTGCGCATCGCAATGAATTCGTCGGCGGTCATGCGCGAGAGCTTGGCTATCTTCAACTCGTCCTCAGTGGGAACGAGTCGTCGCAGCGGCACCTTGGGATCGTCACCGTCGTACTTGCAGCCTTCTTCGATCCAGATCTTGAGGTTGTTGTACCACCCGCGATAGATGCGGGCTTGGCCGGGAGGCATCTTGGGCGGCCCGCCGTTAATCAGTTCCCAGAGTCGGCTCTCGTCGTGCTTGCCGGCAATGAGCACGGCACCGCTATCGCCGCCACGCATCAGGTCTTCAAAGGTGACGGTGCGGAAGCCGCCACGCGGGTTGTTGCCGCTGTGGCAACGTTCGCAGATGTTGACGAAGTCGGGGGCGAGATCCTTGATGAACTTGACCTTCTCGTTGCCGGTGGCCTTGGCGATCTTGATCGGCGTGTTGGAGCGGGCCTTGGTCGCGGGCTTGGCGAACTCGGACAGTTTGAGCACTTCATCGTTGCTGTCGCTGTCGAACTTGGCTCCCTGCTTGATCCAGTTCGCCAGCAGATTGATTTCGTCGTTGGTCAGAGCCGCCGCGTCTTTCGGCATTCGCAGCACCGGGTTCGGCGCGGCGACGCGAGTCATGATGAGACTGGACCGAGGATTGCCAGCGGACAGCAACGGACCGCTTTTGCCACCCTTTTTCATCTCCGCGTAAGAATCCATCCGGAGCTTTCCGGCGGCTTTGTCGTCGTGGCAACTCAGACACTTGGAATTCAACAGCGGCGCGATCTGCTTGATGAAACTGACATCCGGCGCGTCTTCTTTGCCCTTGCCGACGCCGCCGAGCTTTTGCAGCGATTGCTTCTGTTTGTCGATCAGAATTTGCACCGGAGCAATCGTCTTGTCGCCCGGTTTGAGGTCGGCATCCTTGATGATCTTTTCGAGCTTCGCCGTGAAGTCGTCGAGCATCTTGCCCGCTTCGTCGTATTTCTTCTCGCGGATGAGCTTGGCCACGTCGCCAATGTCGTCCTTGATTTGATTCAGCTCTTTGCGTTGATCGGGCGTAATCGCCGCCGGTGCGGCAGTCACGACGATGATCAATCCGGAAATTAACACAGTTCCCCAAATGGCCAGATGGCGTTGCATAGTCCTGTTCCTTGCGGAATGACATTGGAAATCATGGTCGGCAGACCGTCGCGGCGAGTATAAGTGGACCGCCCAGAGCGTGAAACGGTGCGTCGGCTGTTCTTCTTCTGGTGCGAGCTTGCGGGAATCCGACACCCATGTCCGAACTTCTTACGAAACGTAACGCATTGCTGGCCCGGCTCGCCGGGTACGGCCGAGTTGCCGTGGCATTTTCCGGTGGAGTGGACAGCGCCGTGGTGGCTCGCGCGGCGTTCGAGGCGTGCGGAGAAAAAGCGGTCGCGGTGACGGCGGTCAGTCTTAGCTTGGCGTCGGGGGAGTTGGAGGAAGCTCGGAAGATCGCCGCCTTGATCGGGATTCGGCATGTCGTGCTGGAGACTCAGGAGTTCAAGAACGAAAGCTATCTCGCGAATCCGGCGAACCGCTGCTACTTCTGCAAGACCGAGTTGTACTCTCGGCTCGAATCACGGCTGAGCGAACTGAGCGCGGACGTGATCTGCAACGGAGCCAACCTCGACGACCAAGGGGACTACCGCCCCGGCATGACGGCGGCGAAAGAGCACGCCGTCCGCAGCCCGCTAATCGAGGCCGGCCTGACGAAAGCCGATGTCCGAGAACTGGCGAAGCACTGGTCGCTGCCCTGTTGGGATAAACCCGCGATGCCGTGCCTCTCTAGCCGCATTGCTTATGGAGTCGCGGTCACACCGGAGCGAGTCGCGCGCATCGACGGAGCCGAGTCATTCCTGCGCCGCGAATTCGGCCTGCGGGAATTTCGAGTTCGCTGCGAAGCCAATGACCTCGCACGCATCGAGATCGCGCTCGGCGAAGTCACACCATTGCTGAATCAGACTACGTTTGAACGCATCTCCCGCGAGTTGCGTTCGCTCGGCTTCCGCTGCGTGACGCTCGACCTGGAAGGCTTCCGGTCGGGCAACCTCAACGCACTGGTGCCGCTGGAGACTCTGCGAACGAACGCCGGGTGAGCGACTTCGG
>CAMDDX010000268.1 GCA_945893075.1 Planctomyces sp. SH-PL62 | reverse complement strand
TGCAATACGATTTGCTGCTTCTCGCTGATCTGTATTCTTGCGGCCGTCCCTGGCATGGCTTGACCTCCCGCCTCAAAATCGAAGACTGACGGGAGATATGCAATTTTCCGTTTTCATGAAACCCCGTTTCCGAGATGTGGCACTAGCGCCGCGCGGCTCATTTCTGCGATCCGTATGAGTAGCCACGCTCGCCAAGAGCGTGGGTGAATCCCGGCAAAACCCACGCTCTTGGCGAGCGTGGCTACGCAAGCAATTCAGAGGACGAAGCATGAAGCTGGCCGCAGGCGATCGCACTCTGTTGACGCGACAGTTGGATGAACTGGCTCGCGCGGTGGAAGAGCTGTTGCTCTCTGGATTGACGACTGCCAGCGCGGCGACGCGCGAGACGTTTGAGATCACGTTTCGTGAAGCGTCTCGGTTGAGGCTGCTGCGACTGGCATCAACGCTCCGTGCGGCGAACGAAGAGATCGGACGCTTTGTCGCGAAACAGTCGGAGTTCTCAGGCAAACGGCTTGCGTTCTTTTTGAACCGGGCGTGGCTGTTGGCTCGCGGGTTGTTGCGAGCATTGTCGGCGGACGACGACGCGGAGTGGGACCGCTTGCTGTGGACTCAGCCAGCGATCCCCATCGAGCGTCTCGAAGTCGTGACGCTCGGTGTCGGCAAGAAGGTGGCGAAAGGCTCGTTCTGTGCCTTCGAGTTCCGGCTGCGCGTCGTCACACCAACCCGAAGCGCAAGCGAGGAAGCGGAGCGTGACGCACCTTCCGATCCCTCGCTTGCGCGTCGGGTTAGTGAGGGACCGGACGTGCCGACTCGGTTGGTTTGGTCGTGCGTGTTTCCGTTGAAGCCCGGCGTCGAGATTCCGCCCGAAGGATTCTTGCAGATGCCGCAGAAGCAGAAGTTCAAAGCGTCGGTGTTTCTGGAAGGGCGCACGATCGCGCTGACGAACGTGATGCTCACGGCCGACGATTGGGGAAATGGTCGAGTCTCGTTGACGGACACCAGCAGCGTGACGGTCGGCAGCGACAAATTTAGCGACTGGTCGCGGTTCGCCGATTGGTCTGCCGAGTCGCTGCTTCAGCGCTTGCAGCAACACGAGCCGGGGCCGTTCGACCTGGAAGTCGAGCTGCAAGAAGAAGTCGTGCTGCGCGATTGGAACCTCGCCGCTCGAATGCCGGAACAGCGAGATGGTCAGTTCTTCTATCCGGTCTCGGCTGGATCGCTGGCATTCGACGCGGTCGTGTCGGCGGGAGTCGATGGGCAGACGCTCGACAAACGGTTGAGCGATCTGGTCAAGGCGAAGTCGCGTCCGCCGCTGTTCGGCTTGTTGCACTTCGAGCGCTGCCGCTTCATCCTGCAACCGCTGTCCGTTTTGAGCGACAACGGCCCCGAGTTCTTGACCATCTCGAACGACAAAGTGGATCAAGCCGCGTTGCTCAAGACGCTGAAGTTCTGATTGTCGCATTCGACCTTGTAGAGTTCGCGTTGGCCGGTAGCATGACCCGGCCTCATGTTTCATTCACGGAGGAGAATCATGGCATCGAACTTGACGACGTTGTCCAAGGAGGCTGCGGCAGCCTTGTTTGATCGGCCGCAGTCGTTGGGCCGCCAGCTTCTCGACGAGGCCAAACGATTGGCGGCAGCCGAAGCGAGTTCATCCGTAGCGTTGCGCCACGTTGAGCGAGCTTGGCTGAATGTCCTGCAAGCGGAATTCACCACACGATCTGACCTTGGAGAATTCGACAGTGGCACCCAATCCGAGGCAGCCTGAACTCGCCGATGTCACGGCGTCCGATCCACGAATCTCGGAAGCGGCGGCGGTTTTTCTTCAAGAGTTGATCCAGCACTTGAGTGGTGCGTTTCTGGAACAGCTCAACAGGCATGATCTGCCCGTCTCCTCGTTGGATTACCCCGAATTGGCCAAGCGTGCGTTTAGCGACGTACTGGCTCGCCATTACGGTTTAGAGCGCGCTGCGGAATCGCTTCTTGAGTCAGCTTTGAACGTGCCATCGTCGCCGCACACACACGATTGCGATGCCGGTGTCGAACCAGTGTCCTGGGCCGAGAAACTTCGTGACTACTTGGTAAACCCCTTGCCATGACTATCAACGATTGGAAGCTGCTCGCGCTGGGTGCGTTCGGCAGCGGTTGCGTCGAATTGCTTTACGCCTTCAAGGTCTACCAAGGAAACGGTGTGTTTCCGAAGCGATATCGTCGCATCGGTTTTTGGTTCGTGCGCACTCTGTTGGCCGTCGCGGGTGGAGTCTTCGCGTATTTGTATCAGCCAACAAACGAAATTCTGGCGGTGCATATCGGCGCTTCCACTCCGCTGTTGATCGCTGCCTTCGCTGAGCGGCCTCCGAAGGAAACGACTCCGTGATCGTGATGCTTCAACAAGGATCAACAACGAATGGCCAAGAAGACGGCGAAGGAAGAAGTCACATCAGTAGCCGGCAGCGATCAACTCCGCGAGCCGGCGGAAATCCGGTACGCCGATCAACTCGAAGCGTTACGGCAGAATGATCAGGATGCCAAGCCGCGCTCGTGGCGGCTATCGCCGCGAGCGGTGTTGACCTACATCGTCGGCGGCAAGTCGCTCAAGGCGGAGATCGGCGGCAAGAAAACGGATGTGCCGATCACTCGGAAGTTTTTCGGCGATGACGGACTGGTTGAACGGGCGATCGTGACACTCGCGTCCGAACGGGCGTTGCTGTTGGTTGGGGAACCGGGCACGGGGAAGAGCTGGCTGTCGGAGCATCTCGCGGCGGCGATCAGCGGGACTTCGACGCTGACGATTCAAGGCACAGCCGGCACGACCGAAGAGCAGATCAAGTACTCGTGGAACATTGCGCGGATCATCGCCGAGGGGCCGACGCCTCAGAACTTGATTCCCTCACCCACGATGATCGCGATGCGCGGCGGATTGCTGCTGCGGTTCGAGGAGATCACGCGCTGTGTTCCAGACGTCCAAGACTCGCTGGTCTCGGTGTTATCGGACAAGGCGATCGCGATTCCCGAATTGCCGGACGCCAACATGCTCTGGGCCAAGCCGGGATTCAATGTGATCGCCACGGCCAATTCGCGCGACCAGGGAGTCAACGAACTCTCGGCCGCGCTCAAGCGGCGATTCAATTACATCCACATTCCGATGATCGCCGATCAAAAGACCGAAGTGGAAATCGTCCAGCAGCGGTCGAGCGAATTGATTGCTCAGTACGAGCTGCCGGTGAAGATCAATCCGCCGATCCTGCACATGCTGGCGACGGTGTTTCGAGAAATCCGGCAGAACAAGACCAGCGATGGCGTCAGCCTCAAGCAACCCTCGACAACGCTTTCAACGGCCGAAGCAATCGGCGTGGCGTTGGACTCGGCGCTGTACGCGAAGTTCTTCGGGAACGGAGCGGTCAGCCCCAGCGATGTGGCTCGCAATCTGGTCGGCTCGATTGTCAAAGAGGACACCGCCGACTTGGCCGTGCTCAAGGAGTACAACACGCTGGTCGCTCGCAAACGCGGAGCGTCCGACAAAGCTTGGAAAGAGTTTCACGACACACTGGCGGGGCAGTTGGGTTGAGCCAACCTGGAGTGCTGCGGCTTGACGCAGCCCTCCATCGGTAGCGGGCAACACGATCCGATGGGTCGAATAGCGATGTCGTGACAAAAGGTTTCGGCGGGCGTCGAACTGTACGACGGAGTGTTTCACTGAATCGAGAATCGACTGCCGCAATGGATGGAGGGCTGCGTCGAGCCGCAGCACTCCAAGGTAGAGACTGTCCAATGCAAACTGCCCTGGATGCCGCCGATGTGGATGCCGATGCGTTAGCCGCGCGAGTCGATGCCGTCTTGAACGACGCACTCTATTGGTTTCCGGTACGGCATCATTCGGCGGCTGTCGCGCGACATCTTGAAGTGGTGATTTCTCAGCGGCGACCGAAGGTGGTGTTCATCGAGGGGCCGGCCGAAGCGCAGGAGTTGATTCCGTTCGTGATCGACTCAGAGACTCGGCCGCCGATTGCGATTTATTCGTCGTATCGCGACGACGACAACGTGCTGGGTCTCGCGGGCATCGCCAGTCCCGCCGAGGACATCGCGCCGCGGTTCGCGTGTTGGTATCCGCTGCTGGCCTACTCGCCTGAGTTCATCGCGATGCAGGCCGCCGCGCGAGTGGGTGCCGACGTCGTGTTTATCGACTTGCCCCACTTCGCGCAGCTTGAACGTAGGACGTGTACTCCTGCCCGTCTGCCCGGCGTCGCCGTCGAAGAAGAGACGGGCAAGAGTGCCCGTCCTACAGACGAGTTGATCGCCGAGAGCGGCTTCTATCAGCAGTTGGCGAAGGTCGCGGGATACAAATCGTGGAACGAAGCGTGGGATTCGCTGTTTGAGATCGGCGAAGTGACGACCGATCCGGAACGATTTCGCCGCGAGCTGGCCACCTTCTGCGCGGCGGCGCGAGCGACGTCGAATCCCGATCGCATCCTCGGTGACGGAACACTCGAACGTGAACGGCATTTTTTGAAGACGATTCGCGAAACGCTCGATCGACGGAAGCTCGAACCGACCGACGCGATGGTCGTGTGCGGCGGCTTTCATCTGTTTCTCGACCGCGATGACGTCACGCCTCCGCCTGAAACGCCGGCAGGGACGGTTTACACGACGGTCGTGCCGTACTCGTTCTTTCGCGTCTCGGAACTGTCGGGTTATGGCGCGGGGAATCGAGCACCGCAGTTCTATCAAACCGGCTGGGACTTGTTTCGCTCCGGCCGCCCGGACGACCTGTTGACCGAGCATGTGGTCGCGGTCTTGAAGCGTGCCCGGCGCGAGGGTCATGCCGCGTCGTCGGCCGATGCGATCGCCGTGACGCAGCACGCGCGGATGCTGGCGGGACTGCGCGGTCGGCCGACTCCGATCCTCGATGACATTCAAGATGCGATCGTCACCTGCTGCTGCAAAGGGAATCCGGAGGACGAAGGGCTGCCGCTGCGGCGAGCGATCGACCTCACCAACATCGGCACGAAAGTCGGCAAAGTCACCAGCAAGCTCGGCCGATTGCCGATCGTCAATGACTTCTTCACGCAGCTCAGCGATCTCGACTTGGGCGAAGTGCTGGGGCACGAGCGGCTGGTGAAGATGGAGTTCGACAAGCGGCAGCCGTTCGACGAGCGACGCAGCGTTCTCTTGCACCGGCTGCGATTTCTGGATGTCCCCTTGGCCGCGCTGGCGGAAACGCCGGGTGCCGAAGCATCGGCCGGGTTGTTGTTCCGTGAGCGCTGGTCGCTGAAGTGGAACCCGAAAGTCGAACCGCATCTCGTCGAACAAACGCTGCTCGGCGATTCGATCGAGGCGGCGGTGTTGTCGAAACTGCATGAGCAACTCGCGGCAGACTTGCACCAGGCTGGAGCCACATGTGCTCAACTGCGTCGGGCGATCGACATGGACTTGCCGAACTTGATCGCCGAAGTTCAAACCGCCTGCGGCGCGGCGGTCGATGCGGATACTCAGTTTGTGTCGCTGTGCGCGGCGCTCGGGCATTTGACCGTTCTCGACCGTTATGCCGTGTATCGCAACCTGCGACGCATCGAACTGGCCGATCTGATCGCACGCTGTTTCGATCGCGCGTGCTTCGCGTTACCGGACGTCGCATCGGCTCCGGAAGAGCAACACGCGGGAATCGTTTCCGCGTTGCAGTCACTGGCCGAGTTGGTGCTGCGTGGCGGGCGAGACGACGTGGACCGCTCGGTCTTCGCGAATCACGTGCGCACCGCGGCCGAGCATTCGACGGTTCCGTTTCTGCGCGGCGCGTTCCTCGGCTTGCTGGCGGAACTGCGCGAGATCACGCCGGAAGAATTGGCCGCGCACGTCGCCGCGTTCGCTCAGACCAGTCCCGATCAAATGGTCCTGGCGGGCGATTTCCTGGACGGCGTGCTGGCGGTCTCACGCACGTCGGTCATGCTGGGCGCGGGCTCGCTGGTCGCAGCGATCGACCAACTGCTACAGGCCGCCGAATGGAGCGTGTTCCTGACCATGCTGCCTCGCCTGCGAGCGGCGTTCGAGCGGTTACACGATCGGCAAGTCGATTCGCTCGCAAGCTGCGTCGCTCGAAAATACGGACTGACGGAAGCGGCTCGCGATCGGCTGACGGAATTGAAAACGTCAGTCGGCGCGGCGGCCCTGATCGCCGACATCGACCGCCGCGTTGCAGAGATCATGCGAAAGTGGAGCTTCTAACCCTGGAGTGCTGTGGCTCGACGCAGCCCTCCATCCATTTGAAATAGCGATACTTAAAGTCCAAAAACGCCACCACATGATTCGGCTGATCGAAGTTCGCTTTCTCTGTGATCAACGTCTCTATTCCAAATGCAAGGAGGGCTGCGTCGAGCCGCAGCACTCCAGGGGAAGAACATGACCGATTCGCACACCTTGGCTCGCTGGCGATTGGTGCTGGGGCAAGAGGCCGAGCAGCATCAAATCTCCTGCGCGGGGGACGCCGACTGCGAGCGGATCGAACAGCTTGTCGGCTTTCTGTTCGATGAACAGGGGGCCGGCGAATCATCGGGCGGCGTTGGCCGAGGACGCTCGAAAGACCGATCCGGTGGACTCGGCGGCGGGCATCCGTTGACCGTGCCGGAATGGGTGGACGCCGTCTCGGAACTCTTCCCGCGTCAGGCCAAGGAGGTCATGGAACGCGAATTGGTTCAACGGCGCGGCATCGCGGAATTGCTCGACGAACCGAAGCTGCTCGAACGGATCGAGCCGAACATCGAGATCGTGAAGACGCTGCTGACGCACAAAGATTTGTTGAACGAAAAGACGCGCGGGATGGCTCGCAAAATCATTCAGCAAGTTGTGGACGAGCTGAAACGGAAGATGCAGGTGCAAGTCGAGCGGGCCATCACGGGAGCCATCCGCCGCGACAAGCATTCGCCTCGGCCCGTGTTCCGGAATCTCGACTTGAAGACGACGCTGCGCCGTAACCTCAAGAACTTCGATCACGACTCCGGCAAGCTGCTGGTCGATCAGCTCTTCTTCTTCGCGGCCGAGCGGAACAAGCGGCCGTGGCACATCGTCATCGCCGTCGATCAGTCTGGCTCGATGCTCGATTCAGCGATCTTCTCGGCCGTGATGGCGTCGATCTTCGCCGAACTGCCGGCGGTGAAGACGTCGCTATTCTTGTTCGACACGGAAGTGGCCGATCTCACCGATCAAGTCGGGCAGCCGGTAGATGTGCTGCTGTCGATTCAGCTCGGCGGAGGCACCGACATCACGAAAGCACTGCAATATGGTCAGCAGTTGGTCCGCGAGCCGGCCCGGACGATCGTCGTGCTGATCACCGACTTCTACGAGGGGCGCGACGAGCGTGACCTCATCCAACAGGTGCGGCTGATGGCTGATTCCGGAGTCCGAATGATCGGATTGGGTGCGCTCGGCTACGACGCTCGCCCCGCGTACAACAAGACAACCGCCGGCAAGTGTCGCAAGGCCGGCATGGATATTCTGGTTTGCACGCCTGAAAAACTCGCCGACTGCATGGCTCAAATCATCCGCGCGTGAACCGAATGAGGCCGGTTGTTTCACTTCCGAGCCACTCCTACAATCCGCCCCTTCTTTCGACTCGGCAGGAGCCAACGACACATGTTTGAGAGCATTTCCGATCGTCTTCGCGGTGCGTTTTCGTTTCTCGGCGGCAAGCTGACCGAGGCGAATATTCGCGAAGGGATGCAGCAAGTCCGCAAAGCACTGCTGGAAGCCGACGTCAATTACGACGTGGTGGATAGCTTCGTGAAGACCGTCACCGAGCAATCCCTCGGCGAGGATGTGCTCAAGTCGGTGCGGCCCTCCGAGCAGATCATCGGCATCGTCAACGACGAACTGGTCAACTTGATGGGGCCGGTCGATCACTCGTTCCACTTCCAGAAGGATGGGCTGACGATCCTGATGATGTGCGGCTTGCAGGGGTCCGGCAAAACGACCACCTGCGGCAAGCTCGCCAAGATGCTCAAGGAGCAAGGCAAGAAGCCGATGCTCGTCGCGGCCGACCTGCAACGCCCCGCCGCTGTCGATCAATTGAAAGTCATCGGCGATCAAATCGGCGTGCCAGTTCACGCCGAGGAACCCGGCAAGAGCACTCCGCTGGCCGTCTGTCAGAACGGTATCAAAGAGGCGAAGCGGCGCGGCGATATCAACGTGGTGATCCTCGACACCGCCGGCCGCTTGCACGTCGATGACGAGCTGATGCGCGAACTGGAGCAGATCGACAACAAGTGCCAGCCGCATCAGGTCTACCTCGTCTGCGATGCGATGACGGGCCAAGACGCCGTCAACAGCGCGAAAGCCTTCAACGAGGCGATGGAACTCGATGGTGTGATCCTCACCAAGTTGGACGGCGACACGCGCGGCGGTGCGGCCCTCTCGGTCAAGCACGTCACCGGCGTCCCGATCAAGTTCATTGGCGTTGGCGAGCAACTCGACAAGCTGGAACTGTTTCATCCCGACCGCATGGCTGGCCGCATCCTCGGCATGGGCGACATCGTCTCGCTGGTCGAGCGGGCGCAGCAGCAGCTCGACGAAGGCGAGATGGCGGAAGCCCAAGCCAAGATGGCGGCGGGCAAGTTCACGCTCCACGATTTTCAGAAGTCGATGAAGCAGATCCGCAAGCTTGGTCCGATGGGTGAAGTCATGAAGATGATCCCCGGCATGGGGGGCATGGTCGATGCCATGCAGAACTTCGGCGATCCCGACAAGGACATGAGCCACATCGACGGGATCATCAACTCGATGACCCCGTGGGAACGCGAGCATCCCGACAAGATCGACCGCAGCCGCCGCAACCGCATCGCTCGCGGCAGCGGCAGCGCCCCGAACGAGATCACGAATCTGCTCAAGCAGTTCGAGGCGATGTCCGGCATGATGACCAAGATGTCGAACATGGGCTTTCTCGAACGGATGCGTGCCGTCCAAGAAATCTCGAAGGGGGGCATGGGCATCCCCGGCATCGACGGCCCGATGCCAAAGCAACGCAGCACTCGCGGTATCGTCGATCCGATTGCCGCTCGCGATGCTCTCAAGAAGAAACGCAAAGCCGAACGCGACGCCAAGAAGAAGAACCGCCGGCGATAACCCGTAGCCGCGTTCGCCAGAACGCGGGGAGCCCCGCACTCTGGCGAGTGCGGCTACGGCGAAGCGATCTCGTGCCTATCGAAAGGCCCCGACTCGGAGAGTCAGGCTACGAATCCCATGAGCTTCCCTCCCGATCACATCGCCCGTGCGTTACGGCATCTTCGCAAAAGCGATCCGGTTTTGGCCGAGGTCATCCGCCGCGTCGGCCCGTTTGAATTGCAGCCGAAGCGCGGCCGCTTTCAAGCGTTGGTCCGTTCGATTCTGGCTCAGCAAATCTCGACCGCTGTCGCTCGGTCGATGTTGCGAAAGCTGGAGGCTCGGTTGGTTCCCAACAAGTTGTCTGCCGAAAACCTGGCTCAATTGTCCTTCGACGATCTGCGATCGCTCGGCCTGTCGCGGCAAAAGGCGACGTACCTGCAAGACCTCTCGGCGAAGGTGCTCGACGGTTCGTTGCGGCTGCACCGAGTTCATCGTCTCACCGACGAAGAGATCATCGACGAACTGATCCAAGTCAAAGGGATCGGCCGCTGGACCGTGCAGATGTTTCTGATCTTCTGCCTCGGCCGACCAGACGTCTTCGCTCCCGACGACTTCGGCCTGCGCTCCGCGATTCAAAAGTTGTACGGACTGCCGGAACTCCCGAAACGAGCGGAAGCCGAAGAGATCGCCGCCCCGTGGCGGCCCCACGCCACGATTGCGTCGTGGTATCTGTGGCGAAGCCTGGAGCTTCCGCAAGACTGAAGTCCACGTTGCCAACATTGGGACTGTGGCGAACCATGTCTCCGCGTTTGAAGTTGCGCGGTTTTCAGCCGCGAAGCGGCGACGGAGTTTAGCCGGGGGTGAAAAACCCCGGTTTCATAACAAGCAGGATCATCAAGCCCCGGAGGGGCGACGCTCGAATTTGCGGGCGGAATCAAGCGTCGCCCCTTCAGGGCTTAAAAGTGATTCCTCAACTTGTCCGTGGGCTTGCGCCCACGGCTAAATTCCGCCGCCACTTCGTGGCTAACGAACCACGCAACTTTGAGAGTCGCCGTTCCTGGGTTACTTCAAACTCGTCGCCGGCACCTTGCCATCCAGGTATCGCCAGTTCTTTAGCCAGAAGATCAGGTCGGCCATCGCTTGCTCGTTGACGTTCTTCTCCAGTCCGACGGGCATCAGCGAGAGGCCGGTGTTGCGGAGTTCTTCGATGTCGGTTCGCAGCAACGTCAAGACCTTGCCTTCGGGTTGTTTGAGCGTGATCGACGAGGCGGTCTCGGTGGTGATGACTCCGGATTGGACGGTGCCGTCTTTGAGCGACACGGCATACGCAAAATAGTTGGCGTCGATGGCTTTGTTGGGGTCGAGGATATCCAGCAGGAGTTGTTCGGGTTTCTTGGTGCGTGTGTCGGAGATGTCCGGAGCGACGTTGACTCCGACGTTGTCGACGCGGTGGCAGGTCGAGCAATTCTTGACGAACACCTCGCGTCCGCGTTTCGGATCGGCGGTGAGAGCCAGGGCGGGTCGGTAGGCGTCGTGTACCTCGTGCCGGCTGGCGGGAGCCGCGGCGGCCAGCACGGTCTTGGCTCGCTCGCGGAGGGTCTCGTCCTTGGCCTGCGTCAGTTGGTTGAC
>CAMDDX010000267.1 GCA_945893075.1 Planctomyces sp. SH-PL62 | reverse complement strand
ACAACACGACGACCAACCCCTGCTCAAAACCGTCGACTACAAGTTCCCTCAAAAACGATTCACCGAATAACCAACAACCCGACCTAAAGGTCGTGTCACTTGCCAATCACGAAACGTTTCACTGACCTAAAGGTGCTGTCACCTGCCCGCCGTAGCGTAATTCGTGCGTTCACGTCGAGTACCGAGGCCGAGCCGATACGGCCAAATCTAAACGTCCTCGGACTTGGGAAATGTTTCGAGCTTGCTCTCGACTCGCCTGCGTCTCACAAGGTGACGTACTACCGAGTCGGCGGGGAGCCGGTTCGGTTCGTCTTCGAATCACGCGCTCCTTTTCCAAATCCGCCGCAGCCGTGGCTGCCCACTCTGCCTGCCGGAAGTAACTGGCCAGTCTTGTGGTTTCGGACCCGGATTCTCCTCGATCGGATCGATCTGATTGTCGCCGGAGCGAATTTCATCTTCGGGACGTACCGTTTTGACTATTCCTTTCCGGAATTGTCGCTCCTCATGACGGCGTTGACTCCGGGATCACCGTACTCTGCCGTAGTCGACGGTGATCCGGCCACAAGCCAACCGATTTTGCGACTCAGCCGTAGGATCAACTAGGGCCGCCGCACCATCGCCGACGTGAGCGGAGTCCGTTCTAGCAACGATCATGCTGATGTTGATTCATCAAAACGCGGACTCCGTTCACACATTTCATCGACCGGCCGACTGATACAGAGCATCCTCAAGCAAGCCTTCGAGGGAAACAAACATTCGTTCGCAGGGTTTCAGAAATGAATCCTTCTCAAGCCAAGACGATCCAAATCTTCCTCCCCACCGGCGAGCCGCGCGGGATTCGGGTGGCGGAGTTGACCACGCGCATCGTGCAGGCGGTGGCGATCCCGCGCAGTGACCTCGCCACGGCCAAGGCTCGCGCGGAACTGGATCACGTCGCGGTCTACTTCCTGTTCGGCGAGTCCGAAGGGGCCGCCAAACCGATCGTCTACATCGGCCAGACCGAAGACGTTCGCAAACGGCTCGACCAGCACAACGCCAACAAAGACTTCTGGCAGACCGCCGTGCTCGGCATCTCACGAACCCACAGCTTCACCCAAGCCCACATTCGATACCTGGAATGGTACTGTCTCGAACACGCCCGGAGCGTCGGCCGCTTCACCATCGAGAACGGCAACACCCCCAGCAAACCGTTCGTCACCGAACCAATGGAAGCCGACCTGCTCGACGTCTTCGACACGCTGAGCACCCTGGTGGCCACGCTCGGCTATCCCCTGTTCGATCCGATCATTCGCCCGTCCGCCACCAACGAACTGTTCTACCTCAAAGGCAAAGACGCTGAAGCCACCGGCGAACTCGTCGAAGACGGCTTCGTCGTCCGCCAAGGCTCACTGGGCCGCACCGAGATCATGCCCTCCGCCAAAGACTCGGTGGAGTCCATCCGCCACGCTCTGTATGAAGGCGGAGTCATCGTCCCCACCGACAACGGCCGCCTCCGCTTCACTCAAGACTACCTCTTCCGCACCCCCAGCGGAGCCGCGTGCGCCGTTTTGGGAAGAAGTGCCAATGGCTGGATCGAATGGAAAAACGCCGAAGGCAAGACGTTGGACGAGACGCGAAGGAAACTCCCAGATGAATAAAGACGAAGCGTTGAAACTTCTTTGCGGCGGTGCGGATGGAATTCAAGAATGGAATGAGCGACGAGCCGACCGCGAGAAGATCCCGATCCTGAAGAACATCTCGCTTCGTCGAAAGAAGCTGCGGCACGCAAACCTTCATCGGCTTGAACTCGATGGATCACATTTTCATGCCGCAAATCTTCATGGGGCCGATCTGCACCGGGCCAGCCTAAGAGGCACCCGATTTTATGGCGCTGACTTGTCGGATGCCGACGCCTGGGGCGTCGACCTTCGAGATTCTGATCTACGACAAGCAACACTCTTGGGAGCCAAATTGATTGATGCAAACCTTGAGCGGTGTGATCTTCGAGGAGCGGTGCTCGATTACGCCAATCTCAGCGGCGCTCGACTTGGAGGAGCAAAGCTTGAGGGAGCGCAGTTCGGAAGCACAGTCATTGCATGTGATTTGGCTGATGCCCAATTGACTGATACCCAACATCAATTTCCCTCTTACATTGCCGTTGGGGCAATTCGCAGTATTCGTGGGCCGCTTCCAGAGCCGTTCCTTCGAGGTTGCGGCCTCTCTGACGACGATATCAAGTACTTCAAATCGAAGATCGGCGCAAAGCCAAAACACCATTCTTGCTTCATCAGCTACTGCACTGCGGATGAGCAATTCGCAACCAAATTACACAATGACCTCCAACAATCGGGAGTCAGATGCTGGAAGTGGGACCATGACGCGCGGACTGGCCGCGAATTGTGGAGCGAGATCTCAGATGCAATTCGTAAACACGACAAACTCGTATTACTCGCCAGCCAATCGTCCTTGAAAAGTCCAGCCGTCAATCGAGAGATCGAACGTGCAATTAGGGAAGAAGACGATCGGCGACAGAAGGCGACGGAACTCGGAACCACGGCACCGATAGACGTGTTGTTTCCAATTCGGCTTGATGAGTTCATATTCAAAGGGTGGGAACACCCCCGCAAGGTTGACGTGACTGCAAAGGTGATTGCCGATGCGTCCGGCTGGGTCGATGACGAAGACAAGTACAAAAATTTGTTCGTCAAGCTTCTTCGTGACTTAGAAACCTAGACTTCAACTCGTCCAAACCAATGGCGACCTCGATGAGCAACGACTCCCAACAAATTGTCTCGAAAGCCTGGAACTTCGCGCACGTCTTGCGCGATGACGGGCTTTCGTACATGGCCTACACGGAGCAGATCACGTTTCTGCTGTTTCTGAAGATGGCCGATGAGATGACCAAGCCGCCGTACAGCCGGCCGCCGATCGTGCCGGCGAAGCATGGTTGGCAGACGCTGCTCAAGTACGAGGGGGATGAACTTGAGGTCCATTACCGGCACACGCTGGAGGAACTCGGCAAGCAGCCGGGGATGCTCGGCGAGATTTTCAAGAAGGCTCGGCCCGACATTCAGAACCCGGCCACGCTGCGGCGGCTGATCGTCGATCTCATCGAGCCGGTGAAGTGGTCGAGCATGGAAGCGGACGTGAAGGGAGACATCTACGAAGGACTGCTCGCCAAGAGCGCCGAAGAGTCCCCCAAGGGAGCCGGCCAATACTTCACGCCGCGACAACTCATCAAAGCGATCGTCGATTGCGTCCAACCCGGCCCGGATGACACCGTCTGCGATCCGGCGGCGGGGACGGGTGGCTTCCTGCTGGCGGCTCACGATTCGGTCGTGAAGCAGCACGGCAAGACGCTCGACAAGGACCAGAAGAAACACCTGCGAACCAAATTCGTGAAGGGCTGGGAACTGGTCCCCAACACGGCTCGGCTTTGCATCATGAATTTGTACTTGCACGGCATCGACGCCGATCCCTGCCCGATCAAGTCGGGCGTGGACAGCCTCGCGGGCGATCCGGGTGAGCGGTTCAGCGTAGTGCTCACCAATCCGCCGTTCGGCAAGAAGAGCAGCATCGCCATCGTCAACGAGGAAGGGGATCTCGAAAAGGAAGAGCACGCCTACG
Organism: Planctomyces sp. SH-PL62; assembly: GCA_945893075.1. GTDB lineage: Bacteria > Planctomycetota > Planctomycetia > Planctomycetales > Planctomycetaceae > SXKJ01. Next base: position 7,112 of record CAMDDX010000267.1, on the reverse strand, counting down.
AACGCCAGGACTTCTGGACCTCGACCAAGAACAAACAATTGAATTTCTTGCAGCACGTCAAAACGCTGCTGAAGGTCAACGGACGCTGCGCCATCGTCGTCCCGGACAACGTCCTGTTTGAAGGGGGAGCCGGCGAAACCGTCCGCCGCAACCTGCTCCAACAATGCGATGTCCACACGCTGTTGCGACTACCGACCGGCATCTTTTATGCGCAAGGGGTGAAGGCCAACGTTCTGTTCTTCGACGCCAAGCCCGCTCAAGAGAAACCGTGGACGAAAACGCTGTGGGTCTACGACCTGCGGACCAACAGGCGCTTCACGCAGAAGACCAACCCGCTCAAGCGAGAAGACCTCGATGAATTCGTCGAGTGCTACCGCTCCGGCAAGCGACACCTGCGCAAGCCCACTTGGAACGCCGAGCACAACCCAGAAGGCCACTGGCGAGCGATCGACTACGACGAACTAATGAAGCGGGACAAAGTGAACCTCGACATCTTCTGGCTCAAAGACAGCAGCCTCGAAGACTTCGACGACCTCCCCACTCCCAACATCCTCGCCCAAGAAATCGCCGACGACCTGCAATCGGCGCTGGAGCAGTTCACCGCCATCACGGAGAAGGTGGCGGGTTGATGTTTCCCTGAAGAAGCCTGGCTTTTCTAAGAGCATCTTACAAAATGATTCAAAGACAGGGGGCTGAATGCGAGTCGCAGGAGCGACTCGCCTACGTAGCTCAGTCGCTCCTGCGACTGAAGATTTCATTTCGTGAGACGATCTAAAAAGCTGGGCTTCTGGTTGCCTCATCAAGATCGCGCGGCGTTTGAGTTGAGCAATCGCAAAGCGTTGAACGTTACGGCGAGGGAGACGCTCATGTCGGCCGCGATGGCGGACCAGAGAGTGACGTGGCCAAGAATTGTCAGCACCACGAACGCGGCTTTGATCCCCAGCGACGCGACGATGTTCTGCCGGATGACTCGCAGCGTGCGGTGCGAGTGGGCAATCAGCCACGCGACGCGCGAGAGGTCGTCGCTCATTAAGACGACATCGGCGGTTTCGAGGGCCGTGCCGGTTCCGACGGTGCCCATCGCGATGCCGAGACTCGCGCGGACCATCGCCGGTGCGTCATTCACGCCATCGCCGATCATGCCGACTTGGTGATGCTCGGCCAGCAGTTCTTCGATAGCGGCGACTTTAGCTTCCGGCAATAGTTCGGCGCGGATGGCATCGACACCGACCGCTTGGCCGACCGCACGCGCCGTTGAGAAGTTGTCGCCCGTCAGCATCACGAGGTGGCGGATGCCGGCTCGACGCAGCGCGGCCAGAGACTCCTTCGCGTTGGCGCGCACCTTGTCGCTCAGAGCGATCAAGCCGCAGACGTGTTCGTCATTGGCGATAACCACGACGCTGTGGCCGCGCGAGCCGAGTTGTTCCAGACGCTCGTGAAGTTCCGGAGTCGCTTGGCCGCGGAGTTGGAACGCGCGGTGCGAACCGATCCAGAAGCGTTGTCCCGACAACATCGCGGTCGCTCCCTGGCCGGGGAGCGATTGAAAGTCGTCAGCCGGTGGCGGTCGCACGCCGTGTGACTCGGCATAGCGCACGATCGCGGTGGCGAGCGGGTGCTGCGAACGCGACTCGATGGCGGCGGCGATGTCGAGCACTTCGCGCTCAGTGTGGCCGCTCAGTGCGATGACCTCGGTCACTTCGGGACGGCCTTCGGTCAGCGTGCCTGTCTTGTCGAACGCGATCGCTCGCAGACGCGAGGCCATTTCCAAATAGTTCGCCCCTTTCACCAGCACGCCCTGCCGAGCCGCCGAGGCCAACGCCGCGACCATGCTGACCGGCGTCGAGATCACCAACGCGCACGGGCAGGCGATCACCAGCAAGACTAAACCTTGATAGAACCAATCTCCCCAGCTTCCGCCGGCCAGCAACGGCGGCAGCAACATGATCGCCACGGCCAACCCCATCACCGCCGGTGTGTAGTACCGAGCGAATGTCTCGACCCACTGCTCGGCCGGCGATCGCTTGCGCTGCGCATCGGCAACCAACCGCACGATGCGCGCGAGCGTGGAATCATCGGCGAGCTTTGCCACGAGAACTTCGACCGCACCATCCTGGTTGATCGTCCCGGCGAAGACCTCGTCGCCCGGCCGTTTCACAACCGGGAGAGATTCGCCGGTGATCGGCGCTTGATTGACGGTCGTTTCGCCGCGCGTGACCTGGCCATCGAGCGGAAACTTGTCCCCCGGCCGGACCACCAACCTGCTGCCGACCGGCACCTCGCTGGCGGGCATGATCGCTTCCGTGCCATCAGGTCGCAGCACGCACGCGGTCTCCGGAGCCAACTGCATCAACGCTTCGACCGCACGCCGTGCGCGGCTGACGCTCCAGCTTTCCAAGACCAGCGACAGCGCAAACAGAAACGCCACCGTCGCCGCTTCGGAGAATTCGCCCAGTCCGATCGCTCCGGCAATCGCCGCCAGCATCAACACGTTCATGTCCAGCCGCGCCCGAAGCAACGACGACCAAGCTTTCGACACCACCAGACTGACGCCGAGAACGGTCGCCGCGAGATTCAACGCGATGACGATGCTGGGTGGTTGGGACGAGTCCTCTCCGAATGCAGCCGCCCAGCCGGCCAATGTCACATGCACCCCGAAAGCCGCGACCAGCAACAACCCGCTGAGAATCGTGAGCCACATTCGCCCGCTACGCCGAGTCTCACCAGCATCGGTCTCTTTCTCGCGATCCTCTTGCCACGCTTCCGCGTGCATTCCGATCTGAGCGACGGCAGCGATCAGTTCCTCTCGCGAGATCCGTGACTCATCGTGCTCGACGAACATCAACCCGCGTAACACATCGAACGACAACTGGCTGACCCCCGCGCGAGATTGCAACGCCGCGCGAAGTTCCGCGGCCTCATCAGCACAGTCCAATCCGTGAATCCGGAGAGCGGTCGTCATGCCAAGCACTCCCCTGGTTCCACTCACCGATTGAACAAGAACTCTTTGCTGCTGAGCACGCTCCAGTACAAATCCTCGACCGCCTGGCGGCGTTCGTCGGGACTGGCGACGCCGAGAATCTCGGACATCTTTTGACGCTCGCGATCTGTCGGGAAACGACTGAGCGCGGCCAGAAACAACTCGTCCGCGAGTTGCTCGGGCGGCAGGTTGGCTTCGAGTTGCTTGGAGAGCCGGTTGTCCTTCGCCTCCAACTTTTGAATGAGCGTCTCGCCGTTGAGGATGTGCAGGACTTGAGTCATGCTCGGCTCGTCCGAGCGTTCGCACTCGCAGGTGATGATCCGCTCCGGACGGCCGAACGTCTTGAGGAAGTCGGAGGCGATGTTCGCATCGGGAAGCTGCATCGCTCGCGTGCCGGCCGGGAAGTCTTTGAACGGCGTCGGCGAGGCGGTCACTTGCGACATGACGTCGAGCAACACTTCCGCCTTCAGCCGCTTCGGATAATAGCGCGAGTAGAACCGCTCATCGGGCTCGTTGCCCTTGGTCGCTTGGCTGCTGCGTTGATAACTCTGAGACGTGAGGATCAGCCGCATCAGCTTCTTGAGGTCGTAGGGACGATCTCCACCAGACAAGAACGCCGCGAGGGCCGACAACAACTCTGGATTGCTCGGTGGATTCGTGAGCCGCAGGTCATCGACTTTCTCGACCAGACCGATTCCGAAGAAGTTTGCCCACACGCGATTCACGATCGCTCGGCTGAAGTAGGGATTCGTGGGCGAGGTCAGCCACGAGGCGACCGCGATGCGGCGGTCCTCGACCGACTCCAGCGTCAGCGGTTGGCCGTCGAGCGGCTTGGGCGGCTGCGGTTTGCCGGTGCGCGGCTGAAGAATTTCGGACTCGTCGTCTAAGAAGATGACGCGGTGCCCGTCGCCGCTGCGGAAGTCGCCGCCCCAGCCCTTGCCGCGCACGCGAGCGAACAGACTCGCGAAGCCGTAGTAATCGTTGTTGGTCCACTTCTCCAACGGGTGGTCGTGGCAGCGAGCACATTGAATCGACATGCCGAGAAACGCCATCGAGGTCGTCTCGGCCATGTCCACCGGGTCTTGGTGCAGCGAGTAGAAGTTCGCCGCGCCGTTGTCGAACGTGCTGCCGCGCGAGAGCACGATCTGGCGGACGAACTCATCCCACGGCGTGTTGTCGGCGACATTCTGACGAATGAAAGCGGAGAACGATTTCAACGCTTGAGGCCGCAGCTTCTCGCCCGAGAGCAGCAGCAAGTCGGACCATTTGTAGGACCAGTAATCGACGAACTCCGGCCGAGTCAGCAGTTGATCGACCAACCGGTCGCGCTTGTCCGGCGATTCGTCGCTTAAGAACGCGCGGACTTCGTCCGCCGTCGGCAGCACGCCGATCGTGTCGAGGAACGCTCGGCGAATGAATTCGGTATCGCTACATCGCGGCGACGGCGGGATGTTCAAGCTCTTCAACTTCGCGAGCACTTGCTCGTCGATGAAGTTCGACCGCTCGGCATTCGCGAAGATCGCTGCATCGACCGGCGATTCATACGGCGAGCTGACCGTCGCGATCACGTTCTGGCTGAGATACCAGGCGTTGATCGCTCCCTCGCCGAAACCAATGATGCTGGCCAAGCCTCGCTCATCGACCGACGCGACGGTTGCATTCGCCGACGTGTACTTGCACCAGCGCGTGACGTCCTCGACATGTCCGTCCGAGAAGTGCCCGCGCACCACCAATTGTTGGCTCGCCCCTTTTTTCTGCTGCGATGCGGCCGGCAGGATTTCCAGTCGCTGCAGCCGCGCGTCAGCATCGCTCGGTCCCTGCTGTCCCGCCGCAATCCATTCGACGATCGCGCGGTATTCGAGCGAATCGACATCGAACCGCAGCCCCCCTTTGTGAGGAATCGCTCCCGATGGTTTCGTCAGCATCAGACTGCGTCCCGGATCGCTCGGCACGATGCGCCGCCCACGAGCTTGCCGAGTCAACGTCCGAAAGTCGGCATCTGGGTCATAGCCGCGCAGCGAGAGTTTGAAGCCCCCTTTGCCGGCTAACGCTCCGTGACACGATCCCATGTTGCAGCCCGACTTCGACAACACCGGCTGCACATGATTCCGAAAACTCCACGAGTGCGGTTGCTCAAACTTTTCGACCGTTACTGTGGCCGTCGCTGATTGATCGCCGACCTTCGCGGTGATCGTCGCCCGACCGTTGCCGACCGGCACGACGAATCCCTCTTCGATCTTCGCGACCTTCGCGTCCGACGAGGTCATTGCGACCCCTTCGGTGACTTGCCCAACCACTTGCGTTCCGACCGTCGCCTGTACGAGCAATCGTTGGCGAGCTTCCGGACCGCTCAACACGAACTCCGACGGCAGCAGCGTCAAAGGCTCGGCACACCAAGCCTGTCCGTTGAGTAACGCGACCAGCGACAAAACGAGCAGAGACAGACGGCGAATCATCGAAAGCACCTCTTGAGCTTCTCACCAAGACCGGCTTCAGAACAGCGGCCGGTCATCTCAGGATTCCGAGGAACTGTGTAGCACGAGCTTGCCGCTGCGGCCACTCTCGGCGTCCGTCACAGAAAATGGAACAGCGACGTCCGCTACCAAATTCGGGGCGATCATTTCAAACTGGTCGCCTGAGTGAATTTCCAAGTCCACCAGTCACGGCCAATGATACTGGGCCGTTCCAGTCAGAAATCCGATTGAGGCGAAAGTCATGATGTGTTTGCAGAGGCCGCGAAGTGTTGTTGCCTGCGTGATCTTGAGCTTGTTGTGTCTGACAGGCTGTCCGAAATCGCAAGTTCCGGATGGAGACGCGGGCGGAAGTTCGAGTCCGTCGCCGAGTGGATCCAAGGAACCGGTGCCACCAGCGTCCACGAAAAAGGGGACCGCCAATGCGGACGACGTCAAAGCCGCCAAGGCCCGGCTCGACGCTCTCGGCTCGCGATCCAAGTACTCGCCGAAAGCCGGCGACCTGTTGACGGAAATCGTCATTCAAGATGGATCGAATCTGACGGCTGATGATTTGACGCTGTTCGGCAAGCTCAGCGATCTCGAAAAGCTGCAGATCTACAACTGCCGGACGCTGGATGGTGAGATGGCGGCGAAACTCAGCGGCTTGAAGAACCTCACCACTCTGGCGCTGACGAATTCGGTGATCAACGACGCGACGGTGGAGATGATCGTCAAATCGTTTCCCAATCTCATCGAACTTGATCTGTCGTCGAATACGAACATGACCAACGCCGTGGTCAAGATTCTCAGCGAACTCGGCAAACTCCAGCGGCTGGTCTTGGTGCAGAACCAAGTCAACGACATCGGTGCTCGGCGACTGGCGAAGTTGCAAGAACTCCGCGTGCTCGACTTGCGAGGCAACATGGAAGCGGGGGACATGGCGCTGGAGGTCGTCGCCGATCTCCCGAAGCTCACCGGGTTCAAACACCGCAGCACGGCGGTCACCGATTCGGGCTTGGAATATCTCAGCCGCAACCAGACGCTCGACTCGTTGCTGATGCAGGATTTCGTCATCACGGACCAGTCGGGGCCGCACCTCGCCAAGCTCGGCAAACTGACGCAACTCGAAGTTTTTCGCTGCCAGGGCTTCGGCACCGACGGCGTGCTGGCCCTCAAAGGGATGAACCTGACTCGGCTGACGCTGCGCGACCTGCCCAATATCGACGATCGGGCGCTGGAGGTCTTCGGCGACCTGCCCAAGTTGCGACGACTCTTTCTGCACGAGCTGACGTCCGTCGGCGACTCGGGGCTGAAGCATCTCGCGACTCTCAAGTCGCTAGAGCTGCTTGATCTCTGGACCGTCCCGCAGATGACGGACGCCACAGTCGACGTGATTGCCACTCTGCCAAACCTCAAGGATTTGTCGATCCGAGCAACCGGTGTCACCGACGCAAGCATCGACAAGCTGTTGAAGATGCAAAGCCTGCAATCGCTGACCTTCAAGGAGAACGGCTCGGTCACGGCCGAAGGGTTGTTGAAGCTCACCACCAGAAAATGGACCAAGCTTGATGTCGGGGCGTCTGATGCTGGCGACGCGGCTCAGTAACTCGTAGGGTGGGTCGAGTCATCGAGACCCACCAATTTGGACGTTACCTGTGGTGGGTCTCGATGACTCGACCCAC
>CAMDDX010000266.1 GCA_945893075.1 Planctomyces sp. SH-PL62 | reverse complement strand
AAACGCTCCGGTGCCCGCTGGAATCTCCGCAACGCCGAATCCGTCTCCGCCCTGACCAACCTCCGCGATAGCAATCAATGGCAACTCTATTGGTCAACTTGCGACACCACTAAAACTTAACACCGCCAAAATCTCTGGGCACACCCGGCTTGTATGAGTTCTCCCAGCGGGTTGCTCGACTTTCGACGGCTCGCCATACTTCGGCGTTGATTTTCGGACGCAAGATACGGTCGGCGAGCGCTTTCAGCCGATCAAGAGGGTTCCGCAACGAACCCGCATACAGAGAGAGACGAGACAATGACGCACGCAGCGACCGGTTCGGCCGCGCCGTTGGTTGGGGAGTTGGATGAATGGTTCGACTCGCTGGATGACATCCTGCATCGACATGGCGACCAAGGCGTTCAGCAGTTGCTAGCCGCCTTGCAGGAAAGGGCTTACATCCGCGGAGTCACTCTGCCGTTCACGGCTACGACCCCGTACATCAACACGATCAACGTCGATGAGCAGCCGCCGTTCCCCGGCAATCGCGACATCGAGCGCCGCATCAAGTCGATCATCCGTTGGAATGCGATGGCGATGGTCGTCCGAGCCAACCGCGACCACAGTGGCATCGGCGGCCACATCTCGACGTATGCGTCCAGCGCGACGCTCTACGAGATCGGCTTCAACCATTTCTTCCATGCTCGGACGGACGACCACACCGGCGACTTCGTCTATTTCCAAGGCCACGCTTCGCCCGGAGTCTATGCCCGAGCATTCCTCGAGGGCCGGTTGACCGAGAAGCATCTCGAACACTTCCGCGAGGAACTCCCTGCCGGCGAGGGGCTGTCGTCGTACCCGCATCCGTGGCTGATGCCCGACTTCTGGCAGTTCCCGACGGTGTCGATGGGACTCGGCCCGATCACCGCGATCTATCAGGCGCGGTTCTTGAGGTATCTGCACAATCGCGGGCTGGCCGATACCTCAAAGTCCCACGTCTGGTGCTTCGTTGGCGACGGCGAGGTCGATGAACCAGAAACGCTCGGCGCTCTGACGCTCGCCTCGCGCGAGGGACTCGACAATCTGATCTTCGTGGTGAACTGCAATCTGCAACGGCTCGACGGCCCGGTGCGCGGCAACGGCAAGATCATTCAGGAACTCGAAGGGGCGTTCCGTGGAGCCGGTTGGCACTGTCTGAAAGTCGTCTGGGGCGGCAATTGGGATCCCCTTTTGCAGCAAGACCCGGATGGCGAATTGGTCCATCGCATGGGGGAGATCGTCGATGGGCAGTATCAGAAATATGTCGTCGAGCCGGGTTCGTACATTCGTCAGCATTTCTTTGGCGCGTCGCCGCAGTTGACCGAGTTGGTTGCCTCGTTGTCCGACGAGCAACTCAAGAAGCTGCAACGTGGCGGGCACGATCCCGAAAAAGTCTTCGCCGCGTACAAAGAGGCCGTCGAACATCACGGCTCGCCGACGGTGATCCTCGCCAAGACGATCAAGGGCTACGGACTCGGTGAAGCGGGCGAGGGCCGCAACGTCGCTCACAACGTGAAGAAAGCGAACGAACAAGAGCTGCGCGAATTCCGTTCGCGATTCGGTATCCCGATCGCCGACGATGAAGTCGATCAAGCCCCCTTCTATAAGCCCAGCCCCGACAGCCCGGAGATGCAATATCTGCAAGATCGGCGCAAACGGTTGGGCGGATACCTTCCCGCACGGCGACCGACGGACGAAAAGCTCGCCGTGCCGTCGGTTGAATCGTTCCTGGGCTACATCGCCAAAGCGACCGAAGGCTCCACGACGTTCGCGTTCACGTATCTGCTCAGCAATCTGCTGAAGGACAAACAAATTGGCCAACGCATCGTGCCGATCATCCCGGACGAGGCGCGCACGTTCGGCATGGAAGGTCTCTTCCGCCAGTGCGGCATCTACGCCAGCAAGGGCCAGCTTTACGAACCGGTCGATGCCGATCAGCTCATGTACTACAAAGAAATGAAGAACGGCCAAATCCTCGAAGAAGGGATCAACGAAGCGGGAGCGATCTCGTCGTTCGTCGCAGCGGGGACGGCGTACTCAAATCTCGGCATCCACATGGTGCCGTTCTACATTTACTACTCGATGTTCGGCTTCCAGCGAGTCGGCGATCAGATCTGGCTCGCCGGCGATTCGCGCACGAAGGGCTTCCTCGTCGGCGGCACGTCCGGCCGCACGACGCTCAACGGTGAGGGCCTGCAACACGAAGACGGACACAGCCAGCTCTTCGCAACCAGCGTCCCGAACCTCAAGTCGTATGACCCGGCTTATGGCTATGAGCTGGCCATCATCATCCAAGACGGCATGCGCCGGATGTACGTTGAGCACGAGGAAATCTTCTATTACCTCAGCGTCTACAACGAAGACTACAAAATGCCGGCGATGCCCGAAGGGGTCATCGACGGCATCGTGCGCGGCATGTATCGCTTCCAGAGCACGAAGAGCGGCAAAGGCCAAAAGGAACGCCCGCAGCTTTTCGGCAGCGGCCCGATTCTCAACGAAGTGCTGCGTGCTCAGTTGATTCTGTCCGAGCAATACGGCATCGGCTCAGACGTCTGGAGCGTGACGAGCTACTCCGAACTCTGCCGCGACGCCTCGATGGCTCTGCGCTGGAACCGTCTGCATCCGACTGACAAGCCGAAGCAGTGCTATCTCGAAACGACGCTCGCCGGGATCACCGGCCCGTTCATCGCTTCGAGCGACAACGTCCGCTTGGTTCCCGATCAAATCCGCAGTTGGGTTCCCGGCCCGTACCACGTCCTCGGCACCGACGGCTTCGGACGCAGCGAAACCCGTGAAGAACTCCGCCGCCACTTCGAGATCGACGCCGAATGCGTCGCGTACACCACGCTCGTCGCGCTCACGCAACAAGGCCATTTCGATAAGAAGAAACTGCCCAAGGCCCTCAAAGATTTGGGGATCGATCCGGAAAAAGTCGAACCGCTCAAGGCGTAGATGAAAATCAAAAATACTCCAAACAAAAAGGACCGCTAATCCGCGCTAATCTTCGCTAATTTTGTTCTGATTAGCGTCAATTAGCGCAGATTAGTGGTCCCCAGTTTTTCAAACCAACATTCACGAGTTGCCGCCGACATGGCCATCGAATTCAAACTGCCCGAAGTCTCCGACGGTGTGAAGACCGTCGATATCGCCGAGATTAAAGTCAAAGCCGGAGACGTCATCACCGCTGGCCAAGCGGTGATGGACCTCGAAACGGAGAAGGCGGTCGTCGAACTCGAATGCCCGCACGCCGGAACCGTTGCGAAGGTCCACGTCACCGCCGGTCAAACGGTCGCGATTGGCGCGCCGCTGTTGAGCATCGAAGCCGGAGCGACGTCCGCCGCACCAACCGCCGCGCCGCAATCGACGGCTCCGGAGAAAGCGGCTCTTGCGATCCCAATGGCTCAACCAGTCGTTGTTCCCAAAGTCGCCGCGCCAACGGTTGCTCCCAGTGCGCAGTCCACCGCGTCTGATACTCGCCCACCCGCTCCCGCTGGTCCGGCGACGCGGCGACTCGCACGCGATCTCGGCGTCGATCTGCATCAAGTCACCGGCACAGGCCCCGGCGGACGGATCACCCAAGAGGACGTGCAGAACTACGTCAAAAACATCCTCGAAGGCCGAGCCTCCGCGCCAACCGGCGGCGCGATCGCGACTCCGCCGCTCCCCGACTTCAGCCATTTCGGCTTGGTCGAGCGACAAGCTCAAGGCAAGATCGCGAAGGTCTCAGCCACGAATCTGAGCATGGCGTGGCAGACGATCCCGCATGTCACGCAACAGGACCTCATCGACATCACCGATCTCGAAGAAGCTCGCAAGCGCTTCGGCGAGTCGCTCGGCAAGAACGGCCCCAAAGTGACGATGACTGCCATCGTGATGAAGGCGCTGGTTCCCGCGCTCAAGGCGTTTCCGCACGTCAACGCCAGCCTCGATTCTGCGAAAGGCGAGCTGGTTCTGAAACGCTACTACCACATTGGCTGCGCGGTCGACACGCCGAACGGCTTGCTGGTCCCGGTCGTCAAGAACGTGGACCAGAAGAGCATCGTGCAAATCGCCGCTGACCTCGCCGACCTCGCTGCTCGTGCTCGCGAGAAGAAGCTCAGGCCCGACGAGATGACCGGCGCGACGTTCACGGTGACGAACCTCGGCGGCATCGGCGGCACCGCTTTCACGCCGATCGTCAACTGGCCCGAAGTCGCGATCCTCGGCCTGAGCCGCAGTCGTACCGAACTGAAACTCCACGGCGGAGCCGTCGTCGAACGCCTGATGCTCCCGCTGTCCCTCAGCTACGACCACCGAGTCATCAACGGTGCTGACGGAGCTCGCTTCGTGGCCAAGCTGGGGCAGTTGTTGTCGGACTTCTTTGCATTGCTGTCAGAGGTGTAGACTCGGTTCGCAGATTCGAGCTGAAAACCGAGCAGTCATCGAACAAGGAGCCATCATGCCGACGAAATCACCGCGCAAGAAATCAAAGAGAGTCCAGCGGCGGCTGACCATTTCCTTGGACGAAAAGGTTTACACAGGTCTGCATTCCAAGTTTGGGCGGAACAATCTCAGTCGTTTTATCGAAACTCTGGTCCGACCCTATGTGATCCCTAAAGAGATGCCAGAGGCGTATCGCCAAATTGAGGAGCCGCGAAACCAGAACCCATCGGGCAGAAAAAAGTTGATTCGCCCAATCGTCAACAAGAAAGCCTTGGACGAAGAATACCGCCAGATGGCAGCGGACAAAGTTCGCGAGGCGGAAGCTCACGAATGGTGCGAGGCCCTGATCGGAGACGTCGCCGATGAAACGCGGTGAAGTGTGGTGGGTCGATTTTGAACCAGCCATTGGCAGCGAGATTCGCAAACAACGTCCGGCAGTGATTGTCAGTAATGACAGCGCGAACGCACACCTTGATCGCGTTCAAGTCGTCCCGTTGACGATGGCAACTGGCAAGGTCTATCCGAGCGAAGCCCTCGTCTTGTTTCGCGGCAAGCGACAATTGGACGTCGCGGACCAAATCATGACGGCGGACAAGTCTCGATTCGACAATCGCATCGGACGCCTTTCGGCCGAAGACATGAAAGCGGTGGGAAAAGCCATGATCGTCCAACTCGGCTTGATTGATTGGGAATAACTCCAAAGAGGTTGAAATGTCACACGCGGAAATTGTTGTGATTGGTGCCGGCCCCGGCGGATACCCCGCTGCGTTTGCGGCGGCGGATCATGGGAAGAAAGTCGTCCTCGTGAATGAGGAGGCTCAGCCGGGCGGCGTCTGCTTGCAGCGCGGGTGCATTCCGTCGAAGGCGTTGTTGCACGTCGCCAAGTTGATTCACGAAGCAGCCGACGCTGCCGAGCATGGGCTGACGTTTGGCAAACCGAAGATCGACCTCGACAAGCTGCGAGCGTTCAAGAACGGCGTCATCGGACAGCTCACCGGTGGCATCAACGGTCTCTGCAAGGCTCGCGGTGTGACGCTGGTGAATGCTCGTGCGACGTTCGCGAACTCGAACACGCTGAACCTCGCGAAAGCGGATGGCACGACAGAACAGATGACGTTCGACAAAGCGATCTTGGCGAGCGGTTCGTCTCCGGCGATGCCGCCGATGTTCGCGATCGGCGATCCGCGCGTGATGGACTCGACCGGAGCACTCGCGCTGGAAGACATTCCGAAGAAGCTGTTGGTTATCGGCGGTGGCTACATCGGGCTGGAGATGGGCTGCGTGTACGCCGCGCTCGGCAGTGAAGTGACGGTCGTCGAAGCGTTGCCGGTGATCCTCGCTGCCGCCGACCGAGACCTTGTGCGGCCGTTGCAGAAGCGGCTCGAAACGCAGTTCAAAGCGATTCACGTCAACACGAAAGTGCTCAGTCTGACCGCGAGCAAAGCCGGCATCGTGGTTGAGATGGAAGGCGAAGGGCTTGAACCCAAGCAGACGTTTGACCGAGTCCTTGTCTCTGTCGGCCGCAAGCCGAACAGCCGCAATCTCGGTTTGGAAAACACCAAGGTTCAAGTCGATGAGAAAGGCTTCGTGAAAATCGACCGCTGCTGCCGCACGGCTGATCCGAACATCCTCGCGATCGGCGACGTTGCGGGCGAACCGATGCTGGCTCACAAAGCTACGCGCGAGGCGAAGGTCGCCATCGAAGCGCTCGTCGGCGAACCGGCCGAGTTCGACAACATCGCGATCCCCGCCGTTGTCTTCACCGACCCGGAACTCGCCTGGTGCGGCCTCACCGAAACCGAAGCGAAGGCTCAAGAGCGAGACGTGAAAGTCATCCGCTTCGCCTGGGCCGCCAGCGGCCGCGCTCAATCGCTCGGTCGCACCGAAGGTCTCACCAAACTGATCGTCGAAAACAAAACCGAACGCATCCTCGGCGTCGGTATCGTCGGGGCCGGCGCGGGCGAACTGATCTCCGAAGGCGTCCTCGCCGTCGAAACCGCCGCCGTCGCCCGCGACCTCGCCGACAGCATCCACCCGCACCCAACGCTGAGCGAAACATTGATGGAAGCGGCCGAGGCTTTCATCGGACAAGCCACGCACATGTATCGGCCAAATCGATGAGTCGCCAAATAGACAGACTAGAATAACCTCTGTTGCGCGAAATAGACTTGAGGTGTCGCATGTTCGACCGGCGTGACGATCCTGAAGAGCTACTCGATTCGCTGAAACGATTTCTTGGACTCTGGTACGGCGCGTTGCCGACTTGGTACGGCACGTCCGAAGACAAACTGGCGGCGGCTCGGCTCCCCAACTCACTTCGACGACTCTACGGCTTCGCTGGCAACTGGCCAGGCGAGAGTTGGTGGGGCTCCGCGTTCGCAAATCAGGACGTGCTGCTGCCGTTTGAGATGCTCGTGATGGACGACGGCAAGTTGCTGTTCGCCATCGAGAATCAAGGAGTTTGGCGGTGTGGCACGGAGCCTGATGGCGATGATCCGCCGGTTTGGTATCGCTTGGACGATGGTCCTTGGATTCGTTTCTGCGATTCGCTGGCACAATTCCTGGTGACGCTGTGCCTCCAAGAAACGGTGTTCAATTCCCAACACCGAGGCCTGATGCCGCAGGTCACCGACTACCTACGATCACGAAACTGCCACGTCGCTCCGCTATGGCTTGACGGTCCATTTGTGCCCTCCGAGGGTTCAGAACCTCGTCGATGCAGCTTTCACTTGGTTGATCGCCAGTTTCTCGTTTATTACGACGACTGGTGCGGCACGAATGCAGTAGAACCTTGGAAGAAACTTCCAGAGTTGTTCAAGCCGGAACCAAAAAAATGCGCCCCGATGCCGCACGACGAAACAATCATGGATGCCCGTTGGATCCCCAATGTCATCAAAAAGTCCATCCTTTTGCGCTGGCAGCGGGAACATAACGAGCAAGCGGAGTTCCATTCGCGCCGGGCCGAACTATTCCATCGCTTGGCTCTTTCTCTTGATGGGAAACTGTGGTCGAACGATGGAAATTGGAATTCAGAGACTTGAGCACAAATTGCTCACACCAACTCGCGAATTGGTTCGCCGTATGACAGCACCGGGATTGGGCGGCCGGAGAAGTCGGGGAACTCGTGGCGGTGGTTGATGCCGAGGTGGTGGTAGATCGTGGCGAGCAAGTCTTGCGGGTGGAGCGGGCGTTCGGCGGGGTATTCGGCTTTGGAGTTGGTGGCTCCGACGACTTGGCCCATGCGGAGTCCTCCGCCGGCGATCAGCGCGGATTGAGCCTGCGGCCAGTGGTCTCGGCCGAGGTTGCCGCTGTTCATGGTGACGCGCGGTGTGCGACCGAACTCGCCGATGGCGACGACGAGAATCTTTTCATCGAGTCCGCGCTGGTGGATGTCTTCGATCAAAGCCGAGAGAGCGGGGTCCATGTATTCGGCACGCAAGGTCATCCCTTTCGCCATGTCCCATCCGGGCTGCGCGTTGGCGTGGTCGTCCCAACTGAAGTACAGCGGCATGCCCTGCTTCGGAGCCAGTGCGTCGATCGTGATGACTCCCGCGCCTGCCTCGGCCAAGCGTCGCGCGAGCAAGCAGCTTTGCCCCCAGAGATGTCGGCCGTAACGGTCGCGCAGCTTCGGGTCTTCGCGAGTGAGATCGAACGCATTCGCCACGGAGTTGCTGGTGAGCAGCAGTTCGGCCTGCCGGTGAAAGGCATCAAGGCCCTCGGTCGCATTGAGCGAATGCCGCAGCCGATCAAACTGCCGCGCGAGTCCCAAGCGATCATCCAGTCGCTGGCCATTGATGCCGGCATTGATCTTCAAATTGGGCGGCTTGAAATTCTCGACCGACGGATCGCCGGTGACGAACGCGGAGTGACTGACTCCGAGATACTGCGGCCGAGTCATAAACGGCTGCGTCGGAATGCCGATGTACTGCGGCAGGCCGTCGGCGCGCGCGCCGCGCAGACGGCTGGCGATCATGCCGAGATCGGGATGTTCGGATTTCGCGGTCGATGTTGGATCGGCAATGCTTGGCGTCTTGCCGGTGAGGACTTCAATCGAGCCGTCGTTGTGCGACGCCATCTCGTGATGCAGTGAGCGGACGAGCGAGTAGCGATCCGCGAGCTTCGCCAACTGCGGGAACAACTCGCAAATCTCGATGCCCGGCACCGCAGTCGCGATCGGCCGGAACGGACCGCGATAGTCTGAGGGAGCGTTTGGTTTTGGATCAAACGTCTCCAATTGACTAGGACCACCCCACATCCAGAAGAGGATGAGCGAGGTCTCTGAGCCATGCTCCGGTCTCGTTCCTGCCAGCGTCTGAGACGCCAAGACGTCGGCCAAGGTCAACCCGCCCAACGCGGATGCCCCGACCCGCAGGAACTCGCGGCGATTCGCCGGTCCCTGGCAGAGGTTCCTCGTTCGGGCTGCGTTGAACATGCGGCTCTCCCACGAATTTGCTTCAGACCTGAGCAACGTAATTGGTCGCTGTCTGGCCGTGAAGAGCGACGTCAAAACCAGTTCTTGATCTGAAAACACCACCGAGACGCGACAAGACACCGAGGCAGAACCGATACAACTGGAATCCGTGAGTGTGAGACCAAAATCATGAGTCGGCCTTTTGGCTCAATTTCGTGAAGAGCAAAGATGTATGTCACTACGAGGGCGTTGCCGAGAGTTGAGGGGTCAGGTGTTCTGATTTCTGTTTTGGCATCACAAACGGAGTCAGTCGTGGGCTCAAGGACTGGCTCCCAATGGACATCGACGGCGATTGTGTGGCCAAAACAGAAATCAGAACACCTGACCCCGTCTCGCGTGTCATGTGCGCCGTGCGCCCGCTGGCGACTCATCACGTTGATTCAACTCGTCGTGTTGAGTGTGTCACCGTTTCTGGTGACGGCGGCTGACGAAACCTCGCCGCTAGAGGACCGCGATATTGCCGTGGCCGTTGAATCGGTTCGCATCGCGGATCTCAAGCCGCACATCGCCACGCTCGCGAGCGACGCCTTGCAGGGCCGTGAGGGGGGCAGCGCGGGAGGACAGGCCGCGAGTGCGTATTTGATTCAGCAACTTCGCCAGCGAGGTTTCTCCACCGCTGCCAACGGACTCGACGTGCAAGAGTTCGCCGGCGGAATGCGCAACGTCCTGGCGACCGTGCCGGGGAGCGATGCTCGCCGCCGCGATGAAGTCGTGATCGTCTGCGCTCACTTCGACCATGTCGGCTTCGGCACGCAGCGCAACAGCCGTGGTCCGATCGGTCAGGTCCACAACGGAGCCGACGATAATGCCAGCGGCGTTGCCGGCTTGTTGGAAGTCATCGAAGCGATCCGCTCGCTGCCGCATCCGCCGCGACGCACGTTGTTGTTTGCGTTTTGGGACGGCGAGGAGAAAGGGTTGCTCGGAGCGAAGCATTGGGTCTCGTCACCGACTCGGCCTCTGAAACAGATCAAGCTGGTGATCAACTCCGACATGATCGGCCGGCTGCGTCCCGAAGGAGTCGAACTCACGGGTACACGAGCCGCTCGCGGATTGCGACAGTTCGTCAGCGAAGCGAATTCGTGGGAACCGAAAGCTCACTTGGACTTCACTTGGGACATGCGGGCCGACAGCGACCATCATCCGTTCTTCGCCGCTGGCATCCCCGCGCTGATGCTGCACACCGGCAAGCACGACGACTACCACAGGCCGAGCGACGATGCCGACAAACTGAACTACGAAGGGACGCAGCGACTCACGCGGCTGATGCTGCTGTTGGCTCTGCGAGCCGCCGAAGCGGACGAGCTGCCGGCGTTCCGTGCCGAGTCACGCGGCGAAACGAAAGACCAACAGTGCCGCATCGAGCAGCCGCTCCCCCCTCCGGCTGCGCGTCTGGGCATCACTTGGAACTCGAAACTTTCCGAGCAGCGCATCGTGGAAATCACCGAGATCACTCCGCAGTCACCAGCCGCTGCCGCAGGCTTCAACATCGGCGATCGTCTGCTTCGCTTCGCTGGCTACAGAGTCTCCGACGTCCCCGAATTTCGGAGCCTCGTCGTCATCGCCGATCGCGAAGTCACTGTAACTGTGCAACGCCCCGGCCGCTCCGAACCGCTGGAACTCTCTGTCAGCCTGACTGGCGAACCATCGCCTCTTGGTCTCAAGTGGCGCACCGACGACGCCGAACCCGACAGCGTGATTCTCACGCAAGTCATCCCGCACTCTCCCGCCGCGCTGGCTGGTCTCAAGCCGCTCGACCGCATCCGCAGTGCCGACGGACACTCCGCCAACAGCGTTCAATTTCGTGATGCTGCGCTCCGGTTGCCGATCAATGTTACGTTTGAGCGAGGTGGCGTAGTCGCGACGACGTTGATCACATCGATCGCGAATGTCACGTTCTCAAAACAGTAGGATGGGTTGCTGGGCACGGCCAGCGCGTATCAAAGTTGTTGACCTGTGAGGACTTCCGCGAGGAAGTCGTCGTTCCAGCCGGCGATTTGCATCTTGCCTCGCAGACTTTCTTTGAGCGGATGATGCTTGAGTCGCGTGATGGCAAAGCGTCGTAGCCAAC
>CAMDDX010000265.1 GCA_945893075.1 Planctomyces sp. SH-PL62 | reverse complement strand
CCGCGAGGAGCGTGACGTGGCTCCAAACGCGATGTCGTTCGCATCGACGACGACGACCGAGATGCCGTTCAGCGTTAATTCGCGTGCGACGGCCGCGCCGTTGATGCCGGCTCCCACGACGAGCACCAGCGGCGGCGAGGCGACTTGTTCTGGATCAATTCGCATGGGAGGTAGGTTACAAGTGACACCGGCGGCACCGCGACCGTCGCGGCTGCCACGCCGGCTTCCCTGATGGCGTGCTTGATTCACCGGATGGGGACCGTCAGAATGCCCGCCTCATATCGGCTGTTCGAACGGATTCACCGCTTTGTTGACCGCTGTTGGTCGCACAAACGCTTGCTCTGAGACAACCTCAAGGGTCCACACCATGACACTGAAGCTGATGCCGGGAGCGACTGTCGGAATCGACTTGGGAACCACCTATTCGACGCTGGCGCAAATTGACAAAGAAGGCAATCCGATCGCGCAATTGAACTCCGACGGCAAGCCCATCACCCCCTCGGTGGTGTTGCTGGGTGAAGACGGGAAGGTCATCGTCGGTCCTTCGTTTGAGCGCATCGCCGTGGAAGACTCCACGCACGTGATCGAGGCGATCAAGCGTGAGATGGGCAACAAGGCGTACTTCGTCGTCTATCAAGGCAAGAAGCTGACGCCGGAATTCATCTCCGCGTTGATCCTGAAGAAGCTGAAGCAAGACGCCGAGGTCCATATCGGTCCGATCGCGAACGCGGTCATCACCGTGCCGTACTATTTCAACGATGTGCGTCGCAAGGCGACACAGGATGCCGGCCGCATCGCCGGCTTGAACGTCATCGACATCATCAACGAACCAACGGCCGCGACCTTGGCCTACGCCTGGACGAAGGGCGAATTGGGACGCACGGACCTCGCACAGAAGGAGCGCACGGTCATCGTTTACGATCTGGGCGGCGGCACGTTCGACGTGACCGTCGTGCGTTACACGCCGACGCACTTCAAAGTGCTGGCCACCGACGGCGACGTGATGCTGGGTGGTCTCGACTGGACGCGCCGCATTGTCGATCACGTCTCGACCCAGTTCAAAACCAAGTTCGGTGTCGATCCGCGCGAAGACCCGGAAACGTTGCAGTCGCTCAGCCAGGACTGCGAATTGGTCAAACGCGAGCTGTCGCAAAAAGCGCAAACGCAGATCGCCGTGTACTGCAAAGGAAACTCGCTGACGGTCGCGATGACACGCGGTGACTTTGAGCGGATCACGGCAGATTTGTTGCTACGCACGCGGGATACCACCGAACTGGTCCTGCAACAATCGGGCATCGGCGCGAATGGCCTGGATGACCTGATCCTGGTCGGCGGTTCGACGTACATGCCGATCGTCGAAAAGATGCTGACCGAAGTCGCCGGTCGTCCCCCTTCCCGCGACGTTCAGCCCGAAGAAGCGGTCGCTCAGGGAGCCGCCATTCACGCGGCCATTCTGGAAGCGAAGGCCACCGGCGGCGAAAGCCGCATGGGCAAGATGGTCATCAACCGGCTCCGAGCGGTGCAGACCAGCGACGTCAACTCGCACTCGCTGGGGGTCAAGATCACCGACCCGCACAATCGCAGCCGCAAGATCAACCACATCATGATCCCCAAGAACACTTCGATTCCCTTCAACGTCAAACAAAAGTTCGTGACCACGTCCGCCGGCCAGCAACGGATTCACGTCAGTGTGTTGGAAGGGGACGCGGAGGAACCGGATGCTTGCGAGCAGATCGGCGATTTCTACATCACGGATTTGCCGGCCAACCTGCCGGCGGGATCGCCGGTCGAAGTGACTTATTCGTATGACTCGAGCGGTCGCATCAGTTGCACCGGAATGGAATTGACCAGCAAGCAGGTCGCTTCGACCGAGATCGTCCGCGGCGGCTTGCAGTCGAACGATGTGGATTTGTTCGAGGTGCTCGCGCGGGATTACCACGTTGAGTAGTTGTGAGTGCGGAATGAAAAATGAGAAATGACAAATGGAAAATGCAAAATGATAAGTCCTGAGATTTTGCATTCTTCATTCTCCATTTCTCATTCTCCATTTCAGAACTTGTTTCCGACGGCACTGCGTTAGCAACTGTCAGTTGCATCCGATGAGGAGTCGCCCGTGGCATTGGACGTCTACAAGGATTGGCTGGGCATTCCCGAAGGCCCGCGTCCGCCGGACCACTACACGCTGCTGCGGTTGGTGCAGTTCGAAGACAACGCCGACAAGATTACCGCGAACTATAAGAAGCTCAACGGGCATGTCCGTAAGTACGCGAGCGGGCAATACTCGGTGAAGTCGCAGGAACTGCTCAACGAGCTCGCCAAGGCGATGCTCTGCTTGACCGACCCTGTACGGAAGCGGGAATACGACGAAAGCCAAGGCCGCGAATTCGCCGAGGAGTTGTCGCGGATCGGCAATCGCCTGACCGAAAACGTCCTGGCCGAGCAAGGCACGATTACCAAGCAGCAGATCAAAGAGGTCAAGGAGTTCGCCGACAAGCGCGGACTGACCGTGCGCGATGCCGTCGTGCAGATGAAGCTCACGGACGTGGAAACCGCCACGCGCGCCTTCGCGGTCGAACTCGGCCTGTCGTACGTTGACCTTGCAGAAACGCTTCCCGATGACGGAGTCCTCGACCGCGTGGCGCGAGCCAGCGTGCGCCGCAACTCGATCATTCCGCTGTTTGTGGACGAGGACTACATCCTCGTCGCCTGCACCGATGAGATCACGCACGATCTGGAGCAGGAACTCCGCCTCTCGTTCGACCTGCCGGTCCGGCCGGTGCTCGCCACCCCGATGGCGATCAGCCAAGCGATCTCCAAGTATTACCCGCCAGGAACGCGCGAAACGCCGGTGGTGGTGAAAAAGGAAACCACGGCCGCTCCGGAACCGAAGAAGAGTAAGAAAGCCGACAAGACTGCCGAGCAACCAGCGGCCGCTCCGGCCCAGAAAGCCGCTGCCGCCGGACCACACCGTTACTGGTCGCAACTCACGCCGGACGAACAAGCCGAACGCAAGCAATGGGGCCTGTTACTCATGTGCTGGTTCTCGATCGGCTCGGTGCTCCTCGATCAGTTCGTGATTTTCCCGTACGTTTGGCCGATGTATCCGCTTTATTTCCTGCTGCCAATCTTCGTCGTGCCGGCCATCGTGTTGTACGTCAAGACGGTCTATTGGAAGTGACCCGTAGCGACGGGCGGCTCGCCTGTCGTTCGCAAGCAGGCGAGCCGCCTGCTCTACGTCGGCAGCGGCAACTCTTTTGGCCATTCGCTTTCAAATCGCAGCGTCTCGCCGGTCAGCGGATGTGCGAACTCCAGTTCCATCGCGTGTAGCGCCAATCGCGCCGCGGGTTGACCCGACACCATCGGCCCGTACTTCACGTCGCCGAGGATCGGGTGGCCCAACTCCGCCAGGTGGATGCGGATTTGGTTTGTGCGTCCCGTCTCCAACCGGCATTCGAGCAGCGTTTGACCGCGCCGTACTTTGAGCGGCGTTACATGCGTGATGGCCAGTTGAACGTCGGTCGCGGCCGTCACCTGCGGATTGTGTTGACGTTCCACACTGCCACGTTTTCCGTCGCCTCGGTCGCGAACGAAGTGTGTCCGAATTGTCTGCGCCTCGACTCGTCCCGCGACGATCGCCCAATAGACGCGGCTCGGCGTCCGAGCCGCGAACTGCTGCATCAATCCATCGCGAGCGGCCAGCGTCCGAGCCACCACCAACAAACCGCTGGCGTCGCGATCCAGCCGATGCACGATCAAGACCGCTTGTTCCTCGGGCCGCAGTCGTCGCCCTTCGTACTCGGAGAGAACGCGCGGCAACAGTTCGTCCAGCGACGGGGTTGGTGACGCTCCCGGCTTGTGAAGTCTCGCTTCCGCCGCCGGCCGCTCGGTCAACATTCCCGCCGGCTTCTCGACGACGATGAGATCCTCGTCGTAATACCGGATGCAGATCTGCTCGTGTCGTGGCGCTTTCGGTCGAGACTTATCCGACAACTCGACACGATCTCCGACCTTCAGCCGCCGCGCCTCGTCCTGACAGAGGACTCCGTTGATCGCAACTCGCCGCGCGGCCAACGACTCGCGGGCCAGCTTCCAACTGAGGTCCGGCCACCAAGCTCGCAAAGCCGCGAGAATGGTTTTCCCCGCGAGCGATTCATCGACGGCGTTAGTCTGAGCGTGTGTCATGAGTCAGTTCGTAGTCAACGTAGGTCAGCCTTTCCAGGCTGACCCGAATAAGAATCGACGTCGCTGGCCAATCCGGGTCACAGAAATCAGCCGCGCGGCGCTAGCCCCGGTTACACGGCATGAACCGGGGCTAGCGCCTCGCGGCTAATTTTCGGAATGTGGATAATTCGGGTCAGGCTGGAAAGCCTGGCCTACGCCAGCAACTCCCGAATGACCTCGCCGCCGAATTGGCTGAGTTGCTTGAATCGCCCCGCGTGCAGGTACGTCAGACGGTTGTCATCCAAGCCGAGCAGATGCAGGAGTGTGACGTGCAAGTCGCGGACGTGATGCACACACTCGACCGCGTTCGCGCCGAGTTCATCGGTTGCACCAATCGTGTGCCCCGCGCGCACTCCGCCGCCGGCCAGCCAGATGGTCATCGCCTTGGGATTGTGATCGCGACCGAACGCGGTCCCCATGCGGACGCCGTTGTCAGGAGTGCGGCCGAATTCGCCACACCAGACGACGAGCGTGTCTTCGAGCAACCCGCGCCGCTTGAGATCGATCAACAGCGCGGCGATCGGCTGATCGACTTGCCGAATCAGATTGCCGTGAGCACGTTCGATGTTGTCGTGCGAGTCCCACGTCCCGGCGTAAAGCTGCACGAAGCGGACACCGCGCTCGATCAGCCGCCGCGCGAGCAGACACTTGCGGCCGAAGGCATCAGTCGGCTCGCTGCCGATGCCGTACAACTC
Source organism: Planctomyces sp. SH-PL62 (assembly GCA_945893075.1). Lineage (GTDB taxonomy): Bacteria > Planctomycetota > Planctomycetia > Planctomycetales > Planctomycetaceae > SXKJ01. The sequence continues at coordinate 6,064 of CAMDDX010000265.1, read as the reverse complement.
TTGCGTCGGCGTGTCCTCTTGGCCGAGGTCCAAGATTCCGGGCACCTGCATCTGCATCCGAAACGCCAATTCATAAGCATCCATCCGCGCCTGAAGCTGCTGCGAGAATTCCGTAGACCGGACGCCTACGTCCGGTCGATCGCCGGCCTGCTCGGACGTAGGCGTCCGAGCTACTTTCGCAGCGAGATGCGAGGTATTCAGCTTTGCGAGCAAATCAAGATTCGCCCGCTGATGTTCGCGCGTGACTCCGGCCGGTGGCGACAGGTCCAAGATCGGCGAGCCTTTCGCACGCAACGGTGTCCCCTGCAATTGAGCGGGCAAGAAACCGTTCCCCCAATTCGCCGGGCCCCCTTGCGGATAACTCACCTCCGGCAGCACGAGGAAACCGGGCAGATCGGCGTTGAGCGTACCCAAGCCGTGCGTGACCCAAGCCCCGAGTGCCGGATCGCCGCCGAAGCGATTGCCCGTATTCATCTGGTACATCGCGGTCGGATGATTGACCGAATCGACCTGGCAGCCGCGAAAGAAACAAATGTCGTCGGCACAACTCGCGAGATGCCACCAGTTCTCGCACATGTCCGCGCCGCACTCACCGGCTTTGCGAAATCGAAACGGGCTGGCGACGTAGTACCGCTTGCCACTGCTCATCGCCGACTGCATCGCATCGTTGCGCTGAAACTCTTTCAGATGCAGCTTGGTCAGCGCCGTTTTTGGATCAAACGTGTCGACGTGCGAAGGCCCACCTTCCATCATCAAGAAAATGCAGCGAGTCGCCCGCGCCCGCAGATGTCCCGGCCGCGCGGCCAGAGAACTGGCAACCGCCGATTCACCAGCCAGCAAAGCCGTCAGCGCGACGCTGCCGAGCCCGGTTCCCAGGCCATACAGCGATTGCCGCCGCGAAATGCGGTCGATCGTCTGCGGAATTGATTCGCGGGATGTCATGGCTCAATCCAACATCAAAAACTCGTTCGCATTCAGCAACACCAGACAGACATTCGCCAGCGTGCGAGTGTCGGTATCAACCTTCGCCGCCGACAAATCCGGCACGAAGTCCGCGGCCGCATCAAGCGGTTCGACGAAGCGGAATTTCTCGCCGGTGTTTTCCTCGACCGCCTCGCGGACAACTTCGTGCGGACGAGCGGCGATGTCCGATTTGAGATTTGAAATTTGAGATTTCAAATCGCGCTGACTTTCCGACATCGCCTGCCAGTGTTCCAGACACGCTCGCAGTTCATCCGCTTTCGGTTCGCGACCAAACGCCAGCAGAAATGCGCGCGTGATCGCTGTGGGTCGTGAATTCGTTTCCTTCTTTAGTCGAACTGCAAACGCGATGGCTCGATCGTAGCTGGCTTGGCTATTGAACAACGCGAAGACTTGCGGCGTGATGGTCGAGCTTTCGCGGAACTCGCACGAGAGATCGGGCGACGGCTGATTGAAGACTTCCATTGCCGGATCGCGCAGCCCGCGCAGCTTCAAAGCGTAGATCGAACGGCGATGCCGTTGCTCGGGCCTCGGCGACGGCTGCCAGGCAGGGGCGAACGTCCCCATGACTTGTCTCGGCTGCAACGCGACTTCGGGATTCAACTCTGGCCGGATCGGAATGCCGCCGACCGACAGATTGAGTTCGCCGGTCACTCGCAATATCGCATCACGGAGTTCTTCCGCTTCAAGCCGTCGTGGTGCGAAGGCCGCGTAGCTTGTGTGCTGCGGATCGAGTTCCGCCAGCGATTGCGGATCGGGATGCCGAGAGGCACGGCGATACCCCTCCGATGACATCAGCAGGCGGTGCATCGCTTTCACCGACCAGCCGCGTTCGATGAACTCCGTCGCCAACCAATCGAGCAATTCGGGATGTGTCGGCTTCTTGCCTGTTGAGCCGAAGTTGTTCGGATTACCGGCCAGGCCCTGGCCGAAGTGTCCCAGCCAAATCCGATTGACCATGACTCGCGCGGTCAACGGATTCGTCGGCGAAGCGATCCACCGCGCAAGCGCGAGCCGCCGGCCGGTGATCTCCAATGCGGCATTCTCTGACTCCTGATCTCTGACGTCTGACCTCTTCGCAACGCTCAACACTCCCGGCATCACCTTGTCGCGCGGCGAGAACGGATCACCTCCCGCCAGGATGCAGGTCTCTTCCAACTGGCCGACGTTCATTCGCTGAGCCGGCATCCGCACGGGCGCGACAACCGATTTGACCTCTGGAGTGCGGCCGGAATAAACGGTGAAGGCGCGCGGTTCGTATCGCTCGTATTCCCACTTCAGTCGTTCCAGACCTTTGCGAACGATCCGTTCCAAACCAAGTTCTTGCGTGTCGAGCCCGATGCGCTGTGGCGGCAACTTGTCTTCCGCAATCCCTGCGCGAAGCCCTTCCTGACGAGAGACGTATTCGATTCCGCGCTCCACCGCCCAGCGCCGGCCAGCCGCCTCTTGCTTCGCCTCGATCACCTTGAGCTGTGCTTGATACCGAGCTTGCCGCGCGTCGAGATATTTTCGCTCGTCAAATCCAGAGACGTTTTCCGTCGGCAAGAACGGAGCGTCTCGCTCGGCCAACTGCGTCGTCGCGAAGCAGGCTTGAATCGAGTAGTAGTCGCGCGTCGGCACCGGATCGAACTTGTGGTCGTGACATCGAGCACATTGCAGCGCGTGAGCCAGAAAGACTTGTCCGACGCTGTCCGTCACATCGTCGAGGAACCGTTGCCGAGCGATCTTTGCAACCTCCATGCCGGTCAGTTCCCACGGCCCCATCCGCAGGAAACCAGTGGCGATGAGCGGCTCCGGGGCGGTTTGAGATTCATCGAGTTCATCGCCCGCGATTTGCTCGATCATGAAACGGTCATACGGCTTGTCCGAGTTCATCGCGCGCACGACGTAGTCGCGATACCGCCAGGCGCTGCCCCGCTCGTAATCGTTCGCGAACCCAGAGCTATCGGCATAGCGGACCACATCCAACCAATGCCGCCCCCATTGTTCGCCATACTGCGGCGACGCGAGCAGTCGTTCGATCACCTCGGCGAACACGGTCTCGTCAGTGCGAGGATCGCGGACGAACGCCTCGATCTCGTCAGGCCGCGGAGGTAGACCAATCAAATCAAACGTCGCGCGGCGGATCAGCGTTTGCCGATCCGCCAACGGAGCGGACCTCAATCCGAGAGTTTTCAGCCGCGCGTTCACAAACGCATCGACCGGATTCGCCGAGCCGTTCTCTGGCACAGCAGGGCGACGCAGCGGTCGATAGGCCCATAAGTTTTCGGACGGATACCGCCGCTTCGTCCAATCCGCCGATTGCCCGCCGCTCGTCGCAGCTGTCTCACCGTCACCGTCCGCGTCCAAGGGCTTGTTGCTCCACACGGCTCCGTCGGCAATCCAGCGTCGCAGAATCTCAATCTGAGGCGGCGTCAGTTTGTCGTTCTCTTTCGGCGGCATTGCCGACCAATCGTCCGACTTGCGTGTGACCGCCAGCCACAGCGGACTCTCGTTCGGCTGGCCAGGGATGATGGCCGGTCGCGAGCTCTCGCCACCTGTCATCGCCGCGACGCGTGTCTTCAAGTCCAACTCGCCCTTGAGCTGTTTCGCGTCATCGCCATGACACGCCCAGCACTTCTCCGCCAGCAGCGGACGGACATGCTTCGCGAAGAAATGTTCCTGCTCGTCGGCCGCGACAGCACGCTGTCCCACCAAGCCGACGACGAGCACGCAGATCATTGCGGCGCGGCTTCGCCACGCGGTTGACAGAGATCGGCAAGCGGCAGCCATGAGCGTGGTCTCAGCCATGTTTTCCAGCGAGCCAAATTATTGCCACACACTAACCCGACGCGCAAGCGAGGGCGGGATCTTCCTTCGCCCTCGCTTGCGCGTCGGGTTAGTGTGGAACCATGAATCATCCGAGCCAGAGCGTACCCCAAAACGAACTCGATCCAAAGTCGGTCCCGTTTGCTGGCGGCACTCCGAGTGACCGCTAAACTCACGCCGCAACTTGGGCAGGGGTCAGGCACCGCAAAATTCAAAATTGGCGGAGCTACGTTGAGTGTGCGTATAAGACTTCACTCCGCCAATTTTGAATTTTGCGGTGCCTGACCCCGGACAAAACTGAAACTGCAACTCCTCCGCAGCTTGACGAACTTCTCAGAAAAGGCGATTGACCATGCAGATCTCGGACGCACGGGCGCGCGTGTTGGCGTTTGATTTCGGAACCGGCGGACTGACGGTCGGGCTCTTCAATCCGCACGAGAACAAAATGGAGGGTTTCGGTTCTGCGACGTACGGCAACATGTCCGGACTGGCCGACCCGACTTGGAAAGAACAAGACCCGCGCGACTGGATCACAGCGATCCCGGTCGCAATGGCCGAACTGCGAAAGGCCACGACCATCGATCCCGATTCGATCTTCGGCATCGGCATCGGCGGGCACATGCACGCGCTGGTCGTGCTCGACGAGCACAACCATCCGGTGGAACGTGGCGAGATTGGCGAGCTCCTCTCCGGTGCGATCATGTGGGACGACCCGCGCGGCGAGAAAGAAGGCCGCAAGCTCTCGAAAGAACTGGGGGAGCCGATCGCCGCGCGCATGACCGCGTCGCGCATCCGCTGGTTCGCGGCAAATCATCCCGAAGCCTGGAAGAAAACCGTCAAGCGTGTGTGCGTGCCATCCACGTTCGTCGCGCTCGTCCTGACCGGCGAGTTCGGTGTCGGGCCTGGCGAAGGAAGCGGCATGTTCGGGCAACTGGATCGCAAGGGACGCTTCGGCAACGACAAGCTCGACACGATTGATCCCGAACTGCGGAAGCGAACTCCGAAGGTCGGAGTAGCCGGTGAAGTGCTCGGCCGACTGAATGTTCGCGGAGCGGAATTGCTCGGTCTACCGGAAGGGGTGCCGGTCGCGTACCCGGAAGGGGATCAGCCAATCGGCATGGTCGCGTCCGGCTGCGTGGATGGCCGAGCGTCGATCTCGCTGGGCAACTCGGTCGTGTTCAACGCAGTCGGCAGCGAGCCGATGTTGAAGAAACGCGGCCTTGTCGATTCGTTCCGCACGGCCGACAACCGGCACTTACTGATGACCTGCATGACCAGCGGTTGTGTTGTGTACGACGAGTTGGTCGATTGCTTCCTTGGCTGCGCGCAGTGGTTGGGCCAGAAGACGTCGAAGGATGACCTCCGCAATTGGCTGACCAGCGAAGCCACGAAAGTCCCGGCCGGTTGCGACGGCGTGCTGGCTCTGCCGTTTTACAAAGGGGAGGGAGTCTTTATGCAGCCGACCGCGTTTGCGTCGTTCCTCGGCTTCCGCGACCGCAAGCGCTCCGCTTCCGGTGATGTGACCTGCGATGCGGCTGCACTCAAAGCGGGAGTCCTCGCTCGCGCGAGTCTCGAAGCCACCAGCCTGACGTTGCGTGTCGGCTTCTCCGAGATGGGATTAAGCAAGCTCGATCAAATCGTGGTCAGCGGCGGCGGTTCGCGAAATTCGCTCTGGCCGCAGATCATTGCCGACGTCTTCGGAGTCCCCGTCGCCAAACCGCAAAACGCTGACGAAGCGGCGACTCGCGGAGCCGCGTATCTCGCGCTGCTGATGGCTCGTCGCGAAGCCGGCGACAAGATCGAACTCGCTGAGTTGTTGTCGCAGTGCGTTGAACTCACCGATCGAGTCGAACCGAACGCCGAGCACACCAAGCTCTACAAAAAGCTGTTGCCGCAGTTCGAGAAGTCGCTCAGCCGCCTGACGCCGCTGTATGCGTAACTTCCTCCGACGAGTCCTTCCAATCGGATTTGAAGAATCACCGGCTCGTCATTCTTCAGCCGACAAATTGCTGATCCGTGTTGTCCGTGTCATCCGTGTTCTGTTCTTAAAGCGAGCTGAGTTATTGGAACACGGATCTTACGGATGACACGGATGGAACTTCTTACCGCTCCCACGTTCGCAACTCGCCGGGTGTGCCCAGAGATTTTGGCGGTGTTAAGTTTTAGTGGTGTCGCAAGTTGACCAATAGAGTTGCCATTGATTGCTATCGCGGAGGTTGGTCAGGGCGGAGACGGATTCGGCGTTGCGGAGATTCCAGCGGGCACCGGAGCGTTT
>CAMDDX010000264.1 GCA_945893075.1 Planctomyces sp. SH-PL62 | reverse complement strand
CGCCTCGATGCGACTCACTTCTTCGCCAGGATCTCTTTCAGCAAGTTCGGCGGCGACATCGGCAGTTTCTCCATGCGCACGCCGACGGCGTTGGCGATCGCGTTGGCGACTGCGGCCGGAGGTGGGACGATGGGGACTTCGCCGACGCCGCGGACTCCGAAGGGGTGTTCGGGGTCGGGGACTTCGACCAGGATCGTTTCGATCATCGGAACGTCGTAGATCGTGGGGATGCGGTAGTCGAGGAAGCTCGCGTTGCGCATCACGCCTTTGTCGTCATAGAAATACTCTTCGTTGAGCGCCCAGCCGATGCCTTGGACGACTCCCCCTTGCAACTGGCCTTCGACGTAGCTGGGGTGAATCGCGGTGCCGACGTCTTGGCTGATCGTGTAGCGCAGGATTTGAGTCTTGCCGGTGTCGGGATCGACTTCGACGTCGACACAGTGCGTCCCGAAGGCTCCCCCTTGGTTGGCTTCAGACGAAAAGCCGCGGCCGATGACGGGGCCGCCACAATGATTGACCTGCTCGGCGATCGCTTTGAACGTGATCGACTTGCCTTCGGGACCGATGAGCGAAGCGGTCTCGACGTCGTAGCGGACTTTGCTCGGATCAACGTCCCACAACACCGCCGCTCGTTGAACCATTTGGCGTTGGATGTCGAGTCCCGCTTCGTACGCGGCGATGCCGGTGGCGAAGGTGACTCGGCTGCCGCCGGTGACGTCGTTGTAGCCGACGGCGTCGGTGTCCACGACGTTCGGATTGATGTCGGTCGCCGTCAGGCCGAGCGTTTCGGCAAGCTGCATGGCGATGCTGGCTCGCGAACCGCCGATGTCGGTCGTGCCGAGTGACAGCGACACGCTGCCGTCCGTGTTGACGGTCGCGAACGTCGCACTCTTCAAGCCGCAGTTGAACCAGAAGCCCGACGCGACACCGCGACCCACCTTGCCGCCAAATTTTCCTTTTGGCAGCGGCGACTTCCAGTGCTCTGACTTCTGCAAATAATCGACTGTCTCCCACATGCCGATGCGTGGGAAGACCGGACCATCGACTCGGCGAGTCCCTTCTTTCGCGGCGTTCTTCGCGCGGAACTCCAACGGATCGAGTTTCAGCTTCTCACAGAGTTCGTCGATGACGGTCTCGACAGCGAACGCTCCGATGGTCGCGCCGGGGGCTCGATAGGCATTCGTGCGCGGCTTGTTGACGCAGACGTCGTAGCCATCGACGCTGCCGTTCGGCACGTCGTAGCAGGCGAAGGCACACATCGCGGCCATGCCGATCGGCGAACCGGGGTACGCTCCGGCATCGAAGGCCATGTAGGCCGACGCCGCCGTGATCTTGCCATCGCCATCAACGCCCATCTTGACCTTCATGTACGAGGCCGGTGTCGGGCCAGTCGCTTCGAGCACGGCCGCTCGGTCCATCACCAGCTTGACCGGTTTGCCGCTCTTCTTCGACAGAGCACACGCAACCGGTTCGAGGTACACGGAGATCTTGCCGCCGAAGCCGCCGCCGATCTCGGTCGGCACGACCTTGATGTTCCCCAGCGGTACGCCGAGCAACTCGGCACACTGCTGCCGCACCGTGAATGATCCCTGCGTGCAGCACCAAATCGTGATGCGGTTGTCCGGGTTCCAAACGGCGGTCGCGGCATGTGGTTCGATGTAGCCTTGATGCACGGTACCGGTCGTGAATTCCCGCTCGACGATGACCCTCGCCTTCGCGAATCCGTCGGCGAGATTTCCTTTCGTGAAATGAAAATGCTTGGCGACGTTCGTCGGCTTGTCACCCGTCGAGCCGGCTCCGACTTCTTCGCAGCGAACGTCGTCATTGAGCACGATCGCCGAGGGCTTCATCGCCTCGCGCACATCGAGCAGCACCGGCAACGGTTCGTATTCGACTTCGATCAACTTCACCGCTTCCTCGGCGACGTGAATGTTGTCCGCCGCAACGGCCGCGATCGCGTGCCCCTTGTAGAGCACCTTGTCGCGAGCCAGCACATTCTGCGACAGGTGTGACATGCAAACGGCACCCTCGCCGAGCTGAGCAATCCGATTCCCCGGATTCGGCAGATCGGCCGTCGTCACGACCGCTCGCACGCCCGGCAACTTCTCGGCCTTCGACGTGTCGATCCGCTTGATCTTCGCGTGAGCATGCGGGCTGCGCAGCATCGCCGCAAAGAGCATCCCCTGAATCTTCGTGTCCGCTCCGTAGCGAGCACGCCCGGTGACTTTATCGACGCCATCGTGTCGAACCGGACGAGTGCCGATGACTTTGTATTTCGTGGCTGTGGCCATGAATGAACTCCTTTGTTCGTTGTTCAGAGTTGCATGAATCCAGAGACCTATCAGGTTATTGAGCGGCGGCAACGCCTGGAACTGTCACGACCGCATTATCAAGAGAGCGTTCGGCATCCAAACGCTGTTTGTTGATCACTCGAATCTTGACCGGCTTCGGCGGTCGAGTCACGGCGGACACGCCACTGGCCGTTTGCTGCTCGCGGAGGTAACGACCGAGTGCCTGAATGTCGCCGTGAAATTGATCGGACAGTTCTGCGCGGATGCGGTAAATCTCATCCAAAATCGGATCGTCGGGCATGTTCTAATCCTCCATCAATTCGGAAGGCGTGCAAATCAGCGGTGGCTCGAAGCCTGCGGAGCGGCAGATCGATTCGATCGTCAGCCGGTGTTTCACATTGGCGATGTGGCGACAATTCCAAGTCAGCAAATAGTCCATGCCATGCACCGCAGCAACCGCTATGTGGTAGGCATCGTACTCCGCCTTGGAAGGCAACGAGATGCCGATCTTCAACTTCTCCGCCAGTGAATCCGTCTCCTCGGATTGTGCCAAGACAGGAATGCCGTTCAAGATTTCGAGCCGACGTTTTGCGGCAGCAGGATCGCCACGAGCGGCTTCTTCCAAGACAAGTTGTGAAGTGAAAAGTTCGTATCGAGACCGATGATTGTCCCACCAATTGCGAGTTTCATCTTGCCGTCCCGCCATGACAGTTTGTTGACTCCGCCACGCGGTCAAGTAGCTGATGATCGTGGTTTCGAGGTAAACAGTTTCCATGATTTCCACTCAGCGATCGTTCTGCCATTCCTGAATGACCGACACCAACCATCCTAGCTTGCGGTCGCGAGTTCGATGAACGGTCGGACCTCTGCGGGTCGGAAGCCGATGACGACGTCTTCCTTGGGGATGCCTGCTCGCAAGAGGTCGGCGGTGATGCCCGATTCCGTGTCGTCACGCTGGACCCACACTTTGCCGTCGATCAAATCAATGTGAATCAGGCTGCTATGAATTCGCTTGTGTCCGATCCAGCCGATGGTCATCACCAAGTAACGATCACGAACTCGATCGAACACGGCTTCCTTGTCGATCTCGTCATGCACATACGGAGGCTTCGTGTATTCGGTGAGGCAGCTTTCGATGATGTCGCGATAGCGGTCTAAGGCATCCATCGGATGATCTCCTCTTTGAGGATTGAAAACGCGAACAACCGCGTCAGGCCGCTGGCGAGGAGCAGTTCTCCGATCGGTTCCTCGAAGACATCGTGCATCGCATGTTCGGGGACCGCCAGAAACAACTGCCGATCTGGTTCCTGTTGCGAAAGAATGGCTCGGTACAACGTGTATTGTCCCAGTGCTTGTTCTAAGTCCGCCATCTCAGATTGTCCGATGAAACTTTTGATTTCGACGGCGATTTTTTTCGATCCCTTTTCAGCCGCCAAAACCCGTTCGGCTCCCAGGTCCACGAACAAATCCTTCGTGCCCCATTTCAAGGTGTAGGGATCGTTGGTGATCGTCCAACCGTCCTTGATGAGGGCGTTGCAAACGCAGTCGTGGTATTTGTCGCGAGCGGGCATCATTCCAACCAAAAGCGGCATTGCCGCGATTCAAAGCGGTGCTGACACACCGCGCTCCAAATTAGTGACAGCCTTTTTCGTGGCAGTTCTTCATGTAGTGGTCTTGCCATTGCGTGGCGGCGTCTTGGACGGCTCGGACGATTTTGTCGTAGCCGGTGCAGCGGCAGAGATTGCCCGCGAGGTTGAAGCGGATCTCGTCCTCGGTCGGCTTCGGGTTTTGGGACAGGAACCATTCGCTCTGCATGATGAAGCCGGGAGTGCAGATGCCGCACTGCAACGCGGCTCCTTCGAGAAACGCCTTTTGGATCGGGTCGAGTCCGGCGGCAGTAGCGACTCCTTCGATCGTGCGAACGGTCGCCCCTTCGGCCTCGACCGCCAGCACGAGGCAGCTATCGACCGGGCGTCCGTTGAGGATGACCGTGCAAGCTCCGCAGTTGCCGTTCGAGCAACCTTCCTTCGTGCCGGTGAGATCCATGTTGTCCCGCAGAACTTCTAGCAGCGTCTGCCGCGGCTCACACAGGAATTCGGTTTGGTTGCCGTTAAGAGTGGTGGTGACGATTCGCTTTTTGGCCATTTGATTGATCCTCGTCTGACGTAGCACAGGCGGCTCGCCTGTGATTCTGATTGTTTGTGAAATCCGAAGCAGGCGAGCCGCCTGCTCTACGATCAATGTCCGACTTTGCAATCGACGTGCTCACCGCGAGCACGCGCGATGGCGGCTTTGAGGACTCGTTCCGTCAGCACGCCGGTGATGTGCAGGCGGAATTCTTTGGTGCCGCGCATGTCGTCGATCGGGACCGCAATCGCGCGAGCGGTAGCGGCGGCTTTTGCGATTGTCTCGTCGTTGATCGGCTGACCGGCGAGTGCATCGCCGACCGCTTTCGCGAACAACGGGGTCGGAGCGACGGCTCCTAGCGCAATGCGGGCGGAGACGAATTTGTCTTTCGCGTCATTCAAGACGACCGAGGCTCCGACGCCGACGACGGCGATGTCCATTTCGTTGCGGGGGATGAAGCGTCGGTAGTGTGAGCCGCTGTTGGCCGCTCGCGTGGGAAACTTCAGTTCGACGAGCAGCTCGCCCGGCTGCAAGACGTTCTTGCCGGGGCCAGTACAAAAGTCTTCGACGGCGACCGTGCGAGTTCCCTTCGGTCCCGCGATGACGGCGACCGCTCCGAGCACGATCAGCGACGGCGTCGAATCCGCGGCCGGGCCGGAGTTGCACAAATTGCCGCCGACGGAGGCTCGGCTTTGAATCTGCACGCCGCCGATGATGCGGCAACTGTCGGCCAGAGCGGCGTAATCCGACACGATGCCGCAGTGCCCGTAAACCTGATAGCACAGCACGGCCGCTCCGAGTCGCAGGCCAGTCGCGCCGTGTTCCAGCACGTTGAGTTCGGCGATCTTCTTGACGTCGATCAGCACGTCGGGAGTCAGTCGGCCGACTCGGACTTGGTCGATCAGATCGGTTCCGCCAGCCAAGCAGCGGGCCGAGCCGTTGTGTTTGGCCACCAGCTCAATCGCGGCGGCGAGGGTCGTGGGGGCTTCGTACTCAAAGTCGCGCATCGGGGGTGCCTTTCCAAAATGACTGACGGCGAAGCGAACGGGGCTTAGAGTATCGACCGACGCGCAGACGGCAAGGCAGTGAAAGTCGACCAGCGGATCGTCCCGGCACCGAGTCACTAAAGATGTTGATTGGAGAACGTCAATGACCAAAATTTGGATCGTGATCGTGGCTGTCTTCGGGAGTGTTTGGATTAGCTCTGCTCGCGGAGCCGATGTTTCGTGGCTTTCGGAAGTCACCAAGGTTCCGACGAATCCGCCGCGCGACCGGCTCGGCAAGATGTTGCCGTTGCTCGTTGATGAGAGTGGCAACGCGATCGCGACTCGCGAAGGTTGGGAGCGGCAGCGAACGAAAGTCCGCGACGAGTGGCGGAAGTTTCTCGGCCCGATGCCGGAGCCTCGGCCGGCGGTGAAGTTGGATGTGCTCAAGACGGAGTCGCTGGACGGGATTCAGCGAACCTTGGTCCGGTACGAAGGAGAGCCGGGCTTGTTGGTGGAGGGTTACTTGCTGAAGCCCCTCGCCAACGACAACGAGACAAAACCGCGTCCGGGCATCGTCGCGTTGCATCAGACGACGAACGCCAGCATCGACGAAGTGGCTGGCGTGAGCGGGCCAGACTCAATGCAGATCGGGTTGAAGTTGGCGAAACTTGGCTTCGTGGTCTTCTGCCCGCGCTGCTTCTTGTGGCAGAGCGTGAAGGACTACAACGACGCGGTCGCGAAGCATCGCGACCGGCATCCAAACTCGCTCGGCATGGCGAAGATGTTGTACGACGCGGTGCGCGGTGTGGATGTCTTGGTCTCGCTGCCGGAAGTAGACGCGAAACGGATCGGCGCGGTCGGGCATTCGCTGGGCGCGAAGGAAGCGTTGTATCTTGCGGCGTTCGACGAGCGGATTAAAGCGGCGGTCGCGAGCGAAGGCGGGACCGGGTTTCGATCCACGAACTGGGACGCGCCGTGGTATCTCGGCCCGGCGATTCGTGACGAGAACTTTTCGTTGAATCATCATCAACTGCTGGCGTTGATCGCGCCGCGGCCATTCTTGATCCTCGGCGGCGAATCGGGTGGCGGTGCTGCGGACGGCGATCGAAGCTGGCCGCTGATTGACGCCGCGTTGCCTGTCTGGCGGTTGTATGGCGAGCCGACTCGGTTGGGATTGCTCAATCATCGGCAAGGGCATTCGATCTCGCCGGAGTCGTTCTCGAAGATCGCGGAGTGGTTGGAGACGTATTTGCGCTGAAGGTCGACAACCAACGAAAGAAGCCCGGTCGTTAGGAGCGACCGGGCTTTGATGGCATTGAGGAATTTCAGAGTCAGGGTTGTGGAACTAGTCGTGGACGGACAACCGTACCTGGTTCGCTCGAAGGGCTGGTGAGCTCTTGCGATTTGGGTTCGTCCGCTTCGGGGACTGGCGGCGGCGGCGGGTTTGCCGAGCGCGGCCGATCGGTTGATCTCACGGGGGCGGCATCGTTGGCAGGCGGCGGTGGAAATGTGCCGACGGACGGTTGTGAGTCCGCTTGCTCAAACAGTTCCCATCCACGGGCCGTCGGTTTGAACTTGTAGGTGGCCGACTTGAGGCTGTACCTCCCGATGCCACTGTCATCACCACGGTTGAACTCCACAATCCAATCGCGATTGTGAGTGAAACGTTGCGACTGACCTGGCTTCATCACGAACGGTTGACCGTTCAGAGCATATTCGACGGTCCCTGTGTTCGTAGCCGGATTCGTCAGCACGATGGAGCCGCCGTCATACATGGGAGCTTGCGGCCCGGAAGGCACGATCGTGGTGCCGGTATAGACTTGGCTCGGAGTGTAGTAGTTCGGCGACGAGTAAGTTTGGCCGTAGTAGTAGCTCGGACTGGAGTAATACCCCGATCCGTAACCCGATCCGTAACCGTAGCCGCCATAGCCCGAACCGTAGCCGTATCCCCCATAGCCTTGACCGTAGCCATAGCCACCACGGCCGATGTTCAGTTGAAAGCCGCTGCCGCCAATGCCGATGCCGCCAAAGCCACCCCGCGAGCCTCCGCGTCGGTGATCGGCTTGAGCCGTCGAGGCCACAAGGCTCGATACGATCGTCACCGCAAGAATTACATACTTCATCATGATCCACTCCTTCGCAAATGGGACTCGAAAAGGCCCGTCCAAGTTTCTCCACGGAAAAATCGTAGGAGCTGAGCCGGCCATCGACGACCCGTATTTTTTCCCACGAAGCGGTCGCGGGAATTCCAAGACAAGACCTGCCGCATTTCTTAGGCAATTCGCCGTGTCATTCGGCAACTTTGACCGGAACTGCGGCTTACGGCATCGGTGGCCACCCGACACTTGGGCGACCGCAATCGCTCGTAACGAATGAACTCGGCTTGGCTTCCACGACGTCAGGGAGCTTTGATCGTCAGCCAAATCGGTGGGCTGGCATACGGTCGCTTTTGAGTGAAGCTGATCGAAACATTTGCGTTGATACTGAGCGGTAAGCGCTCAACCGGTTTGGCATCTTGAGCGATTTCGACCACAACGCGCCCTTTTGTCTCGTTGGCGTCGAGCGACATCTTGGCTCCGGCTTCGACGAGCTTCACGCCCGGTGGCAGCGGCGTGCCGAAGACTTGGCCGAGGTGTTGCAGCATCACGTCGAGCGTCAACCGCTCCTTGTAATTCTCGCAGCGTTGAATCTCGACTTCGATCGTGGCTTTCTCACCGGGCTTGAGCATCAACTCCGTCGGAGTGACGCGCACGGCGGCGATGTCGAACACCGAGCAGACCGAGACCATCTGCGTCTCGACGGGTGAAGCCATGCGTCCGCCGCCGGGCATCTCCATTTCGGTGAGCGGTTCGACGAGTTTTTCGATGACTCGCGGCGGCTGGCCTTCGAGACCCGGAATCGTCGCTTTCGCAATCACCTTCACGAGCGACGCGACCGGCTTCGCATCGGCGGCAGCTTGCAGGATCAACACACCGTCGGTCGCGTGAGCCGGGATCGTCAGCGGCGCGAAGGTGACTCCGGCAGGCAATCCTTCGACGCGAATCTCAACCGGCGCGTTGAAGCCACCGGTCTTTGTGAGCTTCACATACCACGGCATGTTCGTGCCGGGGCCGAGCCCCGCGCGGTCTTCGTCGCACTGGGCGGTGAAGTCGGCGACTTCCGGCTTCACGAACAACACATAACCGAACGTCGGGCCACCGCGATTGAGCAAATCTCGAATCTGCAACGTGTAGACGCCGTCCACCGAGGCGGTGAAGACGAGCATCGAGTCTTTCGTGCTTGGATGAATGTCGTCATTCGACGCGATCACACCGGCGGTCGGGTGGAGGACACGGATCGTTGAATCGAGGCTCGACCCGTTGCGGCGTGCTCGGACTTCGCAGCGCACCGTTTGCCCCGCCTTCAACGTCAGCGCGTAATTGTCGATGTCGTTCGGCGCATCCATCCGACCGTTGATCGCCTGCGGGACCGAGCTCGCTTGAGCTTGATCCGGCTTGTCATTCGGTTCGGCGTCGGCGATCAGCGGCAAGTCGGTGACTTCGAGCAGCACCGGATTGAACGCGGGCGAGCCGGCCGACAACTGCGCCGAGTATCTGCCGACAGGCAGCGGGTTCGACAACGAGTTCGGAACAAGCTCGGCCGTTGGCGTCGCAAGGTTGTAGCCGGCGACTTGAAATGCCGTGGCCGACGCTGCCAGCGTCGGTTCGGACGCTGGCAGCGTCCGCCACGTGAGGTTCGGCGAAACCGCCAGCGGGAACGCGGCGGTGACGAACGGCCGGTCGGTCGTTTGTAAAACGTAGGTGAACGACGCCGTACCGTTGAAATCCACGTCGCGGACGGTCACGAAGTAATCGCCCGCTTGCTCGAATTTGTAGTTCACCAGCGAGTCGGCGAAATGAAAATCATCGTTCGAGGACATCTCGCGGCCGGTTGCATCGCTGACGACCAGAATTGGATCGAGCTGATCGAACTGATTGTGTCGTTTGTAAAAGAACCGGAAGCAGTGCATCGCGAACGTCACCGACTGCCCGGCCACCGCCGACAGCTTGTAGACATCGACTTGCTCGCGCGCGGTCAACTGGCCGGAGATGGTCTGGCCGATAACGAGCGGCTGAGCTTTCTCCCGATCCGCATGCGGTTCGGTTTGCTCGACGACGACCGGGCCATCGACGACCAGCAATTGTCCGCAGGTGGATGCTCCGTTCGCCGTCGCGATGCGAAACTCGCGCGGTCCCAGCGCGGTCGTCGCATCAGCCGTGACCTTCAGCTTGAGTTGATCCACAGGATCCTTCTCGCCGTGCGGAATGATCTCGGCCCGCAACCCCTCGCCCTGAAACAGCACGGCGAACGTCCCCGCGAAACCTTTCTTCTGATTCGGGTACGTGAAGACGGTGATGTCGGTGGTCGCTCCACGCTGAATCGCCATCGGCAGCGCATGCGTGAATTCGGGATTCGGCGTTTGAGCCTGTGCCACAGGCGCAACGATCATGGCCGTCATCACGGTCATCGCAATCAGTCCAACCAACGAAGTGCGAGCCAGAGTCATCTTGTTTCTCTCCAATTCCCGGAGTCATTGCGAATCACAAAAAGACACATCCGCAGCGGCGAGCCACGTTCGTCCGCGCCATTGGTTCTGTCAACACAGTTCTCTATCGTGCCCTCTCTTCGCGAACTTCGCGGCCTTCTGTTCAAAAAGGAATTCTGGGCCTGGGAGTCATCACGGGATTGGATCTGGAACAGAAGACCGCAAAAGAGCGCGAAGAGAGACTGCCTTCGGAAGTTTCAATGAGTTGAGGAACTAGCGATGCGTATTCACCCATGGCGTCTGATGCGAGGCCACTTGGCGGTTTTTCGCGCGAGCCTTGTGTTCGTGTTGGGGCTAAGCGGCGGTCTAGCCGCAGACGCTGCGGAACCGGACTTCGCTGTGTTCGAGAAAAGTTATTCAACGGACGTTCGGCCGCTTGTCGTGCGAACGTGTGGCGAGTGTCATTCCGAGAAGCTGGCAGAGGCGGAGATCAATCTCTTGTCGTTCGCCACCTTCGGCGACGTCCGCAAGGAAGTTCGCACCTGGCAGAAGGTTGGCGAGATGCTCGACAGCGGACAGATGCCGCCGCCGGAAGCGAAGCAACAACTCAGCGATGCAGAACGCTCGAAGCTGCGCGATTGGGTGCGGCGGTACTTGAAGGAAGAGGCCAAACGGTTCGCGGGCGATCCGGGACCGGTTGTGCTGCGACGGTTAAGCAACGCCGAATACACCTACGCGCTGCGCGACCTCACCGGAGTCGAATCGTTGCAGCCGGCGAGAGAGTTCCCGGTCGATGGCGCGGCGGGCGAAGGGTTCACGAACGCCGGGCACGCGCTGGTGATGTCGCCGTCGCTGTTGACGAAGTATCTCGACGCGGGCAAAGAGGTCGCCGAGCACGCGGTCCTCTTGCCGGATGGTATTCGCTTCTCGCCGAGCACCACGCGACGGGATTGGACCGAGGCGTTGCTCACAGAGATTCGCGCGTTCTATCGCGAGTTCACCGACGGGCAAGGAGGCTCAAAGGTCAACCTGCAAGGGATCGTCTTCGACACGAAC
>CAMDDX010000263.1 GCA_945893075.1 Planctomyces sp. SH-PL62 | reverse complement strand
CGCTTCCTTCCCGCCAATTCCGAAAAACCGAACACCCGACCCCTCGCTCACAGGCCGTCTTCCGTGATCTCTTCCTGCAACACCTCATCGGTGGGAGCAGGGAGTTCATCGAACATCTCGTGCAAGAATCGCGACGGAATCGTCTCGCGCAGCTTGCCCCATTTCTTACGAAACTGCGCGCGGGTCAATGTCAGCGAATCTTTCGCGCGTGTGACGCCGACGTAACACAGGCGGCGTTCTTCGTCGATCGACTCCGGCGATTCTCCTTCGGCATCCACCGAGCGGCGATGCGGTAACAAACCTTCCTCCATACCGACGAGGTACACGCGCGGAAACTCCAGGCCCTTGGCGGAGTGAATCGTCATCAGGCGGACGCCGCGCTGTTTAAGTTGCTCGTCCTTGTCCGATTCGCTGTCGCGATCGGAGAGCGTGACGTTGTCGAGGAAGCCGCTCAGCGACGGTTCATCCGCGTTGGCGACGTAGTCCTTGATCGTGTCAATCAGTTGCTCGATCGTCCCTTGCCGAGCGAGTTGTTGGTCCGGCTCTTTGTACTGCCGTTGGATTTCGAGGTCGTAGTTGATCGTTTCGAGCAGTTCGTGAAACGTCTCCGCCATGCGTTTGGGAGCTTCCTCGAAGCGGCGACGAAAGTCCGTCAGCAGAGTTGCGAACGCTTCGACGGCAGTCGCGGATTTGGATGTGATCTCTTTCTCGTCGCGCAGGCTGGGAACCGCATCGAAGAAGCGGACTTTCCGGGCGACCGCTCGCGCGAGAATCTTTTCGACCGCCGTGTCGCCGATGCTGCGAGCGGGGGTGTTGATGATCCGCAGCAGCGATTGCTCGTCGAGCGGCTGCGCAATCACCCGCACATACGCCAACAAATCGCGGACCTCCTTGTTGTCGAAAAACGATCGCTGGCCCAGCAGCAGATACGGCACTTTGAAACGGCGAAGCTGCACCTCGAACACGCGCGGCTGCTCGTTCGTGCGGAACAGGATCGCGTAGTCGTCGGACTTCGCCCGTTCGTGACGGAGATTGAATTCGATTTCGCGGACGACGGTTTCGGCTTCGAGTTCTTCGTTCTCGTACTCGCGGTAGCGGACCGAGCCGGCGACGCTACGTGACGCGAAGAGTTTCTTTTCGTGCCGATTGCGGTTGTGCCGCACGAGGCTGTTGGCCAGGCCGAGGATCTGCTCGGTGCAACGATAATTCTCTTGCAGACGGACGACCTTCGTGCCGGGAAAGACCTGCGGAAACTTGAGGATGTGCGAGATGTCCGCCCCGCGCCAGCCATAGATCGACTGATCATCGTCGCCGACGACGCACAGATTGCGGTGCCCGCGCACCAGCGCCTCGATCAAATCGAACTGCGAGCCGTTCGTGTCTTGATACTCGTCGATTTGCACATGATCGAAACGCCGCTGATACTTTTCGAGCACATCGGGGTGCTCGTGAAATAAACGATTCGTCAGCAGCAACAAGTCGTCGAAATCGACGGAGCCGGACGATTTCAGGATCGACTGATACTTCTTGTAGCCCATCGCCGCGACGACATCGCCATCGTGCTCGACGTGATCGCTGGCGTCGGTGGCCAGGACGCCTTGCGACTTCCATTGGCTGACCCGATTCACCAGATCGGCCGGCCGCATCTGCTTCTCACCAACCCGCAGGTCGCGTAAGGCTCGGCGCGCGGCGGATTCCTGATCGCCGCGGTCGTAGATCGTGAAGTTCTTGGGATAACCCAGTTCTTCGATATCCTGCCGGAGCACGCGGACGCAGAAGCTGTGAAACGTCGAAATCCACGGCTTCCGCTTGGGCTTACCGCCGAGTTGTGCCAGTGCTCGCTCCAACATTTCCTTCGCGGCCTTGTTGGTGAACGTCACCGACAGAATGCGTTCGGGATCGACTCCGTGCCGAATCAGATTCGCGATGCGAACCGTGATGACGCGCGTTTTTCCGGTACCGGCCCCAGCGAGCACCAGCAGCGGACCGGACAGCGTTGTGACAGCATCGCGCTGTGCGGCATTCAGTTTCGAGAGGTCATCCATGCGGGTTGCAAACCAAAAGGCACCAGTGGGCCAAGTGTCTGGACTGTAGACAACTTCCAGCGTGAGCGACTCATCGAGCGGCTGAAGCGTCAGGCCGTTACGACGCGGCGACGTTCTTGGGGCGTCCCCCTTTGCGGCCGTTCGCTTTTGCGGGAGCCTTCGCCGTTGCTGTCGCGCGGTCCATGGCACGGCCGAAAGTCTCAGCGAGCACGGCTCGCATCGAGAAGATGTCGGCCAGCTTTTGCGGGATATCGAAGTGCATGTCGAGCTGGGGCCATTCCAATGAAGAGCCTTTGATCCGCAAGACGACGTCGCGCAACTCGCTGTCTTTCGCTCCGCGGAGTTCGTGGAACTCCGTCATTGGAATAAAGACCCGGCAACCATCGGCCATTGTCAGCGTGACACCCGATTTGGGGTCGCATTCCACCAATTTCGCGACGGGCAGACGCTTGGCACGTCGTCGTTCTTTGCGGCGTCCCTCCGCCACCATCCCGCGGAGTTCTGCGACCGTGTAGGTCTTGCCGGGGCCAATCGTACGGGTCGCGTCCGTGATCCTAGTCATGAATCTGTCTCCACTCTTCCAACAGGAAGTCTGCGTTTGCGCCGACAATCCGCGACGCCCGCCGAATGTCCTGAGCTTTCACGTCGCCACGCGTGTTGCGGATTCGCAAAGTTTCGATTTCGACCACCACTTCAATTTCGCCCCGAACGCAATGCACATGCGCCGGGCGATGATCGTTGGTTGGAATGCGAATCTCAAATCCATTTTGTCGCAGGACCGTTGGCACGATCGGCACATGATCACCCAAGCCGCTTGGTTTGCAATCCACAACGGACCGGGAATCTCAATCGCGGTTGAGGCATCTTTCGATTGGCACTTACAATCCGCCACCCGCACGCGAGCCGCGTGCCGACTTGAAAGACGAATTGATGCAGATTCGAGAAAACTACGGCCCCGGCAAGTTCGGATTGTCGATTGAGATTTTTCCCCCCAAGACACCGGCCGGCGACGTGGCGTTGTTTGAGAACCTCGACCGCTTGACCGCTTTTCAACCGGGGTTCATCTCCTGCACTTACGGAGCCGGCGGCAGCACTGGCCAGCGAACCGTCGAGTTGTGTGTCGAAATTCAACGCCGCTACGGCATCGCGTCGACCGCGCACTTCACTTGCGTGGGATCCACGCGACAGGAATTGCTCGACTGGCTGACGTTCGCGCGACAGAGCGGCATCGGCAACATCATGGCGTTGCGCGGCGATCCTCCCACCGGTCAGACGAACTTTCAGCCGGTTGCGGGAGGTTTGCGCTACGCAAACGAACTGGTGGAACTGATCCGCCAGCATGATCCAGGATTGGGGATCGGCGTGGGGGGCTATCCGGAGAAGCATCCAGAAGCCTCGGACCCGCAGACCGATCTCGACAATCTCAAGCGGAAGGTCGATGCCGGGGCGGATGCGATCTTCACACAGCTTTTCTTTGTCAACGAGAACTTTTTCCGCTTCCGCGATCGCTGCGAACAGGGCGGCATCCGCGTGCCGATCATCCCCGGCATCATGCCTGTCACTGAGTTTGCTCGCATCAAACGGATCACGTCGCTGTGTGGTGCGGTCTTCCCGATCGAGTTGGCGACACGGCTCGAAGCCGTGCAAACCGATGAAGCCGCGCAATTCGAGATCGGCGTCGATTGGGCGATCCGCCAATGCCGCGAGTTGACGGCGAGTAGCGTGCCGGGACTGCACTTCTACGCGCTCAACAAGTCGCAGGCGTGCGAATTGATCTTGAAAGAAATTCGTCGTGGTTAGAATCACGTTCCACAAGCAGGGGTCAGGCACCGCAAAATTCAAAATTGGCGGAGCTACGTCCTGAGTACTTCTAACGCTTGGTTCCGCCAATTTTGAATTTTGCGGTGTCTGACCCCGGACCAATGTCATGTTCGAATTCGAATCTTCATTCTGGTCGTCGTCCGAGCGAGCCTCCAATTCGCTGGAGGTGTTTCTGCTGGGGACCGTGGACTTTGAATCGTCGTTGCGTCTGCAAGACCAGTTCCGGGATGAAGTGATCCAGCGCGACGACCGACTGGGCGGACTCTTCCTCTGCGAACATCCGCCGGTGGTGACGATTGGCCGCGAAGGAAGTCGGACGGACGTGCGTCGCGAACCGGCCGAGTTGCAGACGCTGGGCATCGACGTCCGCTGGTTGAACCGCGGCGGTCAAGCATGGATGCAGTGCCCCGGACAACTGTCGGCCTACGTGATTGTGCCGTTGCAACGACTGGGCCTCGGACTGGACGAGTATCGTCAACGCTTAGAACAGGCGGTGCTCGACGTCTGCCAGGAACTGCGCGTCTCGGCTCATCGGTTGCCTGACGAACCGGGAGTGTTCTGCTCGCTCGGCCAACTGGCGACGGTGGGCGTTGCCGTGCGGTCGTGGGTGACGTCGCATGGCCTGACCATCAACGTGCGACCGGACCTGTCGCTGCTGCGTTCGACACGCACCAACTCGCGCGGGTTGCGGCCGACGTCGCTGGAGGCCGCGCGACAACGGCTGACGGCGATCCCCAAAGTCCGCGAAAGCTTGATTCGCAATCTCGCCGAACGACTGGGCTATGAGCACACGCATCTTTACACCCAGGCTCCCGGCCTGAAGCGAACTCAGCGAAGAGTTTTCGTTGGACCGCTGGATCAGCCGCAGGGCGCTAGCCCACGGTTGCTCCCCTGACGAACCGAGGGCTAGCGCCCTGCGGCTGATCTAACGAGGCATGACATGACGCTGCTCTACACCGACCCGCTCTTCCTCGAACACGACACGGGTGGTCAGCACCCGGAAAAAGCGGAACGGCTGCGAAGCATCACCGCCAAGCTGACCGAATTGAAACTCGATCAGTCTTGCGTACCCGGCAAGATCGCGGCGGCGTCGCGTGAGCAATTGCAGCGTGTCCATTCGGCCGAGCACGTCGCTCGTGTCGAGCGCTTCTGCCGAGAGGGTGGCGGACGCATCGAAGCAGACACCGTTTGCAGCAAGCGGTCCTTTGAAGTGGCCGAGCGAGCGGCGGGCACGGCCTGCGCAGCGGTCGATCAAGTGCTGGCGGCGGACGCCAAGCATCGCCGCGCGCTGTGCTTGATCCGGCCACCGGGACATCACGCGCTCGCTGGTGGGCCGATGGGATTTTGCCTGTTCAACAACGTGGCGATTGCCGCGCGGCAAGCTCAGACGCATGGATTGCGGCGCGTGCTGATCGTGGATTGGGACGTGCATCACGGGAACGGCACGCAGGACATCTTCTACGAAGACGGTGAGATTCATTTCTTCTCGGCACATCGCTCACCGTTTTATCCCGGCACCGGAGACGCCGATGAAACCGGCAAGGGCAAAGGCTTGGGAACGATCTTCAATTTGCCGGTGAAATTCGGCACCGCACGACGCGAGTATCTCATGCGGTTCGAGACGATGCTGAACGATGCGGCGAAGCGCTGTCGGCCAGAGTTGGTGCTGATCAGCGCGGGTTTCGATGCACACACGCAAGACCCGATCGGCTCGCTGAGCTTGGAGACCGAAGACTTCGCGACGCTCAGCAAACTGGTACTCGGCGTGGCGAAGGAACATTGCGGCGGCAAAGTCGTGAGTCTGCTGGAAGGGGGCTACAACGTCACCGCGCTGGCGGACTGCGTGGCCTTGCACCTGAGCGTGCTCAACGGCGAGTGATCGTCGCCATCGCCAACGATTCGGATTGCCTCTCAGGTTTCGTAACGCGCGACGATGACAGTGACGTTGTCGCGGCCTCCCTTTTCAACCGCCTGAGCCACCAGGCGTTCGCAGGCGATCTTGGGATCAGGCTCCGTTCGCAGGGTGAACTCAATCCGTTCGTCCGGGACGTAGCTTGTCAGGCCGTCGGTCGCCAGCAGCAGAACGTCGCCCGGAGTCAAAGTGGCCTTATGCACTTCCACCCAGACACCCGGCGTGCTGCCACCGATCGCGTTGGTGACGATATGCCCCAGGTGACGATTGAGACGATCGATCTGGGTCTGCGGGACCAAGCCCTTTCGGACCATGTCCTGAGCCAGAGTATGATCGCAAGTCAGTTGCACGAGCTCGCCATCGTGGAACAAGTAGCACCGGCTATCCCCGGCGTTGGCCACGAATAAGTTGGCTCCCAAGGTGTACGCGAGCGCCAGAGTCGTACCCATTCCGTGGAGCTCCGGATGCTGGGCGACTTCTCGGAAAATGCTGGCATCCGCCTGCCGCAGCGCGATCTGGAACTCGGCTAACACGTTTTCCTTTTCCGGCCCCTTGAGCTGAAAAAACCATTTGAGCGTGTTGACCAGGAAGTCTTCGATGGACTTCACCGCCAGAGCACTGGCCTGTTCTCCGGCGGGAGATCCGCTGACCCCATCGGCGACCACAAAGATATGTCCTTGGTCATTCGCGTACTTGGCTTGTGCCTGTGGCAAACTGGATTGCTGAATGTCCAGCGCTTTCGTCAATCGGGCGATCAAGAACTGATCTTCGTTCGTCTCGCGCACCAGCCCTTGGTCCGTCATGCCAAAGCTGCGCACGCTCATCGGTCGAGCGTCATGCGCGGGGTTGGGCTGACCGGGCGAACTCAGGTTGATTTCAGGATCAGTTGGGGGTAGTGGCATCGCGATTCACTCCTAGAATTCCGGTCGACCGGTGTCCTGCCGACCTTGCTTCAGATCTTCTCTCGCGCACCGCGCCAATTCTGAATAGCGCATGCGGATCTGGTCGAAGTCCTGCTCGTTCAACTCTTCAACATCCAGAAGCGCATTGTGCGCCCCGTCGATGCAGCGGATCAGCTCGTCCAGTTTCAGGTGGATCGCCTCGCTGTCTCGGTTCTGCGTGTTCTGAATCAGAAACACCATGAGAAACGTCACGATCGTGGTGCTCGTATTGATGACGAGTTGCCATGTGTCGCTGAAACCGTACAGCGGGCCAAGCACGGCCCAGACGAGAATCGTCAGCAGAGCGATCACAAACGCTTGGGGATGTCCCGCCGCACGGGCGATCCACTTTGCGAAACGGCCAAAGAAAGTGGTCTGGTACATGGTTGTTTCGATCTTGAACGTCACCTCTACTTAAATTTTGCGACGGCGCTGGTCAAACCGCCTTTCAAGTCGTTCCAAGCATTTTCCAAACCGATTTTGACGCTCTCCCAGGCGGCACCGCTGGACTGCTTCAGTTCGTGCAGTTTTTCGCGGACCGTCACCTGCTTGGTGCGCAGCGATTCGAGTTGCTCGTAGTATTGGATCTTGACCTGTGCCTGAGCCTGCTCGGCCTTGGCTTCGAGTTGCAGGATCTTCGCATCCCACTCTTTGAGTTCCGCTTCGCGGTTCGCCAAATAGGCTTCCTTCAGTCCCGTGTTTTCTTTCGGTCCCATGATTCTTGTCCTTCGCTTTTGAGTTCTTGAACTGTGACGGATGACTAACAAGCACTCTCGCCGCCCCGCGCGCCTGGATGTCTGTTAGATGGCCGTGAGCGGTTTCAACCTCTGCGGCGCGGCCTCAAAAGATTGAGGAGCGCCACCAACAACGCGGCACCAATGATGCACCAGACAATCGGAAACGATTCGCCTCCGATCTGGATGGCCAGAATCTCCCTTAGCCCCAAGAGATGAACGAGCCACGTTCCCACGATCACTCCGATTGGTGTGAAGCGCCGGTTGTGTGTCGTCCGGACGGTCTTCGGCTCGTTTCGCAGTCGGTTGTAAAAATGGCGGCGAGTACGGCATTTCGGAGTTCTCGACACGCATTCTCCAAGCCCGTTTTCGCGTCATCTCTGATGCGAATCACGACCTCCCTTGGGGAGAGACCTGGCAACATGTTGACAGAACGGATGGGACTTCGCTGGTTTCCTAAATTGATCCAGACGTGCTGGCGTGTTGCACTGATGGTTTGGTGGTGTTGGGGGACTCGGTCCCCACCGCCTCCGACAAGATGTCGTTGCGGTTGCCGCTCTCGACTTTTTGCAGGTCGTAAGGAATCTCGGCCGGCGTCTCGATCGTCTCTTGATCGTTGGGAATCGCGACCCCGAGTGCATTCGCCAAGGCAGTCTGGTGATCCTGTTCTTCCTCTAAGATGTCACGAAGATATTCAGCAACGGCGTACTCGCCGATGGCTTCGCACTGACGGACTCGCTGCCGATAGCGAACGATCGTCTCATTCTCGTTGCGCAAGTCGAATCGCAGCATGTTTTCGGCCAGTTCCGAAGTCTTGACCGGCTTCCGCACGGAAAGTGGCATCCCTCCGAGAGAGTCAATCTGTCTGGCAATGGTCAGCGCGTGCGCGAGTTCCTCGGCGGCATGCTCTTCCAACTTGGCGGCAATGGCCATGTATTGCGGGCCTTTCAATACCTGCGAATAGAGAACATAAGAAAGGATGGCCTGAAATTCTCCAGCCAGGTCGTCGTTGAGAAGTGCCACCAGGTCTTCACGCGTGACGTTGGCCTGGAAGTCGTGATTCATGTGCGTCGTGTTAATCATGATGCGCCTCCTGTGTGGCGTCACCGCAGTGTCTGATGAGTTCGTAGTTCCGCTGCGTGGTGCCGATTCAGTTTGGTCTCCCTTCAAAACGAAACTACGAACTTCTGATCCGACGAGCCACCTACAGTGGCTGGACCTTTTCGACTTTGGCGGCGAGCGCCTTCAGTCCCTTCGTGAACTCGTTGAGTTCCTTCTCCGCCTGTTCCTTTTCATAGCTGTATCTTTCCTGGAGGGCACCGATCAGTTGTTCGCGCTGCCCGGCAACGGGCCGAGACTCCTGTGAGGAATAGATTCCCCAGGAATTACCACACCACTGATTGGTTAAGCTCAGCCGATGCATTGCCGGACAGATCATCGCTTTGGAGGCATTCCCAAATCTCCCAACGATGGACGGGAACATCATCAGCCGTCTCGAAGCCCAGCCTCACGCTGCCGTGCTTGATCTCCAGCACCGTGACTTTCAGCAGACGTTCGACGGCGTCTGCTCCCCCGACAACAACTGCTTCCAGCGGCTTCCTCGATAAGACCAACATGACTGAGCCTCCCTGTTTTCTGACCGCTCATGCGGTTCACGACCGCTTCCGGTTTTCGTGGGTGGCCATCAGCGCTGCTCGTCACCACAAGCCAAAAAAAAGGCCGACGCGGCGGAACCCCTTCAGGATTCCATCGCGTCGGCTTACTCTTTATCGCGCCCACCGGCATCAGCCGAGTTGCGCTTTATTTAGTCATCCGAAAGCATCGAGCAGGCATTTGGAAACTCACCATCACTCAACCCGATCACTTGTATCGCTCGACGGTCAGAATGCAATGCGCTTTTCGTTCTTCTATTGAGTTTATTACAATGTGCGGTAAATGGCCTGAGAGAAAATGCGGTCTCTGGCTCCGTCGTCACACCGGAACTTAGATCGCGCTAAACCTTATAGTTTTGAGTGCGGACACCTTGGGAATTGCTGATGAAAACGCAGGGAGAAATCGAAGCCGCAGTCTGCCAAGGGATCGCGAGCTTCGAGCAGGAATACATGGGCCGTGGCCCCAAGGATATCCAGACCCATTTGTTCGGTGATCTGCTGCTGGTTCGACTGCGTGGCGTGTTGACCGCCGCCGAACAGCACTTGGTCAAGACGCTCGTTCCCGAAAAGGGGAGAGATCTGCTGAAACAAGTCCGCACCCAACTGATCGAGCTCGCCCGGCCGGTCCTGGACACGATGGTGGAAGCGGCGACCGGCGTCAAAGTCTTGAGCCTGCACCACGACATCAGCACGGCCATCGGCGAAGAGATTGTGCTCTTCACGCTGACCGAATCGCCGCTCGTCCGCGAGAAGAAGAGCAAATAACACGGAAGCAAGGCCGCAATTTCCGAGTCGCCTGACAAAGGCCGGGATCTCATCAAGCAAACCCGGAAGTACCTGTTGGAGTTGGTCCGCACGATGTTGGAGTCGCGGGAACGAGTCTTCGTCTTGTCCAGCCAAAGATCTCCGGAAGCCGCAGGGAATTGAGGCATTCATTCGCCCGCGGTGAACCACACAGAATCTAATCAAGGTCGCCGTCATCGGTGCTCAGGGAGATCACGTTGTTCTCGTCGTCCAATTGCAATTGGATGACATAGGTCTTGAAGAGACTGAGCCACTTCAGAACCACGATGGGAGTCTGAAATTGAAGTCGGCGTGACTTCGAGGGGAATCCTTTGACGCATTTCTCCGCGTCGGAAAGCGGCAGGGACCACTCTTCCAGTTCAGGACGGACGCCCGCGATGTTTTCGCCCTCGATCTTCGAAGCGGTCGCCCGCAGCGTCGTCAATGTGTGGTCGTAGCCGAACTTGGCATGAGCTTCGATCGCAAGCACGCCTAGCAGCAGCACCATCAGCACGCGGCCAAAAACCGTGCCGCACTTACTCACAGTGGAACAGGACTTGCCATCGACGGGGATTTCAGGATCGAGCGACTCACTCATGATGTGTCTTTCTGCCAGGATTAGGCGATCTGCCAACCTCGGAATTCCACGTCGATCCGTTGAACGCGAACGAACGCTTCAACCAGATCGGCGGAGACAACGACCGGTCCGTCGGTTTTTCGTTCCACAATCAGTCCCACACCGATGCCCAGGCCGAAGGAGAAATTCGCTCCGAGCGCGGCGGGGGCGAGTTGCTTTTCGAGCGTGATGGTTTGCCAATTCGCGGCTTTGGCATCCAGCCAAGTCGGAGCAAACTCGAGCGACGCCAGCTCGGTTCGTTTCAGCGCTGACTTCGAGGGTTCGTTGAAGCGGAACAGCGTCAGACGGCAGCGGAAATGTTTGAGAAAGAATTGCTCGAAGGCTGCTTGCGATGAGCCGCAACCGCCAAGAATCGCCTTGGCTGTGAAGTGTCCGGCTTGCGGGTCGAGGATTTGTTGAGCGAGGATCGCTTGAGCTTGAGCGGGGATCGTCCCGTGATCGACAGGACGATTGGGCCAGAGGCCCAGTCCAACGTAGGACTGGCACTCTTGCCCGTCCTTGGCGTTCGGCAA
>CAMDDX010000262.1 GCA_945893075.1 Planctomyces sp. SH-PL62 | reverse complement strand
CGGCCCGCGAACTTCGGCGGGATCTCGATCATCGCCTTGTTGATCAGCACGGCCACCGGGTTCAGGTCGCTGGCATGACTCTCCAACCCCAACCGCTGCGCTTCGAGCGGGATCGAGCCGCCTCCCGCGAACGGATCGTGAAACGCGGGGAGCTTGTCGGGGTTGAACAACTCGGCGGCTTGCGGGTGCTGCTTGTTGAGCGCACACGTCTCGCGCCAGCTCTTCCAGATTTCCTCGCGCGCCGGTCGCAGGACGTCTTCGTTGTTCGTGTTCTCCCACTTGACCAGCTCGCGAATGATGCCGAACAGCCGCTCCCGCTCGACCGCCGCCTTCTCCTTGTTGACGCCGCGTTTGAAGCCGGCACCCTGCTCATACCCCGGATCGTTGACCAACTGCGCGAACAACACCGCCCGCGCCGCCGCCAACGGCCGCCGTGCCCACCACAAGTGCAACGTCGAGGGATGCCCATGCCGAATCGACTTCTCCCGCGCGCAGGCCACGTTGATGTCATCCAACGGCAGGGCAACTTCGATGAGCTTCTTGGGTGCTCTGATGTCGGTCATGGAGTCTCATCAGGATTTCAGGAACAGGGACCAGTCGCGAGTGATTCTCGTAGCCACGCTCGCCAAGAGCGTGGGTTTTCCGCCAATTTCCCCACGCTCTTGGCGAGCGTGGCTACCTCGTGATCAATGTGGTTCCACTTACGGTTGAGCGTCGCGCCACTGCGGTTCTCGCAGCAAGGTGTAGCGCGGACGACCACTGCCGACTTGGGTCGTCATCACCTTGATCGAGATGGACTCATGCAAGTGCCGGTTGATGGCGTCGGGGTCGGCAATCTCAGGCCCGACCTTACCGGCGATCACGGACTCATCGGCGGCGAGCTTGAACTCGAACGTGCGACGCTTGGGGAGAACCCCTTGAAACTCGCCGTCCAGCAGGGACTCGTCTTCGCGGAGATTGTCCTGACTGATTCTCGCCAGACTGGTCCGCACGGCACCCGCGTCGGGGAACCGCCACGCCTTGCCTTGAAACTCGACGGCACAAAACGCTTCATTGTCGGCCAGCGTGCCGAGGAACGCCCGCACGGCGGCGAGTGCTCGCGGGTCTGTGGCCGCAGCAGCGTCCGCAAGCTCGTCATCAGTGCCCAGCGTGCTCTCCAGCAGCGACGTGGTCAGCTTCAGCGCTTCCGCTGTGGGACTGTCTTCGGAAAACGGCAGTTGGTCCGACCGGTGTTCTTCGAGTTCAAACCCGAACGACCCGATCGCCGTGCTGGTGATGAGCAACTGATGTTGGTCGCGATTGGGAACCCGGCCGGCAGATCCCAACGGCCCGGAGAGCGCCGCAGCGACCTTGGCCACCACGTCGGTAAACGCATTCGTGGCCTTCATCCCAAACTCGGCAAAGATCCCGTGGTTGGCAATGACGGGCTTCCCGCGGAAGGTCAACCGCGCACGGGCAGGGACGCGGTCATCAACTTGATTGCTGGCGATTTCGTGTTCGACTTCCTCAAGCCGAGACCGAAAACTGCCCCCCGTGATGATATCGTCGGCGGGGATGTCGGCGATGATGCGGCGGAGAGCCTCGCGATCCGCCAACAAGTGGATGTATTCCTGGCGCGTCATGGTTGACCTCCTGATGTGGAAAGATTCGCGAGGATGGATGCCGCCGCAGCATCTTCCACAGGTGACAAGTCCACTTCTACATATCCCTTCCAAGTCTGATTTCGGCGGTGCGACCAGAGGCCATACCAGTAGGTTGACTGCTTGATGAGTGCCTCGCCAGTCGCATCAAGATACGCAAAATAGGGATCGACGAAAAACTGTTTCTTCAGTTGCTCTCGTCCCGACCGATTGCTCGGAAACAGGTCCGGTGCGCGCCGCACAACTTCAGCGAAAACTATTCCGGCAGGCAACCGGAAGAACGTCACGATGTCGATGTCGTTCGGGGACCGCGACTCGCTGACCTCGATCTGTTCCAGAAAGCTGCCGTCAAACCACTGAAAGCCCTGAGTCAGACCAGCCCCACACAATGCCGCCCGATATCTCAGCAGCCCCTCCATGATACGACACCGATCAGGCGACGTTCCGAATCGGTCCACGAAATCACTGAGCGAGACGAGGTACGGGGACCGCTCTGGGGAAGTTGGGTTTGTCTCGTTCACCGGCGGGAGTACGCCAACGGCGTTCCACAGGGGAATGGTGCGGTGTGTCATGGTCAGTCTCTACAACGGTTGTGCCCGATCAAGTAATTGTTTCAGGTCCAGATTGATGCTGGTGACGGCCCAGTCGGGTTCCTGGGTGAACGGTTCACGAATATAGAACGGACCCTCATAGCGGTCGCCGTCCACAAGCACGATGGCCAGCACAAACTTGTCGGACTGATTCAGTCCGTACAGGATTTCTTTGCGCGTGACCGTGACGGTCGTGGCGTCTTTGACACGGCCTTTGACCTCGATGTGGCGGTCGTTCGCCAGCTTGCCATTCACGGCGGGCGGTCGCGACGTGACATCCCAGCCACACTTCTCCGCCGAGACATCGAAGACTTGATGCCCCAACGCTTGCTCGGCGTCCATCACGGCCCGCATGGCGATCAGCTCGATACGACGGCGAGCATCTGGATCGGCCGACCAACCCGGTTCACCATTCCGCTGAAGCAACAGCCCGGCGGGGATGACCAACGCTCCGCCCACCACGATCGGCGTGGCCGAGATGACATGCCGCATCGCCAGCAACTCTTGCTCACGAGACTGCCGCCGCGCGGTGAGTTCGTCGATCGTGCGGCGGACATTCTCCAGCGTCAGCCGCACATCCTTGCCGGCCGCGAGGTCGTCCTGGAGCTTGATGTACCGGTCGGACCAGAAGTTGATCTCCTTGACCAGCCGCTCATGCACGGCGGCCAGCGTCTTGTCCACATGCCGCTCGCGCCGTAGCCGCACTTCGTTGAAATGCTCTGGCACGAGATGCGTCGAGGCGTGGGCCAGCGCGAGTTGCTCCAGGTCTTGCGTGATCCAGGACGCACTGAGGACGTCCTGCACCAGCTTGAGGTCCGCGTCGGAGATCGGTTCCCCGTCGAGATGCGGTGCCCAGCCGGCATTGGACGCTCGGCCCTGCGGGTCGATGTCCACGAACTGCATCCGCCGCGACACCACCAAGTCGGGATTGCGGCCTTCCTTCACGGAATGGTCGATGATGAAGGTGACTCGCGGCGTCAGCCCCATATCGCGCGGATCGACCAGCACGGCCCCCTGCTTGAGCTTGTTGCGATGCTGCTCCAACACGATGTCTGTCACCGACTGCATCAGCGGATGACCGGGATGCAGCATCTCGGCCCGCGTGGAGTTCACACGATCCACCAGCCGGACGAACGTCTTCTCGAAGCAGACTCGGTCATACTTGCGCAACACGGGATTCAGGTTTCGCCGGTCACGCCCAGTGATCTGCCGGTCCCGCTCCCGAATGACCGCCGGGACGTGAGTGATCTCCCACCGTCCCGGCTCACGCGGACGGAGTTCGCCCTGAAGCTGCTGAAACGCCTGCTGGAAAAACGACCGGATGAAATACGGCTGGAGCTTGCGAGCCTCGGCCTTCTCCATCTCCTCGCGGACTGCGAACAGCCGGCGCTCATCCATGACCTCTTCGCTCAGTGCGTGGCGGTGGATGATGGTCTTGAGGTGCTCGGTGTCGAGCGCTCCTTCGACCTTGCGCAGTAACCGGGCCTGTCGTTCCGGGTCTTCACCATATCGGATGGCTTCGATCAGCAGCTCGCGCAGACTTTTCTCTTCAAACACTTCGCCCAAGATGTCGAACACACGCCCGCCGAGCGCCTGGCGTTCGACTTCCAATTTGTCGAACAGCCGCTGAAAGACAGCGCCCTCGCGAGTCCCTTTGGCGAGCATGTTCCACAGGTGGCAGACAGCGTCCTGCCCGATGCGGTGGATGCGGCCGAAGCGTTACTCCAGTCGGTTCGGGTTCCACGGCAGGTCGTAGTTGACCATCAGGTTGGCGTTTTGCAGGTTCACACCTTCACCAGCGGCATCCGTGGCGATCAGGACTCGCGTGTCGGGATCGTTGCGGAACAACTCTTGAGCCTCACGCCGCTTGTCCCGTTTCACGCCACCGTGGATCGTGACGATAGCTTCCGGCGTCCCCAGCAACCCGCCGACCCGCTCGACCAGATAGTTCAGCGTGTCGCGGTGCTCGGTGAAGATGATCAGCTTCCGCTGGCGACCGGTGGCGTCGTGCATCTCCGGGGTGCCTTGGAGCAGGCCGGAGAGTTCCTTCCATTTGCTGTCCTGACCGGAGTGAACAACAGCCTTGGCCTGCTCTTCCAAGTCTTGCAGCAGCAAAATTTCGCTTTCGAGCTCTTGAATGGTCTCCGCGGCCGTGGCCTGATCGACCAGTTCTTCTTCGAGGTCTTCCTGTTCCTCAGCGTTGAGATCGTCGGCGTCTTCCGGCAGGGAACAACTCAGAGTTTCGGCGAGAACGCCGTGGCCCCGTTGCTGCAACTTCTCATCTTCCACACGACGCTTGAGCTTCTGATGTCGGCGCTTGAGCGACTGATAGATGGCTTCGGGGCTGGAGGCCAACCGGCGTTGCAGAGCCGTGAGAGCAAAACCCACCGTCCCCTTGCGTTTGCCGTCCGTGAGTCGCTCGGCCTTGTTCATTTCCTCTTTGACGTAATCCGTCACGGCTGCGTACAGCCCGGCTTCCAGGTCCGACAGCGGGTAGCTGGCGGTCTTCGCGATCCGGTCGGGGAACAGCGGCGTGCCGTCGAACTTGACCATCTCTTCCTTGACCATCCGCCGCATCAGGTCGGACACATCGACCTTGTGAGCGCCGTCGCGCGACTTGCCATAGAACCGGTCGGAGTCCAGCAGTGACAGGAAGAGTTGGAAGTCTTCCTCTTTGCCGTTGTGCGGCGTGGCGGTCATCAGCAGAAAGTGTCGCGTGATCGACCCCAGCAACTCTCCCAACTCGAACCGATGCGTCTTGTTGAGCTTGGTCCCGTAGTAGCTCGCGGACAGCTTGTGAGCCTCATCGACAATGACCAGATCCCAGCGTGTCAGCTTGAGCTTCTCTTTCAGGTCATCGTTGCGGGAAAGTTGGTCGAGCCGGGCGATCACCAGATCGAAGTCCTCAAACGGATTCCCGCCTCGCGACTGCTCGACCTGCTCACGAGAAAAGACGTTGAACGTGAGGCCGAACTTCTCGAACAGTTCGTCTTCCCACTGCTCGACCAAGCTGCCCGGTGCGACGATCAGGACACGCCGCGCGTCGGCCCGCATCAGCAGCTCGCGAATATAGAGGCCGGCCATGATGGTCTTGCCCGCTCCCGGATCGTCCGCGAGGACGTACCGCAACGGTTGACGCTCCAGCATGGACTCATAGACCGCCGTGATCTGATGCGGGTACGGCTCCACGTTCGAGGTGTGGACTGCCATCATCGGGTCAAACAAATGGGCGAGGTTGATGCGGTACGCCTCCGCCACGAGCTTGAACTCGTCCCCCGGTGCATCAAACGCCCACGGCCGCCCCGCCTCAGCCAGCGACAGGTTGGCCTCGTCGGTACGAAACAGCATCCGCTCCAGCACGCGACCGTCCGGCGTCTTGTAATAGACCGTCAGCGCGTTATCGCCGACCGGCTCCGTGGTCACGACACGAACAACCTGCCCCGGTTCGATCCCGGCGATCGCGGAGTTCTTCGTAATCTCTTCGAGTCTGAGCACTGGCTTGGCTTCCCGATTCCAACAACTCTTGGGCTCGACTGTTTGGGCGGAAGATGGCAACAGGCCACCGTGCAAGTACCGCCCCGGATCGACCGGGCACAAAACCCAGTTGTCGATAATGTGTTGTCGTTGGATTCGCGGCCAGAATACGGCTCAGCTCTCAAGGCGTCCAATTCGCCGAAGGATTACTCGGTCGGGTGCCTTCAAGTACCCGCGTGATCGCGACGTCGAGCTGCTGCCCCGCCGACAACTACTTCCGGCAGAGTTCTTTGAGAGTTTCTCGAATGCCGGGAAGTTCCGACTCTCGTGGGTCGGGTGGAATGGCGCTGTAGTAATTCTCGTCGATGCCCCACCTCTCGCGCAGCCGCTCGGCCTCGTCCGGCGACTCGTCGAGAAACCGCTCGGCCTCGTTGAAGTCGTCGTCCCACAGGATCCGATCGGACAAGACTTCCACGAGTAGTTTCCACTCGCCTACGTCTTCGCAGTCGGACTCTGGTAAGTCGAGCGTATCGGCGTCTTCGCGAAAGACCGCCAGCACGAGCTTCCGCCACGCTTGCAACTCGTTGTCGGCAGCCTCTTCCTTCGACCAGTCGATCTCAATTTGGATGGATTGTTCGACGTCGCCGAAGAGTGCCGCCACGACCGCTTCGTTGATTGCCGTCAGCTTCGGACAGGAGTCTGTCACCCGCAGCAGTGCCCAACCAACTTCCGCCAAGAGCGCGAGCTTTGCAGTCGGCTGCATTTGATCGAAGACCGGGATGCCGAAATCCCAAGGATCCGAGTCGTCGGCAATCTCCTGTTCAACCATGTCAGTAACGTGGCCGAGTGCCTCACGGAACAATGCCGCCTCTGCACCAGTCAGCGTCCTCTCACCCAGTTGCGTGCGCCACGTCATCGTCTAAGCCCCAATGCGAGAATTGACCGGTGACCGCAGGCGATTCGATCTCGTTGCGGTCACGGCTCGGTATCTTGACCTCACGGTCAGCCAATTCCAGGGCGGCCTGCAACCGGAGCTTCCGTCGGCGACTCCCGACCGACGCCAGCGTCCGCCCGGTCAGGCGGACAACTTCGGCGGTCGGCAGAGTGCGCACCAGCTCATCCTCAGCAGGAGTCCAAGCTCTGGCTCCCTTCTTGCCGCCGACGAATCCATGTCGCCTCCAAGCCTCCTTCATGCGTTGCCGAGCCTCTGCGGATAGCTTGGCCCCACGCCTCGATCGG
Source organism: Planctomyces sp. SH-PL62 (assembly GCA_945893075.1). Lineage (GTDB taxonomy): Bacteria > Planctomycetota > Planctomycetia > Planctomycetales > Planctomycetaceae > SXKJ01. The sequence continues at coordinate 4,115 of CAMDDX010000262.1, read as the reverse complement.
TTCCGCTCGGACAAGTCAGGACGCTGCTTGCCGAGCTTGGCGGCAGAGATCTTGGCTCGACGCTCAGGACTACGAAGCGCCGGCAGCAGAGCCTTGCGCATCGCCTCGCCGACATAATCGCGGTAGTGGGCCGCGTGGAGGCGGGACGTTCCTGGATTACTCCGCCCGATCCCCAGCGCCTTGCGCCACTGGGAAACAGTTTGCCCTGTGACTCCCCACCAGTGACAGATCGCACGGTTGGACTCTTGCTGAACTGCGTCGATCAAGCAGTCATACAGGACGATGGCCGGAGTGGCATTCTTGCGTCCCGCGCTCCGCTTCGCCGTGGGCCAGGCGATCCGGCCGGCTGTGACGCCGACGATCTTCACGGCTCCGCGCATCGCACACTCAACCACGTCGCCGACTTGGAACGCTGGTGTCTGGTATTCGCCCAGCAGATCGTAGCTCTCCACTGTCATTCGTAGCCCTTGATCGAGCGAGCCGGGGTGGACCGATTCTGGACTTCTATGTGCCTCACAGAGAGGTCTCAGCCGGTGCGGAGGCAATCTCAGTCTGCCACAGCCTCACGGCATCGCCAAGGGCCGGCTGAGCGACGTGGGCTCAAGCTCATGTTGGTAGGCTTACTTGTCACTCAGGTGTGACGTTTTTTTTCCAGGTCAGCCAGGGACCAGTCCACGAAGTTGTCGGAAAGTCTCCAAGTCGGCGGTCAGCTCTGCCATCAGTACCCGGCGCTCGCGAACTGAGAGCAAACCCATTTGGCGGACTTTGCCGTTTGCGGCTACTTGCCGTCGCCCCGCATCGGACTTCGGTCCCGTCGAGAATCTCCACGGCTGAAATCGTGAGGTCGATTCTCGGAGTCGCTCGCGACCCGCGTCAGTCAATCCACGGCGCAGCGCGCGATTGCGCCGACCGGCCACAACCCGTCGAGGGTTGCGGGCGGTGGCTTCGATATCCTGAGCAATTTCTCGCACAGCTCAGTCTCCCCTCGAATTGCGTGGAGTCCCAAACTGGGACAGGATCGCATCGGCAACGTCGACGCTGCGCCAATTCAATGGCTGCGCCTCCAATTGCCGCGCCATCGCCGCGTCCGTCTTGGCTAGGTGCTTGCGAACCTCCGGCGTCGACATGAAGGACTCGATAATCAGCTCGTCCGTGGACTTCCGAGGCTCGTAAGTGATCGCGCCAACTGAGACATTTGCATCGGTGATCACAGTCGCGCATTTGTCTGAGATCGCGGATGGCAGACTCTCCATTTGTGCCGTGCTGGCCATGAAGCATGCCACCTGCTGATCACCGTGCGCGACATTTTGCTGTTGCACCACGGTCACCTGCTTCGCCACGACTGGCGAGCGGAACTCTTTCAGAGCGAGAGCCAGCTTCCGCGTCTCACCAAGGTATTTCGCGGAAGCATTGTGATAGACCTCGGCCACCTCTGGAGTTTGGCCTTCTGCCTTGGACATTAGCCGTGCCGCCTGAACGTGAGCCAGCATGGCCCCATCGACCAAGATTTGCTCCATCGGATTGTTCACGACGCCAGCATCCACCCGAATTTGCTCGAACGCCCGAATGTGCGATTCACCTGAAATCGTCTTCAGGTTCGAGCCGGCCATCGACTCGAACTGCGAGATACCCGCGATGCCGTACCGCAGGATCTGAATTCCCTTTTGCAAGTCGTGAACGATCGGAGGTGGAGGCGTCGCCTGTACCTCGTCGTCGTAGTCATCTTCATCATCGTCCGGCGGTACGCCGTGGTCGGCTCGTGTGGTCATGGCTTCCCTTCCATTTCAGTCACATCTTGTCGTTGGTACGTCCGCGAATTTACTCAGCCAATCCAGCGGACCAACCAAGCCGATCGCGACGCCAGCCACATTACTGATTTTTCGGACGCACAGGTAAGTGCTCTTTTAGTGAACAGCGAGAAACTGGCGGAGTGACCCCTCGCCGTGATCAGTGTGAGCTAAATCGAGAGTCGAAACCGGGCATGTCAACGTGAAGCCCCCCGGCTTAGCCGCCGGACATCTGCGGATCGCCTTCATCGAACTGTGCGCACGTCGTTCTCACCCACCGTCATCGCGAGGAGACTCTCATGCCCATACTTGTTCTGCGAACAGCAACTTCTGACACGCACTGTGAAGACCTCTACGGCTGTGATTGCGCGGTCATCGAGCTGCGCCGGCCGCTCGTGAAGACTTTGCGCGAGCGCGTCGAGCTGGCCAAGTCGGCGTGGAGGAAATGCCATGCGGTCTCTGAGATCACATTTTCGCCGGACTACCACGCGGCGTTCTACTCGTCGGATCTGATCACGGCCTGCGAAGCTCATGACCCGCAGTTTGGGGACAGTTGGGACGGCAACGGGTTCGCGCTCGTTCCTGAGTGTGTCGGTCTCGCTGCCTTCGAGCCGCAAGCCACCGAAGCTCACGACATGCGTGTCCTTGTCGATCGACCGCATGGGCAGAAGTTGTCTTGCGAGCTGGCCTGGAGCGGACGGCCGAGACACTGCGACTTCACTGTGTCCACGGTCTCGGTGCCGCTGATGTGGATTGTTTCGTTGCTGGCACCGTCTCGCCGACAAGCCCAGCGACGACTCGTTCGGCAGTCGCGACCGTAGTGCCGGGCTGAGCTTGCAAGAGTTGGCGAAGTGTCCGTACCGCTCGCTGTCTCCGTCGTGGAGGTGCGAGATTGCTTTGTTGTCCATCATTGCGGCGAGGTTTCTCGCCGCCACTCGAAAGGAGGTGTGTGTTGTCCCATATCGTGAAAATCAAAACCGAAGTCCGAGATGCCGCCGCTGTGACGGCCGCATGCCGGCGACGCCAGTTGGAAGACCCGGTCTTCGGCAAGCACCGCATGTTTCGCGGCGAGGTCGAGGGACTCGCCGTGCGACTGCGTGATTGGAACTACCCGGCAGTGTGCCAGCTTGATACCGGTGAGGTTCAGTTCGACAACTTCAACGGTCGCTGGGGGGACCAGCGCGAGCTGGATTCATTCTTGCAGGGGTACGCCGTGGAGAAGGCTCGGATCGAAGCCCGCAAACGCGGGCACACGGTCACTGAGCAAGCTCTGGTGGACGGGTCGATCCGGCTCACAGTCCAGATCGGGGGTGCCTCTTGAAAATCATCGAAATCACTGTGTCACCGACCGGACAGACCAGCGTCCAAACCAAGGGCTTCACCGGCAGTGAATGCCGTGAGGCCAGTAAGTTTCTGGAAGAGGCTCTCGGCCATCGCGTCAACGAGACGCTGACGGCGGAGTTCCACCAAGCCGCTAACCAGCAAGTCGTCCAACAACAGTCCGCGTGACGGTATCCGTCGCGCGATCACCACACTGACGAGCAGAGGCCGTCGAGCGTGTGCCGGGATCTTCCGGCGCGTGCTCGGCGGCCTCTGCGTTTTCATTCTCATCACCATTCAAAGGAGCACACTCATGTCATTATCTGAACGGCTGGCCGAGCATGTGCGGGCCTGCTTCAGCGGAATCTGGATCGAGAGTCACGAACACGAAGATGCCCTCCGCGAGATCGCGAAACTCTGCTCGGAACAGAAGTGGGCACTGGCCACCTGGGACGTCGATCGCGGCCTGCGACTGTCGGGCCGCAAGGCTAACGCCGCCGATGCCGCTGGCGGTGATCCGCTGGCAGCGATTCGGGCGCTGAACTCGCTCGCAAAGGAGGACAGTTCCGCGCTGCTGGTACTTCCGAACTTTCATCGCATGTTGCAGTCCGCCGAGATCGTGCAGGCGCTCGCTCACCAAATCGCAGCCGGCAAGCAGAACCGGACCTTCGTGGTGATCCTGTCTCCGGTCGTGCAAGTTCCCGTCGAACTGGAGAAGCTCTTCATCGTGCTGGAGCATGACCTGCCGACTCGCGAGCAACTGGAGGCGATCGCGCGCGGCATCGCCACTGAGGCGGATGACCTGCCGACCGGCCCCGCGCTGCAAATAGTGCTGGATGCTGCCAGCGGATTGACGCGATTTGAAGCCGAGAGCGCGTTCAGCCTGTCGCTCGTCAGGCACGGCCGCATCAGTCCAGACCCGCTGTGGGATCTCAAATCCCAAATGCTAAAAAAGAGTGGGTTGCTGCAACTGCATCGTGGCGGCGCTGGTTTCGACTGCCTGGGCGG